>JBBSJW010000037.1:0-30654 GCA_038256885.1 Propionibacteriales bacterium
GCGCTCGATCTCGACACGGCTGATGCCGGCGCGGTCCATGCCCTTGGTGAGCATCTTGCGGATCTGCACGTCTTCACCGACGTAGCTCTTGTAGAGCTTGTCGGCGTACCAACGGCTCTTGTGATCCGTCGAGATGCCCAGTCGGAAACCGTGCGGGTTGATTTTCTGTCCCACTATCGGGCCCCGCCCTTCTTCTTGGAGTTCTTGATGTTGGCCGCTTCGCGCTTGGCAGCAACGAGGTCTGCCGGCTGAACGACCACGGTCAGGTGGCTGCTGCGCTTGAGGATGCGGTTGGCCGCACCCTTGGCGCGCGGACGCCAACGCTTCATCGTCGGGCCCTCGTCCACGTGGACAACGGTGATGACGAGCTGTGAGCGGTCGAGACCTTCAGTGGTCTCGGCGTTGGCAGCAGCGCTGTCGACGAGCTTGTAGAAGTTCTCGGCAACGGCCTGCGGTGCGAACTGCAGGATCGCCAGAGCGTTCTCCACGGACTCGCCACGGATCAGGTCGCCAACGCGACGCGACTTCTGCGCGGTGACGCGCACGAAGCGTGCCACGGCGAACGAGCCGGGCTCGTCGCCGAGCAGGCGCTCGCGGCGCGCGCTCACGTTTTCGCGGGTAGCTGCACTCATCGCCTCTTCGCCTTCCGGTCGTCCTTCTCGTGACCGCGGAACGTACGGGTCGGGGCGAACTCGCCCAGCTTGTGACCCACCATCGAGTCCGTGATGAACACGGGTACGTGCTTGCGGCCGTCGTGCACGGCGATCGTGTGTCCGATGAAGGACGGCAGGATCATCGAGCGGCGCGACCAGGTCTTGATCACGTTGTGGGTCTCGGCAACGTTCTGCACGTCGACCTTCTTCTCGAGGTGCCCGTCAACGAACGGGCCCTTCTTCAAACTGCGTGGCATCTGTAAACCAATCCTTCTCAGCGGCCGGACTTGCGGCGGCGGACGATTTGCGAGTCGCTGGCCTTGCGCTTGCGCGTACGGCCTTCCGGCTTGCCCCACGGGGAGACGGGGTGACGTCCACCGGACGTCTTGCCCTCACCACCACCGTGCGGGTGATCGACCCGGTTCATTGCGACACCGCGGACGGTTGGGCGCTTGCCCTTCCAACGGTTGCGTCCGGCCTTGCCCCAGTTGATGTTGGACTGCTCGGCATTGCCGACCTCGCCGATTGTGGCGCGGCAGCGTACGTCGACGTAGCGCATCTCGCCGGAAGGCAGACGCAGCTGCGCCTTGGCGCCTTCCTTGGCGACGAGCTGAACCTTGACACCGGCGGAGCGACCCATCTTGGCGCCACCGCCCGGACGCAGCTCCACATTGTGGATCAGCGTGCCGACCGGGATGTTGCGCAGCGGAAGGTTGGTGCCGGGCTTGATGTCGGCGCCAACACCGGACTCGACGGCCATGCCCTGCTTGAGGCCTTCGGGAGCGACGATGTAGCGCTTCTCGCCATCGGCGTAGTGCAGCAGCGCGATGCGAGCGGTGCGGTTGGGGTCGTACTCGATGTGAGCGACCTTGGCCGGCACGCCGTCCTTGTCATAGCGACGGAAGTCGATGATGCGGTAGGCGCGCTTGTGACCGCCACCCTGGTGACGCGTGGTGATGCGACCCTGGTTGTTGCGGCCGCCCTTCTTGGGCAGCGGCTCCGTCAGCGACTTCTCGGAAGTCGTGCGGGTGATCTCGGCGAAGTCGGCGACGCTCGAGCCACGACGGCCCGGCGTTGTCGGCTTGTACTTGCGAATAGCCATATGTCCTCAGTCCTCAGGCGCTCGGCGTCGAGAAGATGTCGATGCTCTGACCGGCGGCCACGCTCACGATTGCTCGCTTGGTGTCCTTGCGCTTGCCAAGGCCCGACTTGGTACGACGGGTCTTGCCCTTGCGGTTGAGCGTGTTAACAGCGGTGACCTTGACGCCGAAGATCTTCTCGACGGCAATCTTGATCTCGGTCTTGTTGGCATCCGGGTGCACCACGAAGGTGTACTTGTTGTCGTCGAGCAGGCCGTAGCTCTTCTCGCTGACAACCGGAGCGATCAGGACGTCGCGGTGGTCCTTGTGGATCGTGCTCACTTGTCCCCTCCATCCTTCTTCGCAGGTGCCTTCTTGGCGGGCGCCTTCTTGGCAGCAGGTGCCTTCTTGGCGGCAGCCTTCGCAGGTGCCTTCTTGGCAGCAGCCTTGGCCGGAGCCTTCTTGGCCGGAGTCTCAGCAGCAGCCTTCTTGGCAGCCGGCGCCTTCTTGGCGGCCGGAGCAGCCTCGGTCTCGGCAGCCTTCGCCGGCGCAGCCTTCTTGGCCGGGGCCTTCTTGGCCGGAGCCTTGGAGGCCGGCTTTGTGTCCGGCTCGGTTGCGGCCTTGCTCAGCGCGATCGTCTTGGCACCCTCAGCGGAACGAGCCGCAACGAATGCGTCGAACGCGGCCTGTGTGAAGACGATGTCGTCACTCAGCAGGACGTCGTACGTGTTGAGCTGGTCGAACGACAGGATGACCGTGTCGGTGACGTTGCGCAGGCTCAGCGCCGTGACGGTGTCATTGCGGTCAACGACCACGAGGACACGCGTACGAGTGGTGAGACCTGCGAGCGTCGCGATGGCGTCCTTGGTCGAAGGCTTGCCACCCTCGACGAAGCTGTCGATGACGTGCAGACGACCAGTGCGGGCCCGGTCCGAGAGGGCACCGCGCAGGGCGGCAGCCTTCATCTTCTTGGGGGTGCGCTGTTCGTAGTCACGCGGCTTGGGGCCGTGGACGATGCCACCACCGTTGTACTGAGGTGCGCGGATCGAGCCCTGACGAGCGCGACCTGTGCCCTTCTGGCGGTAAGGCTTCTTGCCACCACCGGACACCTCGCCACGCGACTTGGTGCTGTGCGTTCCCTGGCGGGCAGCAGCCAGCTGGGCGACGACGACCTGGTGGATCAGCGGGATGTTGGTCTGTACGTCGAAGATGTCGACGGGCAGCTGAGCATCAATGGTCTTTGCCATGCTCAGGCCCCCTTAATTGCGGAGCGGAGGACGACGAGTGCGCCCTTGGGGCCGGGTACGGCGCCCTTGACGAGGATGACGCCCTTGGCAACGTCGACCGCGTGAACCGTGAGGTTCTGCGTGGTGACCTGCTCGGCGCCCATGTGACCGGCCATCTTGAGGCCCTTGAAGACGCGACCCGGAGTGGCGCATGCGCCGATCGAGCCGGGCTTGCGGTGGTTGCGGTGCGCGCCGTGCGAGGCGCCCACGCCGTGGAAGCCGTGACGCTTCATGACGCCGGCGAAGCCCTTGCCCTTGCTGGTCGCGGTGACATCGATGATGTCGCCAGCGGCGAAGACGTCCGGGGAGATCTCCTGGCCCAGCGTGTAGTCGGCGACGAGCTCCGTGCGGATCTCGACGATGTGGCGACGAGGCGTCACACCGGCCTTGGCGAAGTGGCCCGAGACCGGCTTGTTGACCTTGCGGCCGTCGATCTCGCCGAAGCCGAGCTGGACGGCTGAGTAGCCGTCGGTCTCGCGCGTACGGATCTGCGTGACAACGTTGGTGTCAGCTGCGATCACGGTGACGGGAATGATCTTGTTGTCGGCGTCCCAAACCTGGGTCATGCCGATCTTGCGGCCGAGGAGGCCGCGTGCGGTGGCAGTGCTGCTGGTGCTCATGGTCGCTGGCCTCCTTAGAGCTTGATCTCGATGTCGACGCCGGCAGGCAGGTCGAGGCGCATGAGCGAGTCGACTGTCTTGGGCGTCGGGTCAATGATGTCGATGAGCCGCTTGTGCGTACGCATCTCAAAGTGCTCGCGGCTGTCCTTGTACTTGTGGGGCGAACGGATCACACAGAACACGTTCTTTTCAGTGGGCAGTGGCACCGGTCCTGCGACCTTGGCACCCGTGCGCGTCACCGTGTCGACGATCTTGCGCGCCGAGGAGTCAATGACCTCGTGGTCGTAGGCCTTGAGCCGGATACGGATTTTTTGTCCCGCCATGCTCTCGCTCGTCCTTCTCTTCGTTCCGCTTCGCTTGGTCTCGCCTCGGGTTCGAGGGAGAAACTCATCCTCCCGCCGACCCCCGAGGTCGGGCGTGTCGCGGGCGCTCCAGGCGCGTACGTCACACACTTCTCGAGTTAGGTGGTTGGACCCGCAGATACTGGTTGAAACAACACCGTGCGGGACAAGCTCGATCTCAGGTTCGGCGCCGGCGCCATGATCGGCGTGAGAGCCGGACGGTCGGCGCCCCAGCGATCAAGCCGGAGCAACCGAACTATTCTGACAGACACCGCCCCGTCATTACAAATTGGCGAACCCGAGCGAGCTCTGCGAGCTGGGGGTCCCCCCACGATGCGGAGCGAGTAGGGGGCGCGGTGAGCCAGGTTGAGTGGAACGCTGCAAAGCCGCCAGGACTATCGAAACCTCGTGAGGGAACTACGAAACGTGGTTCAGGAGCGGGTGATGGCCGCGTTGGTCGCGCGTTCGAAGCCGCTGACGACGGCTTGCAATGTCAGGGAGCGCAAGCGTTGAATGGTGAGCTCGAGGCGTGCGGACTGTTCCTCTGTACGCGGCATCGATCGGTAAGGCTCGAGCACCTGGCGGTTGAGGATGTCATTGAGGTCGTCGCGGAGTGCCCGCATGTGCCGGTCGATCGCCTTGCCGGCCTCCGTGATGCCGTCGACCGGGATCTCGACATCGAGCAGCTCCACTCCCATCTCGAAGCCGGGAAGCGGTGAGTACGTACGTCCGATCTGCTCGAGCACGCCGGTCTCGACGAGCAGAGCGACCTCATCGGCGGCCAGCGCCCGTCCTGCACGTACGTCGAGCTGCTGGCGGTCGAGCACCTCAGGACCGCTCGGCGACCACGACGTCAGCACAGCTCGCTGGACGGCGATGTCCTCGACCGTCGCATCGTTCGGGATCCGGCTAATGGCCTTCTCGATGGCGGCCATCGTGAAGCCGTGGGCCTGCAGGGCGCGCACGAGCGACAGACGAGCCGCGTGCTCCGCGCCGTAATAGGCGACGCGGCCCCGACGTGTTGGCGGTGGCAGGAAGCCGAGGCTGGCGTAGTAGCGGGTCGTCCGTACGGAGATGCCTGCACTGCTGGCAAGTTCGTCGACGGTCCGCAGGTCGTCGCTGGCATCGGGGAGGGCGGTCACAGCCGTGACAATATTACTGTCACAGTGATCGCGCAATTCTTTCTGGAATTCAAGTGAAGTTCTGACGAACCAGCCGTGACCTCGGTCACGGACTCGTCGTTGAAGGCCTTGACGACCACGACAGATTCACTGTTACATTTCCGGCGTCACATAGCGGGGATCGATTTCGATGCCCTCCCACGACGACGGAGGTGACGGGTGCCATCAGTTGAGTCGGCCACCGCCGTACGTCGTTCCAAACGCCCTGGCCCGCTACGCGAAGCCATGGAGATGATTCGTCTAGGTCTTGGTGTCGCTCGCGCGATACCCGCCTCCATCTCCGCACGACGATTCCCCGCCGAGGAGACGATCCGCCAGACCTGGTTCACGATCACGGTCTGCACCCTCCCGGCGCTCGCGGTGTGCATTCCGTTCGGTGTCATCCTCGCGCTGCAGGTCAACGTGCTGGCCCAAGAGGTCGGCGCAACTGGATTCACGGGTGCCGGTAACACACTGGCCGTCGTACGCCAGGGCGCCCCGATCATCACGGCGTTGATGCTCTCGGGCGTCGCCGGCTCAGCCATCTGCTCCGAGCTCGGCTCCCGCCGCATCCGCGAAGAGATCGATGCGCTCGAGGTCATGGGCGTGCGGGTCGTCGAACGGGTGGTCCTCCCCCGAGTCATCGCCACCGTCATCGTGTCGATGCTGCTCAACGGCGTCGTGACGTTCTTCTCGATCGTCACCACGCTGTTGGTCAGCATCACCGTGCAGGACCTGTCCGCCGGTGGTTATCTCGCCTCGGTTGCGACGCTCGCCCGACCGAGCGACATGGTGCTGTCCTTCGTCAAGGCCGGAATCTTCGGGACGATCTGTGCGGTCGTCGCCTCATACAAGGGGCTGAAGGTGGAGAACGGCCCGTCCGGCGTCAGCGATGCTGTTACGTCGGCGGTCGTCACCAACTTCGTGCTGCTGTTCGCGGCCAACTTCGTCGTCTCCCAGACGCAAGCAATGCTCTTCCCGGGAGGCGTCGCATGAGCGCCCTGGTCAAGGTCCTCGACGTCACCGTCGTCAGTCCGCTCAGCCGCCTCGGCGACTTCCTGTGGTTCTGCCTCATGGCGATCGTGCAGATCCCCCTCGCAATCCGCCACTACCCCGCCCAGATCGGACGACACCTCGCCGAGGTGAGCCTCGGCGGTGGCGCGCTCGTCGTCGGCGGTGGCGCCGTCGGTGTTGTCTTCCTGATGTCGACACTCACGGGCACCGAGGTCGGGCTCGAGGGCCACAACGGCCTCGACATCATCGGCCTGGCGCCGCTCGTGGGCTTCGTGTCGGGCTACGTCAACACTCGCGAGCTCGCGCCGATCATCGTGGCGCTCGCGTTCGCTGCACGCATCGGGTGCGGCTTCACGTCACGCCTTGGCGCAATGCGCATCAGCGAGGAGATCGACGCCCTCGAGGCGATGTCGATCCGCCCCGTTCCGTACCTCGTCTCGACCCGCATCGTGTCGGCGCTCATCATGGTGATCCCGCTGTTCCTGCTGGGCCTGGTCGGTACGTACGTCACCACTGACCTGGTCGTCACGGTCTTCTACAACCAGTCGGCCGGCACGTACGACCACTATTTCTCGACGTTCGTGTCGTTGACTGACGTGCTGCTGGCAGCCGTCAAAGTCGTCGTCCTGACCATCATGGTGACCTTGGTGCACTGCTATTACGGCTTTTTTGCCAGTGGCGGGCCTGAGGGGGTTGGCCGGGCGACCGGACGCGCCATCCGCACCAGCATCATCGGCATCACGCTGTTGGACATCGCACTGACACTCGCGCTGTGGGGCCCTGGCCAGCAAGTGACGATCACCGGATGAACACTGAGCCCACCCGCCTGCAGCGCTTGGTGATCGGCGCGATCGGCCTCGTCCTGACGGTGGCCCTCGCCCAGTGGCTGACGCTGTCGTACTTCGGAGTGTGGACTAGCGACGCGAAGGTCTCCGTCGAGGTCGAACGCATCGGCGACGCGATCGGGCCCGGAGCCAAGGTCCGCTATCACGGCATCATCGTGGGCCGCGTCCTGCGACTGTCCGATCACGGCGATGGCTACCGCCTGCACCTGCTGGTGAACCAGGACCACTCGAAGTCAATCCCGTCGAACGCCACGGCTCGGATCCTGCCGAGCACCGTGTTCGGGTCGGAGTACGTCGAGCTGTTGGCCGACAAGGACGCGGCCGGCGACGCTCACCTGGTGTCCGGCGATGTGCTCGCCGCCGACAGCACCGAGGCGACCCTGAGCTTGATGAAGTCGTTCGACGAGGCCGAGCGACTGATCTCGGCCGTCGATGCCGAGGACATCAACCGCATCACCGGCAAGCTCGCGCCCGCACTCGATGGCAAAGGCGGTGACATCAAGGACTTCCTGGAGCGAACCGACCGCGTCGTCACCGATCTCAACCGCGACCTCCCCACCACGTGGGAGACCTTGAATCTCGCCGCGGGGGCACTGGACACGATCGCCGACATCGAACCTGACCTCACCTCGGCAATGGGTCATGCGCGTACCACCACCGACACGATCGTCGAGCAGGAAAAGACGATCGGCTGGGTCCTCAACGAATCAGCAAAGGTTGTCGATCGCGCCGATACGCTGCTCGCCGGCCTCGAGGACGTACTTCTGACCTTCGTCCGGCGTCTCGAGCGACTGACGGGTCTCGCGGCAGACAACGGACCCGCGGTGCAGCAGATCCTCGCCAACTTCGCCAAGACGGGAACGAATGGTGCGGCCGGCATCGACGACAACGCAATCCAGATGATCGGCACGATCGGATTCGACATACCGCACGCCTACACAGCCGCAGATTGCACTCGCTACGGACCCACGCTGATCGCCACGAATTGCGGCGATCCGGTTCCTGCCGATGCTCGATCTGAATCAACAAGCGATGCTGCGGGCATCGACGGACTCGCCGAGAAGATCACGGCCATGCTCGAGCAGGCGGAGTCTGCTTCGAAGGGTGACAAGCCGGTCGCTGGCTCTGTCGCGACGTTGCCCGAAGCACCGTCGGAGACCCAGGAACCTCAGGGACTCTTTGAGATGCTTCGCGATCTCGGTCTTCTCATGGGGAGAACGACGCCATGACACTTCTGCGCCGATACACCTGGGAGATCGCCGGACTGGTGGCCTTCACGGTCGTTGCCCTCGTCATGACGATGACCGTCGCCAATACGCTAGCCCGTCGCGATGCTGGGGACACCACTCAATACTCGGCGTTGTTCAGCGATGCATCCGGCATCCGCGTGGGAGACGACGTACGTATTGCCGGAGTCCGAGTCGGCCGCGTCGAGGGACGAGAGCTCGACGGCGGTCTCGCCCGGATCGACTTCGTCGTGGCGTCGGACCAGCCGGTCCGTACCGACACCGTCTCCCGCATCTCCTACTTGAACCTGCTCGGTCAGCGTTACCTGGCGCTAGAAGCCGGAGCCAAGACAGGAAAGCGCCTACCCGAAGGCTCGACGCTCGGGGTCGAGAACACGCGGCCTGCCCTCGACCTGACCGAGCTGTTCAACGCCTTCAAGCCCATGTTCGAGGCGCTCGACCCCAAGGACGTCAACCTCATCGCCACCGAGGTCGTACAGACACTGCAGGGCGAAGGACCGCGACTGGCCCATCTGATGGAACAGACGTCACAGCTCACCGCGCACCTGGCTGACCGGGACGAAGTCATCTCGCGGGTCATCGAGAATGTCACGACCGTGATGCAGGCGACCTCGGAGCATCGTGAAGAACTGCGCTCGGTCATCGGTGGTCTTGACGGTCTGGTTGGCGACCTGGCTGACGACTCTGGTGATGTCGACTCAGCCGTCGTGGCTCTCGACCGCATGACCGCATCGCTCGGCGGCTTGCTGGACGAGACCTCCGGGCCGCTGAGCGCAGCACTCGCGCGCTTCGCCGAGCTCGGCAAGACGATCGTCGAGAACAACGACCTCCTCGCCACGACGCTGAAGGACACCCCGCGCCTGCTCGAGGGCTTCAACAGAGCGCTCAGCCACGGGTCGTGGCTCAACACCTATGTCTGCACCCTCGACTTCGGTGCCGCCGCAATCAAGACCCCCGACCTTCCCGGGGCAGGACACTCGAGGCCCTGCCGATGACCGCCACGAGACGCAAGACACTCATCGTCGGAGTTGCCCTCCTGCTCCTCGTCCTCGTGGCGTGGCGTGCGCTCAAACCGACCGACGCGAGCTACGAGGCCGAGTTCATCCATGCTTCCGGCATCAAGACCGGTGACGAAGTACGCGTTGCGGGCATCGAGTCCGGATCGGTCACCGGGATCACGCTCGACGGGGACAAGGCAGTCATCGACTTCAAGCTCGATCGGGACGTGACTCTGCACACGAGCTCCGAGGCCAGGGTGAAGCTCGCGTCGATGCTCGGCACGACGTTCCTGGACGTCTCCATCGGCGACGGCCCGAAGCTCCCGCACGGGGGCACGATCACGTCAAAACACACTGCGCCGTCGTACACCGTCTCCGACGTCTTCACCGACAGCAACGACCTCCTGAATGACCTCGACCTCGACGCGATCGACAAGGCCGTCGCGACCTTGTCGACCGAGCTAGACCAGGACCCGAAGCTCACTCAGCGCGCGATGGAAGACACCGCCGCGCTTGCCCGATTGATCGGTGACAAGGACGACCAGATCGACCGGCTCCTCACCTACACGCGCAAGGTCACCGGCGTCGTCCACGACCAGCAGAGCGAGCTCGACAGCCTCCTGGTCAATGCCGAGAAGGTCACGGGGCTTGTCCAGCGCCGGCGCGAGACGATCGAACGGCTGGTCGTCAACGGCACGGAGGTGGTCACGACTCTCGACGCCATGGCCGACGACAACGACGCGACGATGCGCAAGCTGCTCAACCAGTTCGACGACACACTCGGTGTGCTGCAGGCGCATTCCGACGAGCTCGGCCAGACCCTGCGCAGCTCGGCACCGTTTGCGCGCTACTTCGCCAACGCCACCGGAAACGGACCGTGGCTCGAGGTCGGCGCGCCCTACTTCCTGTTGCCGGACAACCTGTGGTGCCCGCTGGTCCAGCCAGAAGGCGGATGCTCATGATCCGCTCAAGACTCTTCCAAGTCGTTGCCGCCGGTGTGGTCGGCCTGTTGATCGTCGCCGGACTGCTGTTCGCGCTGCGCCCCAGTTCGCAGTCGACGACGTTCACCCTGCAGTTCACCGACACGACCGGCCTGTACGTGGGCAACGACGTACAAACCATCGGCGTACGCATTGGCGAGGTCACGAAGGTCCAGCCGAAGGGCCAGCGAGTCGACGTGACGGTACGCGTCGACGAGCCGGTGTCCGCCGATGTCGGCGCGGTCATCATGCAGTCGTCACTGGTCACCGACCGCTTCGTGGAGCTCACACCTGCCTGGACCAAGGGAGCCAAGATTGCCGACGGTGCGATCGTCTCGCTGGAACGCACCAAAGCGCCCGCCAACGTCGACGACATCTTCGCTGCGGTGGACGACCTCCTCGTTGCGCTGTCCGACACCACGAAGGACGGCAAGGACATCGGTGACCTGCTCTCGGTCACTGCCGAACAGCTCGAGGGCAAGGGCGAGGCCTTCGCCGGACTGTTGGACGAGTCGGGCCGCGCGCTCGCAACCGTCAGCGACGCGGACGAGGACCTCACGGCGATCGTCGGTGACGCCGATGAGCTGGTGACGATGCTGGCCAGGCGCGACAATACGATCCGCTCCCTCGCCAGCTCGGTCGCCGACAGTGCGGAGCTGTTCGCCGGTCAGCGCGAGAACATCGCACAATCCCTCACCACGCTCGACCAGCTGAGTCGCAAGATGACTGACTTCATCAACGACAACGAGACCTTGATGACTCGCACCGTCGATCGCACGTCAGACGTGCTCGGCACGATCGCAGAACAGCGCGAGGCCATTGCCAGCGCCTTCAACACGCTGCCTCTCGCGGCCGAGAACATCGCCCGCGCCTACGACCCGGCGACGCGAAACCTCCGGGTGCGGCTCGATGCCAGGCGCACAGCACCGTTCGGCGAGGTCGCACGCGAGTCTTTCTGCAATGCCTTCGTGCCGGAAAACATAAGCGTGTGCGACGTCCTCGTCGAAGACAACGCCGCATCCTTCGACAGCTTCCTCGACATCTTCGCGCGACTCGTGGACGGAGTCGTGCCGTGATGCGCATATCTTCCAAGGGCAGAGCGATTGCCAGCATGGCGCTCGCCGCTGCGGTCACGCTCGGAGCCTGTGGCGGGCCCGACTTGTACGACGTCCCATTGCCGAGCAAGGTCACGGGAAAGACCTATCCACTGAGCGCGGAGTTCGCGTCGGCGCTCAACCTGCCTCCCGCATCCCCGGTCAAGCTCGAGGGCAGGACAGTCGGACAGGTCACCGAAGTCACGACGTCCAACTATGTCGCCCACGTGTCGTTCGAAGTCATGGAAGACACCAAGATCCCCGCTGGGTCCCGCGCCGAGGTACGGCTGACCGCCCCGGTCGGTGAGGCATTCGTGGCCCTCGTCCCACCCACAAAGCCCACATCCGGCGTACTCGCATCCGGCGCAACCATCGGCCTTGAGCGCACGACCACCGCGCCTGACACGACCGACCTGCTGACCGGCGTGTCAGCCGCCGTCACCGGTGGCAGCTACGCAGATCTGAAGGTCGTCGTCGACGAGCTCGCGATCGCGATGGACGGGTCATCCACCACGGTCAGGCACCTGCTGCGCGAGGTGGATGACCTGGTGACGTCCACCAACCGCCACCGTGACGACATCGACGTGAGCCTGGACGCACTTGACCGGCTCATGGCCGGCCTCGCGGACGACACCGACCTCATCGCCTCCTCGATCAAGAAGCTCGACCCGGCCATTCGCACCCTGCAGCGGCACGAGGACAAGGCCGTCGAGCTCCTCATCGCTCTTGACCGCATCGAGGGCTCGAGCCGCAAGACCGTCGAAGGGATGCGTGGCCGCCTGCGCAACCAGCTGAAGGACACCAGGACGCTCGTCGACGCCGTGATCGCTGAGCGTGACCAGATCCGACCCATCATGACCGGGATCACCGGATTCGCCGACGCACTCGATCGCGCCACCCCCGGCGACTTCGCGATGTTCGACCTTACGTTCAACGTGATCCCCGCCCTGCCCGCCGACCTCGGCAACGTTCCGATCGCGCCCGAGGCCGCCACGCTTCTCGAAGCCGATCTGGGTGAGCTGCTGGCAGGTCTGCAGGACACCGTCACCGACATCGCCGGCGGCGAGGGCTTGGTGGGTCAGTTCTTCCAGGGCCTCACAGGGGGTGCGCGCTGATGACCCGCTTGGTCGATCGCCGCAACACGCGTCTCGCCGAGGTCGTACTGCTCGGAATCGCAATCATCGGCTTGCTCTATCTCGGGGACCGAGTGATCGGGTCGTCGGTGTTCTCGTCGACCCACTCGGTGTCTGTTCAGCTCCCGTCCGGCGGCGGTATCTACCCTGGCGCCGATGTGACCTACCGCGGCAGCAGCATCGGTCGAGTCGACGACGTACAGCTTGAGGACGATGGCGTCGTGGTCAAGCTCCACATCAAGGGCGATGTCGACGTACCGGTCGACACTGATGCGGTGGTCTCGAACCTCTCGGCGATCGGCGAGCAGCGTCTCGACTTCCGTCCACGTACAGACCAGCGCCCGTTCCTTCGCGACGGTGACATCGTGGCGCGCGCCGATACGGCGGTACCTCGCCGGTTCGACACGATCATCCGGCATCTCGGCGATGTCGCTGCGCAGATTGACGAGGACGATCTGACGACCATCACCTCCGAGCTCGGGACGGGACTCGACACCGAGGTCGATCTCGCGACCCTGGGACGTGACGCCGACCGAGTCGTGGCAATGCTCGAGCTGCTGGCACCCAAGGTCACCCACATCACGAAGCAGGCGCAGGTGCCTCTGCGCACAGTCGTCGACACGGGCGACGACCTTCGGTCGTTCGCTGCTGACGTGAATCTCGTGACTGCGCAGCTCGAGAAGTCCGATCCGCAGCTCCGCCGTGCACTCACGTCGACCGCGACCCTCACGCCGAAGCTCGCGAGCATCCTCCAGGAGCTCACCTCGCCGTTGACCTCCACCGTGATCAGCTGGAACGAGTTCGCGGGCCTGGGCGACGACAGGCTCCCCGGCTACCAGCACTGGTTGACCTGGGCGCCCACGCAGTTCCACGCCATGTCCGACGCAACTCGCGACGGGTCGGGCCACGTGCTCCTCGCCGCGAACTTCGGCGACAACTGCGAGTACGGCCCACCTCGAGTCAGCCCGTACGTGATGACCCACGATCCGGCGCCGACCAACAACCGCTGCACGAGTGAAGATCCCGGCGTCCAGCAGCGCGGGGCGCAGTACGCACCTCGTCTCCCCGGCGACCCAGTCCCCTAGTCCGCAGTCCTCGAAAGGCTCCTTGATGGATTTCACCCTTCCCGACACAGCCGTCGCCGTACGCGAAGGCGTACTACGGGCCATGTCCGGTTTCGACCACGCGTACTGGTCACGTCTCGAGGAGGAGCACCGCTTCCCCGACGAGGCATGGGCCGCACTCGGCGAGGGCGGCTGGCTTGGTCTCTCAGTGCCCGAGGAGTACGGCGGTAGCGGGCAAGGACTCTTGGAGCTGGCTGTTGCAAACGAGGCACTCGCTTCCACCGGCGCGACGCAGGGCACGTTCCTCTACATCCTCACTCCCGGCTTTGGTGCCATGACGATCACTCGCCACGGCACCGACGAGCAGAAGAAGGAGATCCTCCCCGGCCTTGCGGCCGGCGACACTCAGTTCTGCATGGCACTGACCGAACCCGATGCCGGCAGCAACGCGCTGGCCATCACCACCCATGCCCGCCGCGATGGCGATGACTTCCTGATCAAGGGCCAGAAGATCTGGATCTCGGGCGTCGACCGAGCCGATTGGATGGTGGCGATCACCCGGACCATCCCGGCCGCAGACGCCAAGCCTCGTACGGCCGGATTCACCCTGTTCCTCGTCGATGTGAAGGAAGCACTCAAGGCAGGGACGTTGACGTTCCAGCCGATCCCCAAGATGGGCAGCAACATCGTCACGTCGAGCCAAGTGTTCTTCGACGACGTACGCGTCCCGGCGCACCGGGTCATCGGCGAGGTGGACCAGGGATTTGGCGTGCTGTGGGACGTGCTCAACCCTGAGCGCATCCTCGCGGCCGCCGGCGGCGTCGGTGCGGCCGATGCTGCGCTCAACCTCGCGTGCGACTACGCACGTCAGCGCGAGGTGTTCGGGCGCCCGATCGGCGCAAACCAGGCGATCCAGTTCCCGCTGGCGCAGATCAAGGCCAAGACCGAGCTTGGTCGGCTCATGGCCTACAAGGCCGCGTGGCTGTTCGACCAGGGCCTCCCCTGCGGCAACGAGACGAATGTCGCCAAGCTGACCGGCGCACAAGTTGCCTGGGAGGCAGCCGACCAGGCCTTCCAAACGTTCGGCGGCATGGCCTATTCCAAGGAGTTCCCCATCGAGCGGCTGTTCCGCGATGCGCGCATCGGCAAGAACATCCCGGTCGCCGAGGAGCTCATCCTCGCCCACATCGGCACCCAGATGTTGAACCTTCCCCGTAGCTACTGAGAGAGGCACGACCTTGACGATTGAACAGACCCTTGCTGACCGCGCCGCGGTCGAGTCCGCCATCGCGGGACGCACCCTGTGCGATGTCCTGAGCGAGACCGTCGCCAGCCGCGCAGACCACCCCGCCTACTCCGACAAACTGGGAGACGACGGCAACGGCTGGCGCACCCTGACCTGGTCCGAAGTACGCGAGACCGCCCTTGACCTCGCCGCAGCCATGATCGAGGCAGGGCTGCCCGCCGGCGGCACCGTCGCGATCATGGGCTCCAACCGCATCGAGCACGTCCTCGCAGACATCGCAACGCTCCACGCCGGCGGCGTCCCGATGTCGATATACAACACCCTCGCTCCTGAACAGGTCGCGTACGTCGCCGCCCACAGCTCGCCGAGCATCGCGATCCTCGAGGGTTCCGACCAGCTCGCCCGCTGGGAGCTTGCCTTCGAGGCAGCGCCTGAGATGACGCTCGTGACGATGGGCGCAGGCTCGTGGGACGAGTTTGTCGCCAAGGGCCGCGCCTACCGGGCAGCAAACCCCGGTTCCGTCGATGAGCGCACCGCGGCCGTCAAGCCCGAGGACACTGCGACGATCCTCTACACCTCCGGCACGACGGGCGACCCCAAGGGCGTTGTCCTGTCGCACCACAACGTGTTGTTCGAGTCGCAGACATCGCTCGACACCGGCGAGCTCCACGAGCCGGGCGTCACCCTGTCGTACCTGCCGTTCGCGCACATCGCCGAGCGCATCCTTGGCATCTACATCCCGCAATTCCAGGGCGGGCATGTGCACCTGATCGGCGACCCGGCTCTGCTCGCACCATCTCTGCTCGAGGTGCGACCGACACGCTTCTTCGGCGTCCCGCGCGTCTGGGAGAAGATCCGCACGGGTGTCTCGGCAAAGCTTGCCGCGGAACCCGATGCCGCTCGCAAGGCTGGAATCGAACAAGCCCTCGCCGTGGGGCTGGCCTGGGTGGAGTCGACGCAAACGGGCAGCACGACCTCCCCGGAGCTCCAGGCGCAGTTCGAGGCCATGGACGCAGCCGTTCTCACCCCGCTCCGCGCCGCTCTGGGTCTCGACCGAGTCGAGTGGGCCGCCAGTGCGGCGGCGCCGATGCCCGAGGACGTCGCGCGATTCTTTGCCGGCCTGGGACTGCGAATCTTCGACGTGTACGGCATGACGGAGACCACGGGATCGGCAACATCAAACGGTCCGGCGTCATTCAAGCTCGGCACCGTCGGCCGCCCGCAGCACGGTATCGAGCTCGAGCTCGCCGAGGACGGCGAGATCCTGATCCGTGGCCCGATCAACACCTGCGGCTACCACAAGGCTCCCGGTCCGACCGCTGAGCTGATCGACGATGACCAGTGGATCCACACAGGTGACATCGGCGTGATCGACGAGGACGGTTTCCTGAAGGTCGTCGATCGCAAGAAGGAAATGATCATCACCTCGTCGGGCAAGAACATCGCCCCGTCCAACATCGAGAACTACCTCAAGGAATCTCCCCTGGTCGGCCACGCCATGGTCATCGGCGAAGGGCGACCGTACGTCGTCGCCGTGCTGACGCTCGATGGCGAGATCGCTCCCCTCGTTGCGCAGAAGATGGGCATTGAGGCGGGCAGCCTCAGCGAGCTGGCACAGAACCCGATGATCCTCGCGGTGGTCGGACAAGCGGTCGAGGCAGCCAATGCGCGACTTTCCAAGCCCGAGCAGGTCAAGGCATTCGAGCTGCTGTCGGGTGAGTGGACGGCTGAGAGCGAGGAGCTGACGCCCACGCTGAAGCTCAAGCGACGCGTCGTGACGTCGAAGTACGCCGATGTGATCGGCCGCCTGTACGGCGACTGACTCAGTGATGCAGGTGCTGCTCGGAGTCGGCGTGGCCGGCGGGTTCGATCTGGAAGGTCGAGTGCTCGACGTCGAAGTGCTCTGACAGGCACCCGCGAAGGGTGTCGAGCACGCCGTGCGCGTGGTCCATGCCGGTGACTGAGTCGTCCACGACGATGTGGGCGCTCATCACGGGCATGCCCGAGGTGATGGTCCATACGTGCAAGTCATGCACCTCGCGTACGCCTTCGACGCCGAGGATGTGCTCGCGCAGCTCGGCGAGGTCGACATCGCGAGGAGTCGACTCGAGCAACACCTCGCCGACCTCCCGCAGCAGCGAGATCGCGCGCGGAACGATCATCGCCGCGATCGCCAACGATGCAACGGCGTCAGCCGCATCCCAGCCAGTCACCAGGATGACAGCAGCTGAGACCAGCACCGCGATCGAGCCGAGAGCATCACCAAGCACCTCGAGGTAGGCACCTCGCACATTGAGGCTCTCCTGCGCTCCCCCGCGCAGCAAGAGCAAGCCGATGACGTTGACGACGAGTCCGATCCCGCCAGCGATGAGGATCGGCTTAGCCTCGAGCTCTGGCGAGTCGCCGAACCGGCGAATCGCGCTGTAAACGACCCACACGGCGAGACCGATGAGGATCAGCCCGTTGAGTCCGGCCGCGATGACCTCGGTTCGGAGATAGCCGAACGTACGGCGCGAGCCCGGACCTCCGCCGCGCTGCGCGACCGTGATCGCGGCGAGCGCCATCAGGATGCCGAAGGAGTCACCCAGCAGATGTCCTGCATCGGCGAGCAGTGCGAGGCTGCCGGTGATCCAGGCAACGACTGCCTCAACCGCAAGCACGCCAACGGTCAGCGCCAGGACGAGTGCGAGGCGACCCCGGTGACGCACTCCGGTGCCATGTGCGTGGTCGTGTCCCATCTATTAAGGCTACGGCTCTGTTGCGAAAACCTCGACCGCGTGTCCGCCAAAAGGACGCCAATGGGACCCAGTCCCAGGAACAACAAAGCCCCGCCTGCCGAAGCAGACGGGGCTTTGTCAGAAAGCCTTAGTGGAGCAGGCTCACTTGGTGATCTTGGTGACGCGACCAGCGCCAACCGTACGTCCACCCTCACGGATGGCGAACCGCTGGCCCTCTTCGAGAGCGATCGGCTGGATCAGCTGAACACTCATCTCGGTGTTGTCGCCGGGCATGACCATCTCGGTGCCTTCAGGCAGCGTGACGACGCCGGTGACGTCCGTGGTGCGCACGTAGAACTGCGGGCGGTAGTTGTTGAAGAACGGCGTGTGACGGCCACCCTCCTCCTTCGACAGGATGTACGCCTGGCCCTCGAACTCCGTGTGGGGAGTCGTGGTGCCGGGAGCGATGACAACCTGGCCGCGCTCGACATCTTCGCGCTTCGTGCCACGAAGGAGCAGACCGACGTTTTCGCCAGCCTCACCCGTGTCGAGGAACTTGCGGAACATCTCGATCGCGGTGACGGTCGTGGTCTGCTTGGCCTCGCGGATGCCGACGATGTCGACCGTCTCGTTGACCTTGATGATGCCGCGCTCGATCTTGCCGGTCACGACGGTGCCGCGGCCAGTGATCGTGAAGACATCTTCGATGGCCATGAGGAACGGCTTGTCGGTGTCACGTGCCGGCATCGGGATGTAGTCATCCACAGCCTGCATGAGCTCGAGAATCGACTCAGCCCACTTGGCGTCGCCTTGGAGAGCCGGGGCAGCAGCCACCTTGATGACAGGAACGTTGTCGCCATCGAACTCCTGATCGCTCAGGAGCTCACGGACCTCAAGCTCGACGAGCTCAAGGATCTCTTCGTCGTCAACCATGTCGCACTTGTTGAGCGCAACGACCATCGCGGGCACGCCAACCTGTCGAGCGAGCAGCACGTGCTCACGCGTCTGGGGCATGGGGCCGTCGGTGGCGGCGACCACGAGAATCGCGCCGTCCATCTGGGCCGCACCGGTGATCATGTTCTTGACGTAGTCCGCGTGTCCCGGGCAGTCAACGTGGGCGTAGTGACGGTTTTCCGTCTGGTACTCCACGTGCGAGATCGAGATCGTGATGCCGCGCTGCTTCTCTTCGGGCGCCTTGTCGATCTGATCGAAAGCCGAGGCCTCGTTGAGGTCGGGGAACTTGTCGTGCAGCACCTTGGTGATCGCCGCAGTAAGAGTCGTCTTACCGTGGTCGATGTGACCGATGGTGCCGATGTTCATGTGCGGCTTGGTCCGCTCGAACTTCGCCTTAGCCACTTGGGGCTCCTTCTTAGAATTGGTTGCTGGTTAACGCCGTTGGCCTCGAACTTGCGAGAACCTCAGGCCATCTTATGAGATGGTCGTTGGCTACTCGCCGCGGGCCTTTTTGATGATCTCTTCAGCGACGGCCTTGGGGACCTCCGCGTAGGAGTCGAACTGCATCGAGTATGACGCACGGCCTGAAGTCTTGGACCTCAGGTCGCCGACGTACCCGAACATCTCGGACAGGGGGACGATCGCCTTGACGATCTTGACGCCTCCCATGCCCTCTTCCATGGCGTTTACCTGGCCACGGCGAGAGTTGAGGTCGCCGATCACGTCGCCCATGTAGTCCTCGGGCGTGGTGACCTCGACCGCGAAAACGGGCTCGAGGATCACTGGATCGGCCTTGCGTGCTGCTTCCTTGAACGCCATCGAACCGGCGAGCTTGAACGCGAGCTCCGAGGAATCGACGTCGTGGTACGCGCCGTCCTCGAGGGTCACCTTGACATCGACCATCTGGTAGCCAGCGAGGACACCGAACTGCATGGCGTCTTCGGCACCGGCACCGACCGACGGGATGTACTCGCGAGGCACGCGGCCACCCGAGACGCTGTTGACGAACTCGTAGCCACCCTCGCCACCAACGGAGACGCCGGTCGGCTCGATGCTGATGATGACCTTGGCGAACTGGCCCGAGCCACCCGTCTGCTTCTTGTGGGTGTAGCTGACGTTCTCGACCTTGCGCTTGATCGTCTCGCGGTAGGCGACCTGCGGCTTGCCGACGTTGGCTTCAACGTTGAACTCGCGCTTCATGCGATCGACCAGGATGTCGAGGTGAAGCTCGCCCATTCCGGCGATGATCGTCTGACCGGTCTCTTCGTCGGTGTGGACCTGGAACGTCGGGTCTTCCTCGGCGAGGCGCTGGATGGCCGTGCCGAGCTTCTCCTGGTCGCTCTTGGTCTTGGGCTCGATTGCGACCTGGATCACGGGAGCGGGGAACGTCATCGACTCGAGGACGATCTGCTTGTTGGGATCGGCCAACGTCTCACCGGTCGTGGTGTCCTTGAGACCCATGACGGCGACGATCTGACCGGCGCCGACAGCAGCGATCTCGGCACGCTTGTTGGCGTGCATCTGGTAGATCTTGCCGATGCGCTCCTTGCGGCCCTTGGTCACGTTGATGACCGTGGAGCCCGCCTCGAGGCGACCGGAGTAGATGCGCAGGTAGGTCAGCTTGCCGAGGTGCGGATCCGAGGCGATCTTGAACGCCAGTGCGGCGAACGGCTCGCTCTCGTTGGGCTCACGCGTGTCGGTCTTGCTCTCGTCGCGAGGGTCGAGGCCGGTGATGGCTCCAACGTCGATCGGCGAGGGCAGGAAGTCGATGACAGCGTCGAGCAGGGGCTGGACGCCCTTGTTCTTGAACGCGGTTCCGCAGAGGACCGGGTTGAGCTTGGCAGCCAGCGTCGCGCGACGAATGGCCGGCTTGAGCAACTCGGGGGTGATGTCGACGCCGTCGAGGTATGCCTCGGCAAACTCGTCGTCGTGGTCAGCGAGCGTCTCGATCATCTCGGTGCGAGCGGCAGCAGCCTTGTCGACGAGGTCCGCGGGGATCTCTTCGACCTCGTAGTCCTCACCGATCGCGGTCTCGCCACGCCATACGAGGGCGCGGTTGCCGATCAGGTCGACGACACCGATGAAGTCACCCTCGGCACCGATCGGGACCTGCAGCACGAGGGCGGTTGCGCCGAGGCGCTCACGGATCGTCTTGACGCAGTAGTCGAAGCTCGCACCGGTGCGGTCGAGCTTGTTGACGAAGCACATGCGCGGGACGCCGTACTTGTCAGCCTGACGCCACACAGTCTCGGACTGCGGCTCGACACCAGCCACACCGTCGAACACGGCGACAGCACCGTCGAGGACGCGCAGGTTGCGCTCGACCTCAACCGTGAAGTCCACGTGACCGGGGGTGTCGATGATGTTGATCTGGTTGTCTTTCCACCAGCAGGTCGTCGCGGCGGACGTGATCGTGATGCCGCGCTCCTGCTCCTGCTCCATCCAGTCCATCGTGGCGCCGCCATCGTGAACTTCACCGATCTTGTAGTTGATACCGGTGTAGAACAGAATGCGCTCGGTCGTCGTGGTCTTGCCAGCGTCGATATGCGCCATGATGCCGATGTTGCGGACCCGCTTGAGGTCGGTGGTGATTTCTGTAGCCACGAGAAAGCTTTCCTAGAAAGAGTCTTGGATGAGTCTGGAATGCCCCGCCCGCCTCGATGAGGCGGGAGCGGGACGTCTTACCAGCGGTAGTGAGCGAACGCCTTGTTGGCGTCGGCCATCTTGTGGGTGTCTTCGCGCTTCTTGACAGCTCCACCGAGACCGTTGGATGCGTCGAGAACCTCGTTCATGAGGCGCTCGGCCATGGTCTTCTCGCGACGCTGACCGGCGTAGCTTACGAGCCAGCGCAGGGCGAGGGTGTTCTGACGCGAGGCGCGAACCTCGATCGGGACCTGGTAGGTCGCGCCACCGACGCGACGGCTCTTGACCTCGATCGACGGCTTGACGTTGTCGAGCGCGCGCTTGAGGGTGATGACCGGATCGGTGCCGGACTTCTCACGGGTGCCTTCGAGGGCGGTGTAGACGATGCGCTGGGCGACCTGCTTCTTGCCGTCGACGAGCACCTTGTTGATCAGTGAGGTGACGAGCTGGCTGCCGTATACGGGGTCAGTCTCGACAACGCGCTTGGGCGCGGGACCCTTACGAGGCATTAGCTCTTCTCCTTCTTCGCGCCATAAAGGCTGCGAGCCTGCTTGCGACCCTTGACAGCTTGCGTGTCGAGGGCGCCGCGAACGATCTTGTAGCGGACACCGGGAAGGTCCTTGACGCGGCCGCCGCGCACGAGCACGATCGAGTGCTCCTGCAGGTTGTGGCCCTCGCCGGGGATGTATGCAGTGACTTCAGTGCCGCTCGAAAGCTTCACACGGGCCACCTTGCGAAGAGCCGAGTTGGGCTTCTTGGGTGTGGTCGTGTAGACGCGGGTGCAAACACCGCGGCGCTGAGGTGAACCCTTGAGCGCGGGGGTCGTCGTCTTGACGACCTTGCGCTGGCGGCCCTTGCGGACCAGCTGGTTAATCGTGGGCACTACAAACATCCTTCTTCTGGTGTTAGCCATGATTCGTCATGCACTCGCCGCCGTGTCCCGGCAGGATGCGTGCATCGACCTGAAGACTTCAGGCACAGCCCTAAATACTACCGGGCTGCGTGCTCAAGTTCCAAATGCCGAAGCTGAGGCCGTCCACGGCCGAACGCTGAGGCAGGTTTGGGGGTCCCCCCACGAGCCCTCCGGCCGAATTTGAGAGGGATCCAAGCGAGTAGGGGGCGCGGATCGCGGCGAAGCCGCCAGGAAGGTCGAAACCTCGTGAGACCACTCCCCGAGGCGACAAGCTGAGGCCGTCCACGGCCGAACGCTGAGGCAGGTTTGGGGGTCCCCCCACGAGCCCTCCGGCCGAATTTGAGAGGGATCCAAGCGAGTAGGGGGCGCGAATCGCGGCGAAGCCGCCAGGAAGGTCGAAACCTCGTGAGACCACTCCCCGAGGCGACAAGCTGAGGCTGTCCATGGCCGAAAGCTGAAGTAGGTAGAGCGTCCCGCGCCGAAGGCGCCAGCCTGGGGGCACCTCCCACGAGCGCAGCGAGTAGGGGGAGCGAAACCTCGTGGGATCAGGTCAATGGCGACACTTACGGGGTCGTATGCCCATCGAACAGGGCGCGGCCGTCCTCGTTGTCGAACGTGAGCCGATCCGCAGGTACGCGGTGCCACAGAGCGAGGTAGAGATCAGCGGCCTTGCCCTCCACCGAGCTGTCGGCGTCGAACGATGAATGCAGCAGCACGGGCGGCAATCCGTCACCTTCCGCGGGGCCCATCAGCCAGCTCTGGCCGGTGTCGACCGCAGTGAGGCGGATGCGCGACCGCACGTTCGGCCGCTTGCCACGCGCGGTCATACGCGGGAAGAACACCCGGAGAACCTCTTCGACCCCATCGGCGGCAACCAAGGGCGCGATGCGCCACTCGTCCTCCGGCACGCCGAGTGCCTGGGCGGCGTCAACCGCGTGAACGATCACCTCGTGCAGCTGCCGGCGATGGAAGAAGCCAGCCGTCTCGTCGATCAACGAGAAGTTCGGCGTCGGTTCGTTGGCGTCCACGGCCTGGAGCGCGGCCAGGAGCGCTGCGGCGGTCCCGGCATACCACTCGACGAGATCGTCTCCGAAGATCGGCTTGGGCAGGTCCTGACGCTGTCCGCTCAGCACGATCGCCCCGGCCCAGCGGTGAATCGTGCCCAGGTGCTGGATCAGGTCGCGTGTCGTCCACTCGGGGCAACTGGGTACGGGTTCGTCACCCGTCGCCCTGGAGGCGAGCTCGGTGAAGCGAGCCATACCGGTGCCGAGCTCAAGCAGATGATCCATCTGGAATCTTTCCGGTCATTGATCGAGGAGCTGGGCGAGGTGCACGGCAGGCTGGTCAGCCAGGTCAAGGAGCTGGGTCCTGCAGGAGAATCCATCTGCGACAACGATTGCGCCGGGTGGGGCGTTACGCACCGCCGGAAGCAGCTGCAGCTCGGCGACCGCGACGGAGACCTCGTAGTGGCCCTTCTCGACACCGAAGTTGCCCGCGAGCCCGCAGCAGCCGGACAGTCGGTCGATGGTCGCACCCGTTGACTCGAGGATCGCGAGGTCCGCCTCGAACCCCAAGATCGACGCCTGGTGACAGTGCGGCTGTACGACGAGGGTGGTCCCGGTCAGGTCCGGCGCGACCCATCCCTCGGTACGTTGCAGCAGCTCAGACAGCGTGAATACGCCTTGCGCCACGTCAACTGCGCGCGGATCGTCGAGCAGCTCGACTGCGTCCGAACGGAGCACAGCGAGACACGAAGGCTCGAGACCGACGATCGGCACGCCCTCTGTCACGTACGGGTGGAGCTGCGCGACGGCATCGCCGACGATCGACCGCGCCTTGTCCAGCTGGCCCGTCGTGATCCAGGTGAGGCCACAGCACGCAGACCGGGCCAGGAACTCGACCTGATAGCCAGCAGACTCCAGGACGTTGACCGCAGACTTGCCTGCCACAGTCGAGAAGAAGTCGGTGAACGAGTCCGCCCACAGAAGGACCTTCGGCCTGCCTCCAACAAGTGCCGGGCGCTTGCTAGCCCAGCGACTGAAGCTCCCCCGCGCGAACATCGGAAGGCTTCGGCGCTGGTCGACACCGGCTGCCCAGCGCGCCAGCGAACGTACGCCAGGCGTGCTGAGGCCGAGATTGGCGAGCCACGAGATGCGTGAGCTGAGCCGCGCCCAGAACGGCAGGCGCCCGAGAATGTAGTGGCTGCGCGGCCGGATCCGGCCCTTGTACGACTGGTGCAGCACCTCGGACTTGTAGGTCGCCATGTCGGTGCCGGTCGGGCAGTCGTTGGCGCAGCCCTTGCACGAGAGGCACAGGTCGAGCGCCTCATGCACCTCTGGCGCGCGCCAGCCGCCCGCGACGAGGCGGCCGTCGATCATCTCCTGCAGCACCCGGGCGCGGCCGCGGGTCGAGTCCTTCTCGTTGCGCGTCGCCTGGAACGAGGGGCACATGACGCCGTTGGAGCCGTGGTTGTCGGCGAGGCACTTGCCGACGCCGGTGCAGCGGTGCACCGCCTTGCCGAAGTCACCCTCGTCGTGGAGGAGGCGCAGACCCAGGCGCTGGTCGAGTCGCCCCTTCGACGACTCGGGTCCGCGCAGGTCGGCATCCATGGCACTGGGACGGACGAGCACGCCCGGGTTGAGCAGGTCGTCCGGGTCGAACACGCCCTTGACCTTGGTGAACAGGTCGATCGCCTGGTCGGAGTACATCAGCGGTAGGAGCTCCGAGCGGGCTCGGCCGTCACCGTGCTCACCCGACAGCGAACCGCCGAGCGAGGAGACCAAGGTGGCCGCCTCGACGAGGAAGTTTCGGAAGACGCCGTGTCCGCCGGGATCGTCGAGCGGGAAGTCAATGCGGATGTGTACGCAACCGTCGCCGAAGTGGCCGTACGGGACGCCGTCGAGACCGTACTCGGCGAGCAGAACGTCCTGCTCACGCAAATAGGTGCCGAGGCGATCCGGCGGGACCGCCGCGTCTTCCCAGCCAGAGAGGGCCTTGCGCGGGAGAGTACGGGTTGCGAGTCCGGCGCCCTCCTCGCGGATGCGCCACAGGACCGCCTGCTCCCGCAGGTCGCTCACGATGCGGCTGTCGAGCGCAGCAGAGGCGGCGACGGCCTTGTTGACCGAGTCGGCGATCTCGCGTGCGTCGGCGCCCGAGATCTCGACGAACAGCCACCCCTGTCCCCGCGGCAGGTCCGGAACCGTTCCGCCGTTGTCACGCACCACGTTGACGATGCGGGAGTCGAGACCCTCACAGGCGGTAGGCAAGAAGTCGAGAAGTGCCGGAACGTCGTCAGCGGCCTCAGCCATCGAGCCGTACCCGAGCACGAGCATCAGTCGATGTGCCGGATCTTCGACCAGACGCACTGTGGCCGAGGTGAGCGTCACGAGTGTGCCCTCGGTGCCGGCCATGAAGGTGGCGACGTCGAAGCCGTTCTCAGGCAGCAGGTGTTCGAGGCTGTAGCCCGACACCTGACGGCCAAACGTCCCGAACTCCGTACGAATCGTGCCGAGGTCGTCGGCGACCACAGCCTTGAGCCGCTCCAGCAATGGGGACACTGCCTGGTCGGCGCCGAGATTGAGCCGCTCCCCCGCGGCTGTCACGGCGTCGAGTGCGACGACGTTGTCGGAGGTTCGGCCATACGCCAACGCACGCGAACCACACGCGTTGTTGCCGATCATGCCGCCGACCGTGCACCGGGTGTGGGTGGATGGGTCGGGTCCGAAGCGCAGGCCCTGCGCCATGGCAGCTCGCTGCAGGACGGCGTGCACCGTGCCGGGATCGACACGCGCCGTACGCGCCTCGACGTCGATCTCATGCACGCGGTTGAGGTGCCGCGAGAAGTCGAGCACGACACCGGTGCCAACAGCATTGCCGGCGATCGAAGTACCTGATCCGCGAGACGTCAACGGCGTACCGGTCGCACGACAGGCGTCGATCGTCGCCAGGACCTCCTCGACAGATCGCGGACGTACGACGACCTGCGGGATGACCCGATAGAGCGATGCGTCGGTGCTGTAGAGCGCACGCGCCAGTGAGGAGTCGTCAACATCCTCGACCTTGGCTCGCCGCAGCTCCGCAACGACGTCGGTGGTCGTCAGCATGCTCGGCCGTAGGCCGACAGCCGTGCAGCGGCGGAGCCGCGCCCGAGGGCGACGAAGGAGCGAGTCACGGGTATCACCAGAGCTCAATCGACTCGTCGAGGATCTGCGCCACGTCATCCTCGGTGACCTCCACCGGCGCCGTCGCCAGCAGCCGCTGCTGCTTCATCGTGCCCTCGACGAGGGAGTTGATGTCGCCCTCGCCGAACCCGACAGCGCCGATGCCGGCCGGAATGCCGACATCGCGCATCAACTCGGTCAGCACCTGGGGAAGGAAGTCCGCGGCATTGTCCGGCCGCGCGGCACCGGGAGCCAACAGCTCGGCTGCCCGTACGTGACGATCTGGAGAGGCATCGAACGTGAACCTGAAGGCTGCCGGTGCTGTGAGCGACACGGCCATGCCGTGCGGCACCATCGCATGGTCGGCGTCGTAGTCGGCGGGACGGAAATCGCGTACCTGTCCCGCAATCGGATAGGCGTTGGCGTGCGGGATGTGAACGCCGGCGTTGCCGAAGCCGAGACCGGCGAAGGTTGCGGCCATGGCGACCTCGGTGCGAGCCGCCAGGTTGTCTCCATCGTGGACGGCCGTACGGAATGACGTCGCCATGAGGCTCAGCGCCTTCTCTGACCACATGTCGGCGATCGGGTTGGAGCCGCAGTACGGCACGCGCTGGTCGGCGGTCTTGTGCTCGTACGACTCGAACGGGCGAGCCGTGTAGCTCTCGAGCGCGTGGCACAGGATGTCGAGGCCCGCGGCAGCGGTGACGCCCGCAGGCTGGCTCAGTGTGAGCTCCGGGTCGACGACCGCCAGCGTCGGGCGGAGACGTGCGTGGGAGATGCCGGTCTTGACGTGCTGGCTGACCACGTCGAGCACGCAGATCGTCGTGCTCTCGCTGCCTGTTCCGGTTGTGGTCGGTACGGCAATCAGCGGCAGCAGCGGCGAGGTCGGCGGCTTGGCCTTGCCGACAGGCGCGTTGATGTAGTCCATCAGCTCGCCCTCGTTGGTCGTGAGCAGGTTGACGGCCTTGGCCGTGTCGATGCTGCTGCCACCACCGACCGCGACGATCGCGTCGAACGGACCTTCGGAGCGCCCGAACTCGATTGCCTCGATCATGCTGGCGTCAGTCGGCTCGACGCGGGATCGATCGAACACGACGCTCTCGATGCCGGCAGCTCTCAGCGTCTCGGCGATCTCGGCCGGCGCACCAGTGGCGGCAACGCCGGGGTCGGTCACGATCAGAACCCGCCGGGCACCGAGCTGTCCGAGGTCGAAGCCGATCTCATGGCGCGCGCCGACGCCGAACTTGAGTCCGGGTGCACCATAGGTGAAGACAGTTTCGGGCTGATCGGGACGGAACGCCATCTCGTGAGACTCCTTGATCGACAGTGCTGAGAATACGGCGTACGTCGCCTCCAGCCTCGCGGTGGGACGCGTGTTCTAGGCTGGGCGAGCGACTGAAGGGGTCCCATGAGCAGATCAGCAACATTTGCCGCAGTGACGTGCGCTCTTCTCGTGGTGCTCACAGGGTGCGAGTCAGACCCGTCCGGCACATCCCCGACGCCTGTCTCCTCGTCCAAGACCACGCAGCCGGCAGATGTCGAAGAGCACGAGGCTGGCCCTGACAGTCCGATCACGTACGGATTCCAGGTGCCCAAGGGCGCGACCCAGCTTGGCCCGCTGGCACGGTTCCGCAGTGCCAAGCTGATCGCCGTCTACAAGCCCGAGCTCGATGCGGCTCTCGCCCAGCGAGAGGCTGAGGACGAGGAGAAGGAAGCCCAGGCTGAGCGCGAAGGCACTCCGCTCCCCACCGAGGTGCCGCCGATCGACACGCCACCCAGCGACGACACCTTCAAGGCGATCGAAGATCCGCCCAAACCCGACACGACCATCTCGTTGATGCGAGTCGACGGCAAGCCTTCAGATGTCGTACGCCGAATGCTCGCGCAGATCTCGGCAGCACTTCCCGACGCAGGCGTGTCGACCACTGACCTGTCGAAGTACTGCACCTCCACCGACCGTCGCATCACCGGATGCCAGCTCACGGTTCGCGGCATGACCGCCGATGAGCGCGACATTCGCGTCACCATGACGGTCGACCCCGGCAACGTCAAGACCCGCACGTCGCCGCCATCGGCTCAGTCCCGGCCCGTCATGACGCTGAAGATCCAGTACGTCGGCGACCCTCGCAAGGGGCAGCTGACACGTGAGTCCAACGAGCTCAAGGACGTTCCCGAGATCACGTCTGGTGGCGACACTTCGGGCCTGATCTTCCCGCGCATGGACGAGGACGCTCCCGGTGACACCCCGTTGCTGCGCAAGTGGGTAGCGCCCCGGGCCGCATCGATCATCCTCAGCGGCTTCAACCCCGGCTTCGTCATCTTCACCACCGATCGGGCCACGGATGGCGACCAGATCGCGCAACAGTTCGTGATCGACGCCGGCGTGAAGGGTGAGTTCACCAAGGATGTGTCGGAGGACCTCAACGAGGTCAGCACCACCTACACCGCGATCGCCGCAGACGGTGCGACAGTGCGGGCGACCAACGTACTCTCGGCGCGTGGCAGCTACACGATGCTGTTCTCGTATCCCGCACCTAAGAAGAAGTGAACTGACCGAGGTTCTCGACGGCGTACATGACGACCGGCAGGACGGGTTGAACGGCTGATCCGATTTCACGGATCGCCACCCACCTGACCTCGTCCGTGGTGCCATCCAGCTCGACCACGTGAGGCTCGGTGCCGAGATCGATCTGGACGGCGTACAGCAGGTGCACGCCGTGATAGTCCTCATACATATCGCCGCGGCCGACCTCGACGATGTGTATGTCGTGCACATCCGTCAGCTGCGCTGAGAGTGCCTTGAGCCCGGTCTCCTCGTAGAGCTCACGCCTCACTGCCACATGCGGAGACTCGCCGTGATCCACACCGCCGCCCGGAAGTCCCCACCAACCGGTCGGATATCCCAGGTCAGAGATTCGAGTCAGGAGGATGCGTTCGCCATCCGTGACCACGGCGTACGCGCCGAGTCGCTGCGTACGCGTCGGCTCGGGCACTCTCGTTCCTCCAACAGGTGGTGTTCAGCAGCGGCTATTAGAGTCAATCACAAATGACTTCTCTAGAACCGTTGCCGTTGACCACTGCCCCACCCAAGGAACGGGTGGCATTTCTCGACAATGCCCGCTACTGGGTCATGCTGCTGGTCGTCATCGGCCACGTGCTGACGCAGTTCACCGAGATGGACTCGGCGCGCGGCGTCTACGTGTGGATCTACTCGTTCCACATGCCGTTCTTCGTGCTGATCTCGGGCTACACGGCCCGCAACTACGTCGGCGATGCCCGCCAGGTGCGACGGATCGTGAGCACGCTCGTCGTGCCGTACCTGATCGTCGAGACGTCGCTCCAGTTGATCACGAGGCACTACGTCGGCGAACCCGATCCCCTGATGCTTCTGTCCCCGCAGTGGCTCGCCTGGTTCCTTGCGGCCCTGTTCATCTGGCGCCTCACGACCCCGATCTGGCGTGCACTGCGCTATCCGATCACCACCTCGATCATCATCTCCCTGGCGGTCGGACTGATCGAGGTCCCCAACGTGCTCGCCCTTCCCAAGGTGCTCGGATTCCTGCCGTTCTACGTCGTCGGGATGCACATGAACCGCCAGGTGTTCGAGCGGTTGAGCGAGAAGTCCATTCGTATCGCGTCAGCTGCGCTCCTCGGGGCCGCACTGGTCATTTGCTACATCTACTCGCGCAACTGGACGACTGACTGGCTGCTGTGGAAGCAGCGCTACGACGAGAGCCCACTTCGCGCCACGGCCTTGGAGGGCATCACCCAGCGGGCCGAGCTGCTCGTCATCGGCTTCGTCCTGACGTTCGCAGCTCTTTCACTCGTTCCCCGGGCCAAGTCGTGGACGACGCGGTTCGGCGGTCGTACGTTCTACTGCTACCTCTTGCACGGCTACGTCATTCTTCTGCTTGACCTGCAGTTCGACCTCTTCGACAAGATCGACCAGCACGGCGTCAACGCCGTCATCGCCTGCATCATCGGCGCCTTCATCCTCGCGAACCTGCTGATGACCAAGCCGGTGTCAGTTGTCTTCCGCCCGATCTTCGAACCCAAGCTCAAGGTGCTCTTCCGTGAGACGGAGGAGAAGAAGGCAGCCAGCTCGAGCTGAGGACATGCAAGAAGCCCCCCACCTTGCGGTCGGGGGCTTCTTGAACGCTATGACTCAGTTGTCGTACGACGTGAAGTCGAAGTCATCGAGCTGTACGGGCGCGGCGTCAGCTGAGCCGAATCCGTAGTCGTAGTCGCCGTAGCCGGTGACGGCGTAGGCGGCCTGACGTGCAGCCTCGGTGGGCTCGACCCGGATGTTCTTGTACCGGTCGAGACCAGTGCCAGCCGGGATGAGCTTTCCGATGATGATGTTCTCCTTCAGACCGCGCAGAGCATCCGACTTGCCGTGGATAGCTGCGTCGGTGAGGACGCGGGTCGTCTCCTGGAAGGAGGCGGCCGACAGCCACGACTCGACGGCCAGCGAGGCCTTCGTGATGCCCATCAGCACCGGACGACC
>JBBSJW010000038.1:0-27510 GCA_038256885.1 Propionibacteriales bacterium
CGTCGGCAGCGCGTTGGCGACGGCCGAGCCCGCCGGGTCGAGGATCTCCGGCTTGAGCATGACGTCGACGACGATCTGGTGCACGGCCATGGCTTTCAGGCTACCGGGCGCCGGACACCCCCCTCCTCGCCGATCATGGAGTAACTGCTGGTCCCTCACGCTCAGCGCGGCAGCACCAAGTCCATGATCGCGGGGGATGCGGAGGGGAAGCGGAGGGGAGGGGAGGGGAGGGGAGGGGAGGTACGGCGGGGCCGGCTACCACGACGGCCCGCCTGCGTCCTCCACGAAGCGGACTCCACGCGGCGATCCCGGACCTGCACGGGACCCCCGGTAGGCTTGCGCGAGTGAAGATCGGCGTCGTCACGTTCCCGGGATCTCTCGATGACACCGATGCGCAGCGCGCCGTCACGATTGCTGGCGGCGAAGCCGTAGCCCTGTGGCACGGCGACCATGACCTCAAGGGCGTCGACGCCGTCATCCTGCCCGGCGGGTTCTCGTACGGCGACTACCTCCGATGCGGAGCGATCGCCCGGTTCGCACCCGTGATGACCGAGGTCATCGCCGCAGCCAACGGCGGTATGCCGGTGCTCGGCATCTGCAACGGCTTCCAGATCCTGTGCGAGTCACACCTGCTTCCCGGTGCCCTGATCCGCAACGATCACCGCCACTTCATCTGCCGCGACCAGACGCTCAAGGTCGAGAACGTCGACACCTCGTGGACCTCCGAGCTCAGCGTCGGCCAGGAGATCGTCATCCCGCTCAAGAACGGCGAAGGCGGATTCGTCGCCGACGCCGAGACTGTCGCGCGCCTCGAGGGTGAAGGCCGCGTGGTGTTCCGCTACATCGACGTCAACCCCAACGGCTCGGTCAATGACATCGCGGGCATCACGAATGACCGTGGCAACGTCGTCGGTCTCATGCCCCACCCCGAGCACGCCGTGGAAGAGCTCACGGGACCCGGCGTCGACGGCCTCGGCCTCTTCACCTCAGCCCTGAAGTCACTGACCTCCGCCTAGGCGTTCGACTTCGCGGGCGAGGGTCTTGGCTCGACCTTCGGGGGTTCGGGCTTTGAGCAGCTGCAGGATGATCGCGTATCGCTGGGTACGTCCGAGCGCTTCGTACGCAGACTTCGCTTCCGGCTTGACGGCGAGCGCCGCGATGAGGTCGGGCGGTGGTTCAGCCGTGGCCTGGGATTCGTACGCCGCCTCCCACCTGCCGTCCGCCTTGGCCATTTCGACCTCGGCGATGCCGCCAGGGCGCATACGTCCGGCAGCCGTCAGTGCCTCGACCTTCCGAACGTTGACCTGGGACCACGAGCTCGTTGGTCGGCGCGGGCAGTAGCGCTGGAGGAATGACACCTCGTCGTTCGAGCGGCGTTGGCCGTCGATCCACCCGTGCGTCAGAGCAACGTCGAGTGCGTCCGAGATCGAGATCGACTGGAGGCCCGAGTTCTTCTTGGCGATGCGCAGCCACGCTTCGGAATGATCGTCCCGGTTCGCTTCGAGCCAGGCGGACCACGCTTCGGCGTCGGGGAAGTCGAGGACGTCCACCGGTCTCAGGCGGCTGTTGTTCGAGCAGTCGCGAGGTTCCGGGTGCGGGCGATGAGGAACAGCGGAAGCGCCACGCTGACCGCGACCGCGAATGCGAGAACGATGTAGAGCCACAGCCAGCGCACCTTGATTCTGCGGCCCTCGACGATCATGAAGATCGTTGCCACCAGTGCGACGGCGAGCAGGTCGACGGTGAGGAATGTCGTGATGGGCCCGTCTGTCAGGGCGGACCATGAAGGCGAGGGGGACAGGTTCAGGATGTCCACCAGGGCCCATTGCGTACCCACAAGGGCGGCAACGGCAATGGCTGCATAGATCCAGCAAAGAACTTTGTCAGCTCGAGTCATGCGGTCAATCTCGCCGGCGTGACCAGTTGTGTCCGCCCCCCGCGGGGGGGGGGGGGGCATGACCGCAGATCTCATCAGTCGCTATTTCGACTTGGCTACGTCGCCTGATCGGGAGCAATGGTTCGCCCTGTTCGCCGACGAGGTGGTGGTCGAGGACGATGGCCGTACGCGCCGGGGCATCGAGGAGGTACGGGCATGGCGAGCCGAAGTGCCCTCAGTGACCTACGACGTCACGGACGTCCTCGTCCCAGAACGGTTACCAGGTCGCGACCGCTGATATCGCGGGCGACTTCCCGGGCAGCCCGATTCCGCTTCGCTTCCATTTCATCCAGGTCGAGGACGGGCTGATCCGGCACCTCGCGATCGGGCCCTAGCGGGGTCGGTGAGGGGCAAGCTGGATCAGCTGGTTGAAGCCGCAGCGGTGCAGCTGTGCGAAGCGGCCCAGAGGTACAGCCCTGGACTCGGCCGCGACGAACGCCTTGAACGCCTTCGTGGCACCTGCCCGCGAGTATGCCCTGATCACGTCGGTGCGGAACTGCTTCGACAGGTCAGGGGCGCGGAGACCGATCAGGTCATAGGCCGCGCCGGCTCCCACATACACGCCAAGGGCGCCGTCCTTCTCCACGGTGGCTCCAGCTGTGGGGTGGACGGTGATCGCATCGCCCACCAGGCCACTTCTCGCGGCATCGATCCCAGCATCCCGGGCGCACTGCGCGGCCCGCTCTGCGCTGCGGACCGTGAAGTCCTGGCCCACGACGACCGAGTCGATGCCGTGGTCGTGCAGCAAGCTACTGACGTAGAACAGTTCAGGATCGAGTTTGACCTTGTCGAGGGTTGCCAGGCCACTGCCGAACACCCAGGTCCGGTAGGCATGCCCGATCACGGCGCTGCTCTGCTCGAGCGCAGCCTCTTCGGCCTGACGCGCGAAGATGCTGTCGGGCGGAGTGAAGGAGCTTGCCTCCAGAGCCTTCGCGGCGGCCGAGGTGCGTCCGGTGAGGAGCTTGATACGACCGGCTACGTACTCGGTCTGGCCCTTGATGATCTCGCGCAACACACTGCGGCGTTCTGACTTGGTCATGGCGCCCTGCGAACGAATCGTCCATGCGAGGCCGCCGAGGCGATCCGGATCAGGTTGGGACATGCGTCATGGTTTCACATCGGCAGCGGGACGAGGTCGTCTCGCTTGGACTGCCGCTTCCTGCTCGAACCGAGCATCCATGAGAGCACCGCGGCGATCACGCACAGTCCGGCGCCGCTGATCCACGCCAACGTGTAGCTGCCCGTCTGGTCGCGGATGACGCCTGCGCCGAGCGCGGCACCGGCGGCGCCGAGCTGGTGAGCGGCGAACACCCAGCCGAACACGATCGTGCCCTGCTCGCCGAAGTACTCGCGGCAGAGCGCGACGGTCGGTGGCACAGTCGCGACCCAGTCGAGTCCGTAGATCACCACGAACATGACGATGCTCGGACGCACACTCTGCGACAACAACATGGGGAGGAGGAGCAGGCCGACCCCGCGGAACAAGTAGTAGCCGGCAAGCAGCAGCCGTGGGTCGTACCGATCGGTGAACCAGCCCGACGCGATCGTGCCGACGATGTCGAAGATGCCGACGACCGCGAGCAGACCTGCCGCAGTCGTGGTCGACATGCCGTGGTCGTGGGCACCGGGGATGAAGTGGATGCCGACCAGCCCGTTCGTGGTTGCGCCGCAGATCGCGAAAGCGAGAGCAAGCGCCCAGAATGCTCGTGTGTGCGAGGCCTCCCGCAGCGCATCGATCGCTCGCTGGGCCGAACCGCCGGTCTCGCGTACGGGGGGCACCCAGTCAGCCGGCGCACCGTAAGGGGTGAGCTGGCGGTCCTCCGGGAAGTCGCCGATGAATCGGATGACGAGGGGTACGACGGCCAACGCCGATCCGGCGATCACGAGCGAGGCCGTGCGCCAGCCGACCTCGTTGGCGAGAGCAGCGACGATCGGCAGGAACACGAGCTGCCCCGTCGCACCGCCGGCCGTGAGCACACCCATGACCAGACCACGACGCTCGACGAACCAGCGGTTGGCGATCGTCGCGGCAAACACCATCGCCATCGAGCCGGTACCGAGACCGATCAACACACCCCAGGTGATGAGGAGCTGGAACGACTCGGTCATGAAGACGGTCAGGCCGCTGCCGAGGGCGACCATGATCAGGGCGACCGTGGTGACCTTGCGGATTCCGAACTTGTCCATCAGGGCTGCCGCGAACGGGGCCGTGAGGCCGTAGAGCAGGAGGTTGATGCTCACGGCGAGCGACATGACGCTCGTGGACCAGCCGAACTCGTCGTGCAGCGGCACGAACAGGGCACCTGGTGCAGCGCGGAATCCCGCCGCGCCGATCAGCGCGAGGAACGCCGCAGCGGCGACGAACCATGCTGGGTGGATCCGCTGGCGTGTCATGAGGTGATTCAACCCTGCGATGGCCGTTTGTGTTCCGTGCGGAAGGATTGGCGCCATGGATCTCCCCCTCGCCTGGTCGCTACTTCTCATCGTCTCCGCGGTCTGGAGCTTCGTCATCTGGCCGCCGTTCCTGCGCCGGGTGCTCAAGGACGAGCGCTCGCGCGACGCTGAGGGCAAGGCCACTGCGTTCCTCCGCGTGCACGTGATCCTCATCAGCATCTCGCTGGCTCTCGCCGCCGCGGTCGGCGTGCTCGGAATCCTGACGGTCGCCTGAGTGTTGAACCGGTCATGAGCAACAGCATCGAGTTCAACGCCAGCGAGCAACGCTACGAAATTCACGTCGACGGCACCGTCGCGGGGTTCACCAGGGCTTTGGTCGACGGTGACGTCGTGACGTTGTCGCACACGGCGGTCGCAGACGAGTTCGAAGGTCAGGGTCTCGCGGGCCAGCTGGTCACCGGCGCGCTCGACGACGTACGCGCCCAGGGCATGAAGGTCATCGCCACGTGCGCGTACGTGAAGCGCTTCATCGAGAAGCACGCCGAGTACGCGGATCTCTTGGTCTGAGAGCCGGCTCACACTGAGCCTCAGGATTCGTTGGCTGGGGCGCTTGACTGCTAGCATGTGAATACGTGAACGCGCTGATCACAGCGCTGTTCTGCCCGGCGAAGTAGCGCGAACCCGCGCGAAATGGACTTTCGGGCAAACTTTCCGAAACGTCTGTGAGTACTTCTCTGTGAGCAACAACAATGTCGTCAGCCCTGCGCTGCCCACCTTCTCCTCCCTCAACCTTCCTGCGTCGCTGGTCTCGACCCTCGCGCGCCAGGACATCGTCAACCCCAGCCCGGTCCAGACTGCGGTGATCCCCGACGCGCTCGCGGGACGCAACGTTCTTGGCCGGGCGCGCACGGGTTCGGGCAAGACCCTGGCCTTCGGCCTGCCGGTCCTCGTCCGGCTCGCCGGTCGCACCAGCCGCTCCAAAGCTCCTCGCGCCCTGATCCTGCTGCCCACTCGTGAGCTCGCGACCCAAGTGCGTACGGCCATGGAGCCGCTCGCTCAGAAGATGGGCCTACGCCTCACCACCGTCTACGGCGGAGTCCCGATCAACAAGCAGATCACCACGCTTCGCAACGGCGTCGACGTCGTCATCGCCACTCCGGGTCGCCTGACCGACCTGCTCGACCGTCGCTGCATCTCGCTCGACGACATCGAGGTGACCGTCCTCGACGAGGCCGACCACCTGTGCGACCTCGGCTTCTTCAAGCCGATCGACGCGATCCTCGCCAAGACGCCGCCCAACAGCCAGCGCCTGCTGCTGTCGGCAACGCTCGATGGCGACGTCAACAAGCTCGTCAAGCGCCACCTGCCGCAGCATGTCCTCCACGAGGTCGACTCGGCTGACAGCCACGTCGACACGATGGAGCACCACGTGCTCGTCAGCGCTGCGACTGAGAAGTCCAAGGCGGCATTCGATCTGCTCCGCGCCAACCCGCGCAGCATCGTCTTCACTCGTACGCGTCGCGGTGCCATGCGCCTCGCGAAGCAGCTCACCATGAACGGGATCGAAGCCGTCGACATGCACGGTGACCTCTCGCAGCGTCACCGTGAGCGCAACCTCGCCGCCTTCAGCAGCGGCAAGGCCAGCGTCATCGTCGCCACCGACGTCGCCGCTCGCGGCATCCACGTTGATGGCATCGGTCTGGTCGTCCACTACGACGCACCTGCCGAGCACAAGGCATACCAGCACCGATCGGGCCGTACGGCTCGTGCGGGTGAGTCCGGAGCTGTCGTAACGATGACGACGCCCGAGGCGCTGCGCGATGTCATGGCTCTGCAGAACAAGGCGGGCGTCACGGCTCGTCACCACGAAGCTCGTACGGCTCCGTCGCCCATGTCGGTCGCCAACCTGTCGGGTGCCGGCACGGATGCGCCGCACCTTTCCTCGGTCCGCGCCGGTGCGCGCACCGCCAGCAACAACGGTGGCAACCGCGGCAACGGCGGCGGTCGCCCGCAGGGCGGATTCCGCGGCAACGGCGGCGGTCGCCCGAGTGGCAACGGCAACGGCCAGCGCCGGCGCGGCGGTTCGTCCGGCGGCTCGTCGGGCGGACGCAACCGCAGCTACGCCAGCTAGACCTCAGCAACACACAGACGCCACCTCTTCGGAGGTGGCGTCTTTCGTCGGCCTGTTGACAGGTGACTAAATGGTCACCTATGTTCGAGCCGTGGCAACGACAACTTCTGCTGACGGCACGACCATTGCGTACGACGACCTTGGCGAGGGCCCACCAGTCATCGTGCTGGCTGGGGCTTCCTGCACACGAGGTGTCACCCGGCCGCTGGCGGACGCGCTTGCCAAGCGGTGCCGCGTCCTGAACGTCGACCGCCGCGGGCGAGGTGGCAGTGGTGATGCGAGTGAACGTCCTCCGTACCGCCTCGAGCGCGAGGTCGAGGACATCGCGGCGCTGATCGAAGCGGCAGGAGGACATGCGTCTCTCTACGGCCACTCGTCCGGTGCCGCCCTCGCCATGCACGCCGCCGCCAGCGGCCTTGCAGTCGACAAGCTCGTGATGCATGACGCCCCGTACAACCTTGCAGGGGACGAGCAGAGCGGACTCGACTGGCACACCCGACTCCACACGCTCCTCGCCGAAGATCGTCCGGGTGACGCCATCGCCGCGTTCATGGGGATGGTCGGCGTGCCCGACCAGGTCATCGAGGGGATGAAGCAGGGTCCGGCCTGGCCTGCGATGGTGGCCGTTGAGCCGACGCTCGCCTACGACTCCGCGGCGATGGGCGATGAGCAGGGCGGCACAGCCCCGGTGGACATCCTCGGGCGGGTCGCCGTGCCAACGCTCGTCCTGGTTGGCGGCGCCGACCACGGTTTCATGATCGACGTTGCTCGACAGTTGGTTGACGTCCTACCCAGCGGCCAGCTAGATCACATGGTCGGCGCCGGTCACGACGTCGCGGGGGATGTTGTCGCTGATCGCATCGCACCGTTCCTCATCGCATGACTGACGACGAGGACCTGGTGTTCAAGGCACTCGGCGACCCCACGCGTCGGTTCCTTCTCGACCTCCTGCTCGTCCGTGACGGTCAGACCCTCACCGAGCTGGAGTCGGGGCTGGAGATGACGCGGTTCGGTGCCATGAAGCACCTGCGAGTGCTCGAGGATGCAGGGCTCGTCGTCACCAAGAAGTCAGGCCGAGAGAAGCACCACTTCATCAACCCCGTGCCAATCCGCCTGATTCACGACCGCTGGATCAACAAGTACACCGAGCAGACCGTCAAGGCGCTCGTCGACATGAAGAACGACCTGGAAGAGGAGTCATCATGACCACCACGACAGAAACCGCCGTGTTCCGCATCTACATCAAGGCGCCTATCGACAAGGTCTGGGCCTACATCGTCGACCCGGCTTTCAACGGTACGTATGCCTATGGCGCACCGTCGTCGTATGACTTGGTTCCGGGCGGGAGGTGGGAGACCCCGTCGACTCCCGCGATGCTCGAGGTCGGTGGCCCGGCTGTCATGTGTGACGGCGAGGTCGTCGAGGCAGTCGCTCCGCACCGCCTGGTCCAGACGTGGACGGCCTACTTCACCCCCGAGACGATCGAAGAAGGGGCGCGCACGGTGACATGGGAGCTCGAGGAGGAGAACGGACTGACCAAGGTCACCTTGACCCACGACGTCACTGATGCTCCGACCATGCGGGTCTTCGTCAACGGCTCGGGTGAGGGCGGCTCGCGCGGTGACGGTGGCGGATGGCCCTTCATCCTCAGCGATCTCAAGTCGGTCCTCGAGACGGGCGCAAACTTTGCTGCATGAGGCTGGGTTTGGCGGCAGCTCTGGAGCTCTGAAGGAGTCCGGACTCCGCCCGCCACCGCTGCCCGCCTAGGTTGGGTCGCATGGACGTTCTCATCCAGCCGGACGACATCGACACCGTCAGGCAGGTCGTCCTCGACGTGCGCTGGAAGCTCGGTGGACCTCCGGGGCGCGACGAGTACCTGAAGGGCCACATCCCCGGTGCGGTGTTCGTCGGGCTCGACACCGAGCTGGCTGCTCACGGCGAGCCAGAGGACGGACGGCATCCGCTGCCCGACCCCGTGGACCTCCAGGCCGCAGCGCGGCGGTGGGGCATTCATGCCGGCGACTCGGTCGTCGCCTACGACGACAACGGGGGACTTGCCGCGGCACGCGCGTGGTGGTTGCTCCGTTGGGCCGGGTTCGACAACGTACGGCTGCTCGATGGTGGCCTCGCAGCATGGGTCGCTGGCGGCGGGGAACTGGAGACTGCTGACGTTCGACCACAGCCCGGAGACGTGGTGCTCTCGAGCGGCAAGGTGCCGACGATCGACATCGATGGTGCTGCGACATTCGACGGCGTGCTCCTTGACGCCAGAGCGGTCGAGCGCTTTCGAGGCGAGACCGAGCCCATCGATCCGAGAGCTGGCCACATACCGGGTGCCGTCAGTGCGCCCACGACGGACAACCTCGATGCCGAGGGTCGCTTCCGCGCGCCTGGGGAATTGCGTCAACGATTCGAGGCGATTGGTGTGCGAGATCGGGTCGCGGCCTACTGCGGCTCAGGAGTGACCGCCGCGCACGAGGTCGCAGCACTCGCGATTGCCGGCTTCGATGCCGCGCTCTATCCCGGCTCGTGGTCGCAATGGAGCAACCACCCGGATCGGCCTGTCGCGCCCTAGAGGCGGTGCCCGTCCTCATTTCAGCGCCAACTAGGCTCGGTGCCCATGGTTTCCAGGGCTCCGGTGGTGCGACGCGTCACCTTGCTGGGCCCGGCATTCATTGCAGCGGTCGCGTACGTCGACCCGGGCAATGTCGCGACAAATGTCACCGCCGGATCCGAGTTCGGCTACACCCTCGTCTGGGTCGTCGTGATGGCAAATGTCATGGCGGTGCTGGTGCAGTACCTATCAGCAAAGCTCGGGATGGTCACCGGCAAGTCACTGGCCACGCACGTTGGTGAGCAGCTGCCGCGCGCTCCTCGGCTGGCCTACTGGTTGCAGGCCGAAGCCATCGCGATCGCGACTGATCTCGCCGAGGTCGTGGGTGGCGCGATTGCCCTGAACCTGCTGTTCGATCTGCCGCTCGTGGTGGGCGCAGTCATCACCGCCGCCGTGGCGATGGTGATCCTCCGTATCGGCGACCTTCGCGGTCAGAGCGCACTCGAGCGCGTGATCGTCGGATTCCTCGCTCTGATTGCTGTCGGGTTCCTCGCCGGGTTGTTCGTCAACGCGCCGGAGCCGGGACCACTCGCCAAAGGACTCATTCCGAGCTTCGAGGGTGCGGACAGTGTGCTGCTGGCTTCGGGCATCATCGGCGCGACCGTCATGCCGCACGTCATCTACCTGCACTCCAGCCTGACGATCACCCGCCTCGGGCGTCGTGGCGAGGGGCTGACCGTTCGTCAGCTGCTGTCGGCGACTCGTACCGACGTGGTGCTCGCGCTGATTCTCGCCGGCCTGCTGAACCTCTCGCTGCTTGTGGTTGCAGCGGCCAGCCTCGAAGGGCTGCCCGGGACCGACACTCTCGCCGGCGTGCACAACGTGGTCACCTCAGAGCTAGGCGCCGGGGTCGCACTGCTCTTCGCGGTTGCTCTTCTCGGTTCGGGCCTCGCCTCGACCTCGGTCGGAAGCGCTGCCGGCGCGGAGGTCATGAACGGGCTCCTCGGCATCAAGCTGCCGCTGCTCGTACGTCGTGTGGTCACGCTGATCCCTGCGCTCGTGGTGCTCGCGATCGGGGCGGAGCCAAGCCGTGCCCTGGTGATCTCACAGGTGGTCCTGTCGATCGGCATCCCGTTCGCCCTGATCCCGTTGGTCATGCTGACGGCGCGCAGCGAGGTGATGGGCGAGTACGTCAACCGCCGGCTCACGACGGCAGCAGCGTGCCTCGTCGCGGTGATCGTGATTGTGCTCAACCTCGCGCTGCTCTGGCTGACATTCACCGGCTGACTTCTTTGGCGTGAGGCACGATGATTGACCTGTGCCCGAGCTTCCCGAGGTCAACGGTCTGATCGAGTTCCTTCGTGCCGAGGCGGTGGGCTCGGTCGTCGTCGGAGTAGAGCTGGCGTCCTTCTCGGTGCTCAAGACCTTCGACCCGCCGGTGACGGCACTGCCGGGACTGACGATCACCGATGTCACGCGGCACGGCAAGTTCATCGACATCGACGTCGATGGCATCCACATCGTGGTGCACCTCGCCAAGGCCGGCTGGCTGCGCTGGTCCGACAAGCTCCCCGGCACCAGGCTCAAGCTCGGTGCGAGCAACATCGCCGCCCGCGTACGGCTCGACCGAGGGGATGGTCCGACCGTCGGCTTCGACGTGACGGAGGCAGGGACGCGCAAGGGGCTCGCGATGTACGTCGTCCGGTCGCCGTTGGACGTGCCTGGCATTGCCGCCCTCGGTCTGGATCCGCTGGAGCCGGGCTTCGAGCTTCGCCCGCTCCTCGGCCGCAAGATGCAGGTCAAGCGCCTGCTGCGGGATCAGAAGATCATCGCCGGAGTCGGCAACGCGTACAGCGACGAGATCCTGCATGCCGCGAAGCTGTCACCGTTCGCCATAGCGGAGAGCCTCGACGAGGACGAAATCGTACGGCTGGAAGCCGCGCTGCACGACGTGCTCGCCGAGGCAGTTGAGGAGGCGCGCGGCAAGCCGGCGTCCGACCTCAAGGACGACAAGCGCACTCGTATGCGCGTGCACGGTCGTACCGGTGAGGCGTGCCCGGTATGCGGTGACGCGGTGCGCGAGGTCTCGTACGCGACGTCATCGCTCCAGTACTGCGCGACCTGTCAGACCGGAGGCAAACTGCTCAAGGATGGGTCGACGAGCAAGTTCCTGAAATGAGCTAGCCGGCCGCGACCAGAGCGACCGCCAGGACCGCGAGCACCAACCCGACTCCTTGCCAGCCGTGGATCTTCTCGCGAAGCAACACGGCTGCGAGCAGCACAGTGCTCGCCGGGTAGAGCGACGAGATCACGGAAACGACCGAGAGCAATCCGTGGTGGGTGGCATAGAGGAACGCGCCCTGCGCGGTGGCGCCGAGCGGCCCCATCGTCACGGCCTTCCACGAACCACGATCGCGCGGAAGCCATCCCTGCCGGAGAACTGTCGCCATCACGATGACGGCGAGCACCGAGGTCACCTGCGACGCCGCCAGCGGGTAGAGGCCCGCATCGTCCCCGACCTGGCCGAGGAAGACGAAGAGCGCGCCGAATCCGACGCCCGCCAAGATCCCGTCGATGACGCCGCCACGGTGAGAGGGGTTGTCGTCGACGACTCTCGAGATCAGTGCGATGGCAGGGAAGGCGCAGATGATGCCGAACACCGCGAGCTTCGACGGCCGATCACCGGTGCCGAGCCCAACGGCTACGGGCAGCAGTGCCGTACCGATCGCCGACAACGGAGCGACGACGCCCATGCGGGCTGTTGCCAGGCCGCGGTAGAGGAACACGACACCGAATCCACCGCCGAGTCCGGCGAGCGCACCGAAAGCGATGTCGCGGCCGGTCGGAGATCCGGAGATGAACAGTGCAGCGATCAAGCTGAAGGACGCAGATGACGTCTGTCCGACGACAGCGACCTGCCAGGGCGAGGCCTTCTTGGCAAAGATGCCACCCAGGAAGTCCGAGATTCCATATGCCAGCGCTGAGATCAGCGAGAAGACAATGGCCACGTCAGAAGACTACGAGGACGCGGTTTTCGCCTTTCGCGCGCGTACGGCAACCACGATCAGCAGCAGGATGCCGGCACTGATGAGTGCCCACTTGATCGCGCCGAACGTACCCATGAGGTCGACGTCGCCGTTGGTGAGCGAGTCCGACTTGATGTTGGTGAACACCAGGACGTTCTCGATCTCGTCTGCCAGGGATGCACCGACCGCCAGCAGGGTGCCGAGCACTGCGACTCCTCCGGAGGCGAGCTTGTTGAATGCGACGACACCCAGCACCCCGTACGAGAGCGCGAAGATCATGTCGCAGACGGTCGCGATCAGGGCGCGACCTTCGTCATCACCAAGAGTGCTGGCGAAGTCCTTGGCGTCTGACGACATCTGCATGGTGTTGTAGTCCGGCATGAAGGCGAAGATCGCCAGTCCGGCCACGCCGCCAACCAGGAAGATGAGCTTCCACTTCGATGCAAGAAGTTCCATGCGCCGCAGACTACTTGGAGCGGGCCATATCGTGGGGTTATGAAGTTGCGACAGGTCAAGTCACTCGGCGGACGGACCAACACAGCCGTGGGTGACTTGGCGGCCAAGGTCGACGATCAAACCGGCGAGGCTGCCAAGAAGGCGGCCAGGGTCATCGTGTTGGCGGTGAATTTCGCCCGCATCCCGACGGCACTCCTGATGATTCTGCCGATCCCGTTCATCGTGACGACGCTCGCTCTCGGCTTGCTGTCTGACGGCGGCATCCGATGGGTGATCCTCGCGGCTGGCCTGGCGATGCTGCTCGTCACGGGAGCATTCTGGGGTCGCCGGCGCAGGATCCTGCGGGCCGTCGAGGAGCCCGACAAGCTCGCGACCGAGCTCGGCATCATGATCAGCCTGACCGACAAGGTCGAGGAGACTCGCGGCGCGATCTCGAGCATCGCCGGCGCTGGCGGATGGCGCATCTTCGAGCGGCTCAAGGGCGTCTGGTCTGGCGTGGCGATGACCGGCCGCTGGATCGAGGGCATCGGTGACCTGCCGCGGGCGCGCTACTTCGGGCCGCCCAAGATCGGCACGACGGTCACGGTCGCGGTCGCCGCACTCTGGCTGATCCCGATCTCCGTCGTGGTCGCACTGCTTTCGGTGATCGGCTCGATCGCCGGCTCGATCTAGCCGATCAGCTGCTGCATCGGCGGCGCATACAGGCGTACGACATCGTCGATTGACGCGTCCGCAAGTGGCTCAAGGCGTACGACGTACCGCATCGTCGCCATGCCGATCAGCTGGCTGGCGATCAGGTTGGCTCGGAGCTCCCGGTCATCACCCTCGAGCACGCTCAGCAGGGAGGTGATGAGCACGTTGCGGGCCAGCTGGATCATCGGTGCCTGAGCGTCGCCGGACCCGAGCGTCGTACGGACCATCGCGCTGAACGCATCGCGATGCGGATCCCATGCGCCGAGGAATGTCCGCAGCAGTCGTTCGGCCATCCCGACGGGCCCGCCTTCGATCACCGACGCGATCTTCTCGACCGGGTTGACCGGCAGCTGCATCGTCGCGACGAGCAATCGCGCCTTGTCGCCGAAGTAGTGGCTGATCAGGCTCGCGTCGACGCCGGCATCCGACGCGATCGACCGCAGCGACGCACCGGCGAAACCCTTGGCCGCGAACTGGGTGCGTGCCGCGTCGAGGATCGCCTGCTTCGTGTCGCCAGCGGTGTCTGCGCTCGGCCGACCGCGTCCGCGAGAAGCGCTCACGGTGTCCGACGCCGCAAGGTCAGTGATGCGAGAGCGATGGCCACGGCACAGCAGCCTACGAGGATGCCGAGGTTGCGCCCGAGAGTGCTGGACCAGACATCGCTGTTGGCTAGTTCGGTGAACGAATCTGTCGCATAGCTCAGGGGTAAGACGTCGGAGATCCAGTTCAGGACCTTCGGCATCGAGTCGCGAGGCGTGAGCAGCCCGCACAGCAAGATCTGCGGCACGACGACGAGAGGCATGAACTGCACGGCTTGGAACTCGGTACGCGCGAACGCCGACATCAACAGGCCGAGAGCCGTGCCGAGCACTGCGTCGACGACGGCGAACAGAACGATGGCCCAGGGCGTCTGGACATCGAGGTCGAGCAGCCAGATCGCCACTCCGGCACTGACGAGTGCCTGGACAAGTGCGGCGATGCCGAAGGCGATCGCATACCCACCGATCAGCTCACGGCGCTTGAGGGGAGTGCTCAGCAGGCGCTCGAGGGTGCCGGACGTACGTTCGCGCACCATCGTCACCGAAGTCACCAGAAACATCACGATGAAGGGGAACAGGCCGAGCATCTGCGGGCCGACCCGGTTGAAGATCGCGGGCTGTCCGTCGTAGATGTACTTGAACAGAGCCAACAGGACCGACGGCAGGAGGACGATCAACGCGATGCTGCGGGGATCGTGGCTGAGCTGCTGCAGGACGCGGCGGCTGGTTGCGAGTGCACGCGTCATGCCACGTCCCTTTCAGCGAGTACGAGGAATGCTTCCTCAAGGTCGTCCGTCCCGGCCTGTGCACGCAGCTCGTCGGGAGTGGCGTCAGCGATCAGCTGGCCGTCCCGCATCAGCAGCACCCGGTCGCAGCGGCCAGCTTCGTCCATCACATGGCTCGAGACCAGCAACGTCTTGCCGTCATCGGCGAGGCCGCGGAACATCTCCCACAGGTCTCGGCGAAGTACGGGGTCAAGCCCGACAGTCGGCTCGTCGAGCAGGTAGAGCTCGGGATCGGACAGGAGAGCCGCGGCAAGCGAGACGCGGATGCGCTCGCCGCCGGACAGGTTGCCGGTCAGTGCGCCTGCCCGCGACGTGAGCCCGACATCGGCGATCGTCGAGGTGATGGCTCCGCCGTCCTTGCCAGCGAGAGCGCTGAAGTACGCGAGGTTCTGCCGCACGGTCAGGTCCGGATAGACCGAGCTCGCCTGGGTGACATAGCCGACCCGTGCCCGGTTGACCGCGGTGCCAGCTGGCTGGCCGAGCACCGTCACGGTGCCGCCCGCGACGATCTGGATACCGGCAATGCAGCGGATCAATGTCGTCTTGCCGCTTCCGCTCGGACCGAGGAGGCCGGTGACCGACCCCGTGGGCACTGACAGGTCGAGACCGGGCAGGACTGTCTTGCCGCCTCGCAAGACCCTGAGGTCCGCGACCTCGATGGCATTATTCAACATGCGTTGAATATATGTCGGAGTCGTGGTTGCGTCAACTGAAGGCTCATGCGACATCGGCGATGTCACCGTCATACGCTGTGGGGCATGGACCTTCGCGAGATCGCATTCCTTCCCGTACGTGTGGCCGTGGCCGGCACTCAGGCGACTCTGGCTCTCGGCCAGCTCGCGTCACCGAACGGGCCGATCCTGCGCGAGGGTGGCTACGCCAACCGGCTCGGTGCGCTCCTTGGTGAGAACGGACTGCTTGACCAGTTGAGCAAGCTGCTCGCCGACGAGCGCGGACCCGTGGGACTCGCCCGTACGCTGGCCGACCTCACCGCTGAGGACCGGCCCATCGGCAAGGCTCTTGCTCGCGACGGACTGTTGGATCGCATGGCTGACGAGGACGGTCCGTTCGTACGCCTCCTCGAGACCGGCGGTCCACTGGACCGAGCACTGGGCGAGGACGGCCCGCTCTATCGGCTACTGGCACCCGGCGGCCCCCTCGACCGCTTCCTGGCCGAAGAGGGAGCGATCGATCGCGTTCTCGCTGAGGGCGGACTGCTCGAACAGCTCCTCGCAGAGGACGGAATCCTCGAGAAGCTGCTCGCTCCCGGTGGGACGCTCGACCAGCTGATCGACCTCGGCACGACCTTCGACGCTATCGTTCCGAGGCTCGAAGCGCTGGGCAACGCCATCCCCAACCTCAACACCGCAGTCAACATCCTGAGCGGTGCAGTCGAGCCGCTCAGCTCACTTGCGGGCCGGCTCCCGGGCGGACGACGTCGTACGCCGGCGCTCGAAGGTGCCGAGTGAAGCCCGAGCGCTTCAAGCACCTGCCCGAGCCGGTCAAGCTCGAGGACACCATCACGTCGCAGGACGTCGAGCCGGTGCCGGATCCCGAAGGCGGCATGGACACCGATCGCGCGTTCCTGATCCGCTACGGCGCGCTCTGACCGACGGCCGACGCCTGATCAGCCACCGATAGGATCGGGGAGTGACCGAAGCCCTTCGCCTGGACACCGTCGACGTAGCAACAGCCACCCCCGACAAGACCCAGCCGTGGGCCGAGCTCGGACTCAAGTCCGACGAGTACGACAGCATCCGCGAGATCCTCGGCCGCCGCCCCACGGGCGCCGAGCTGGCGATGTACTCCGTGATGTGGAGCGAGCACTGCTCTTACAAGTCGTCCAAGGTGCACCTCAAGAAGTTCGGTGACCTCCCGCAGGAGACTCCGCTCGGCAAGACCCTCGCCGGTATCGGTGAGAACGCCGGCGTGATCGACATCGGTCAGGGTTATGCCGTCACGTTCAAGGTCGAGTCACACAACCACCCGTCATACGTCGAGCCCTACCAAGGTGCCGCGACCGGAGTCGGCGGCATCGTCCGCGACATCCTCGCGATGGGGGCCCGTCCGATCGCTGTCATGGACCCGCTGCGCTTTGGTCCGCTCGACGCAGAGGACACCCGCCGGGTCATGCCAGGCATCGTCGCCGGCGTCGGCGGCTACGGCAACTGCCTCGGGCTGCCCAACATCGGCGGCGAGGTCGTGTTCGACGAGTCCTACCTCGGCAACCCGCTCGTCAACGCGCTCTGCGTGGGCGTCCTTCGTCACGAAGACCTTCACCTCGCGTTCGCGAGCGGCGTCGGCAACAAGGTCGTCCTGTACGGCGCACGCACCGGCGGCGACGGCATCGGCGGCGTCTCCGTGCTCGCTTCCGAGACCTTCGACGCCGACGGTCCGGCCAAGCGTCCCAGCGTCCAGGTCGGCGACCCGTTCATGGAGAAGCTGCTGATCGAGTGCACCCTCGAGCTGTTCAAGGCAGAGGTCGTCAACGGCATCCAGGACCTCGGCGGCGCCGGACTCTCGTGCGCCACCAGCGAGCTCGCCTCGGCCGGCAGTGGCGGTATGCATGTCGAGCTCGACACCGTTCCGCTCCGCGACTCGACCCTCTCGCCCGAAGAGATCCTGATGAGCGAGTCTCAGGAGCGGATGATGGCTGTCGTCGAGCCCAAGCACCTCGACGAGTTCATGGCGATCTGCGAGAAGTGGGACGTCGAAGCCGTCGTGGTCGGCGAGGTCACCGACGGCGATCACCTCGTCATCGACTGGCACGGCGAGACCGTCGTCGACGTACCTCCGCGATCCGTCGCACACGACGGACCGACCTACAACCGTCCGTACGCCCGACCGTCCTGGCAGGACGCCCTGCAGGCCGATGGCGCCGAGAGGCTTCCTCGCCCGACCAGCGGCGACGAGCTCCGCGACCAGATCGTCGCAGTGGTCACCTCGCCCAACATGGCGGACAAGTCGTGGATCACCGATCAGTACGACCGCTACGTGCAGGGCAACACGGTGCTGGCCCAGCCCGAGGACGCGGGTGTCGTGCGCATCGATGCCGAGACGCACCTTGGTGTCGCGGTCTCCACGGACTGCAACGGCCGCTTCGCCAAGCTTGATCCCTACTTCGGTGCCCAGCTGGCGCTCGCCGAGTCCTACCGCAACGTCGCCGTGACCGGTGCCCTGCCGCTGGCCGTCACCGACTGCCTCAACTTCGGCTCGCCGGAGGATCCCGACGTGATGTGGCAGTTCGAGCAGGCGACCCACGGCCTGAAGGACGCGTGTGAGGTGCTCGGCATCCCGGTCACCGGCGGCAACGTCTCGTTCTACAACCAGACCGGCGAGAACCCGATCCTGCCGACGCCCGTCGTCGGCATCCTCGGCGTGATCGAGGACGTACGCCAGCGCATCAAGCAAGGATTCACCAGCGAAGGCTCGCATGTTCTGGTGCTGGGCGAGACTCGCGAAGAGCTATCCGGCTCGGCGTGGGCAGGAGTGGTCCACGACCACCTCGGTGGCATGCCGCCGGTCGTTGATCTCGCCGCCGAGCAGGCACTCGCCTCGCTGATGGTCGAAGCCGCCAAGACTGGCGTCATCGAGTCGGCCCACGACCTCTCCGATGGCGGGCTCGCCGTCGCGCTCGCCGAGGCAACGTTCCGCAACGGTGTCGGCGTACGGGTTGAGCTCGATGACCCGTTCGCCGAGCTCTTCAGCGAGTCGTCGGCTCGCGCGATGGTCGTGGTGAGCGAAGCCCGTCATGAAGAGCTCGTCAGTCTTGCCGAGAAGCACGGCGTGGAGCTGGCATCGATTGGCCGTACGGGTGGCACCGCACTCGAGGTTGTCGGACAGCTCAGCGTCGACGTCAACGAGCTGCGTACGGCGTGGCAGGCAACCATTCCGGCCGCCCTGGCCTGATGGCTAGCCGGCCGGTACCCCTTGATCGCGAGGAGTTCGCTGCGGTCTGCGCACGACTCGACGCGGGTTCGAGCGAGCGCGCCGATCTCAAGGCCGCGACGATGCACCTGATCGCCGTGCTGGTTGAGAAGGCGCCAGGCAACAGCGTCGAGGTACGGATCCCGCCATTTGCTGCCGTGCAATGCATCGAGGGCGCACGCCACACCCGTGGAACTCCGCCTGCCGTCGTGGAGATGGATGCAGAGACGTGGATCGCGCTGGGTCGCGGGCAACTCGATTGGGCATCTGCCAACAAGCGAGCGTCTGGCGAGAGATCCGATCTGGCTTACCTGTTTCCGCTAGACCCCGGATGACTTAGGGTGGGCTTTGCGACACGGACGCTCGGGGGACGGGTGGGCCCAATCGCACACGATCCAGGCCTACAGGGGACTTTGCAACTGCCATGATGCGCGACGTCAATTCGCACCATTCTGACGATCCAGCCCACCGCTGGTCGGCTCTGCTTTCGGGCCTGATCGGCCGTAGGCGCGACGCTGTGGTCAAAGCACTGCGCAACTCGGTTGACAGCGGCTACCCCGCGAATGCCGACGGCGTACGCGTGCTGGTGGCCTATGCGCAGGGTCAGATCAGCGCTCGTCAGTACGTCGCGCAGGTCCTTGAATCGCTCGGTTTCGTCCCCGCCGCCTACGTACCTGCACCCGTCGTACGCTCGCCCGAGCCGTGGCACTCTGCCCGCGACGCCGACCCGTGGCGCGCATCTGGACGCGTGCAGGATCCCTGGAACGACGAGCTGTCCGCACCGACTCCGACCACTCCGGCGGCTAGTGGACTCCTGGACTTTGGTGAGTCACGGATCCAGTCGAGGTGGCATCCGGAACGGCACGAGAGCACCACAGTCACGCATCCCGGCCGCCCCAGTCGTCAGCAGGCGGTGCGGGCCTACATGTCTGGCCAGATCCCGATGGAAGAGTTCCTCCGCCTCAACAACGGCTAGGCCGTCCGGCCGCGCTTCAGCAGGGTCCAGACCGTTGACTCGGTCGTTGAGTAGCGGGCGAGTCCGTTGTTCTCGCGGTAGGTCTTCACGGCCGCGACGGTCTTGGTGTCGTAGAGCCCGTTGCGCGAAGGCGTGAGTCCTGCTGCGGTCAGGGCTCGCTGAAGGCGCCACACGGATTCGCCGATGGACCCCTGCTTGAGCACACGAGGTGTGTAGCCGGCCGAGAGTAGCGCGGTCCAGGTGGGTCGGGTCGTGTAGGTCTTCTTGGGCCAGCCCTTGCTCTTGCGGTACGCCAGCAGCGCGTTGAGCGTGTTGGTGGTGAAGGTCCCTGTGACGTTTGCTGGGAATCCTCGTCGTGTCAGCAGGCACTGCAGTGCGGAGACAGCGGAGCCCGTCGATCCGAGCTTTAAGGTCGGGTAGGACGAGAAGGTGATGTTGACGTCGCACGGCATGATCTTCGTGGTTGGCACCGAACCCTTGCCGACGTCGAGATAGTCGTAGTCGATGTTGACGGTGTGACCGCCGTAGGTGACGTTGACGCCGTTCCAGTACTGGTGGATGCGCTGGTGGTTCGTCCATCCGGCGTCACTGAGGTACGGACCACCGTCGGTGTCCGCGATCTTGTTGGTCCAGGCGATCCACATGTGGTCGGGCAGGGTGAAGCCAGCCCTGTTGGCGATACGTGCCTCGTCGACGGCCTTGATCGCCGCGGAGCCGCTCGAATAAAGACCGGACTTGTAGCCCGCGGCGTGCAGGCGCTCGGTCCAGGCGTCGGCGAACTCAAGAACGATGTTGTCGCAGGCGGTGGTGCGCGCGTACCACTCGATGTCCAGGTAGGACACGCTGCCGGTGGCGAAGCCGTACTTCTTGAGAGCGTCGATCGTCTCGTTGGCATCGGACACAGCCTGGCTGCGAGCGGTCGAGACCGTTGTCGACATCCGCTTCTTCTGGACCCTGCTGTCGGGGTTGTTCTTGAAGCAGGGCGCCTGGTAGCCCACGTGGATCGGGATGAACCGCCAACCGTTGGCAGCGTTCTTGGCGACCCACTCGTGGCTCAGGTTGGGCTGGTACGCGTCGCCGCAGTAGCGCGAGTTGCCTGAGATGTAGATGCCGATGGCCGTGAAAGGGGACTTGAGGTTCCACGCGTCCATGACCTTCTGGTTGGGCGCGACGCAGGCGTCGAAGCCATAACCAGTGAAGCTGCCGGGTGCAGGCGGATCGGCTGCCACGGCGGTCGAGGGCGTCATGAGGATCGCGGCGAGGCTGACAGAAAGGACGGTCAGCAGCTTCCGCGCGGTTGGGGAAGTAACCAGGCGCATTCAAAAAGGGTAACCCGCGCAGCGGATTTCGCTGGGATGTCAGACTTGTCGGTCGCTGTCAGCCCAGTACGGCTTGCGCAGGTCACGCTTCAGGATCTTGCCCGACGGGTTGCGTGGCAGGGCTTCGACGATGTCAATCGACGACGGCGCCTTGTAGCCCGCGAGGCGTTCCTTGGCGAAGGCGATGAGCTCGTCCGGCTCGACCGCCTGGTCGGGCTTGAACGCCACGACGGCCTTGACTGTCTCGCCCCACGTGTCGTGGGGAACGCCGATGATCGCGACCTCCGCGATGCTGGGGTGCTCAGCAAGCACGCGCTCGACCTCGGGAGAGTAGACGTTCTCGCCTCCCGTGATGATCATGTCCTTCAGTCGGTCCTCGATGAACAGGAAGCCGTCTTCGTCGACCCGTCCCAGGTCGCCCGTACGCACCCAGCCGTCCGGCGTGATGAGCTCAGCCGTCGCCTCAGGCTTGCCGAGGTAGCCGGCGGTTGCCTGTGGTGTGCGGAACCAGACCTCGCCGGATTCACCGGTCGGCACGTCCTTGAGCGTCGACGGGTTGACGATGCGAAGCTCTGCCTTCGCGACGGGCAGCCCCGCCGACACGAGTCGCTCCGGATGAGACTCGTCACGGTGCGCGGCGTCGTTCAGGACGGTGATGACGCCGCCGAACTCCGTCATGCCATAGACCTGTTGGAACTCCGTGTTGGGCCACGCCTTCATCGCTTCGCGCAGGATGGGCAGCGGCATCGGAGCAGCGCCGTAGCCGAATCCCTTGAGCTTGCTGAACAGCGCCATCGCGTCGGGGCCAGCCGCGATCAGGGCGGCCACGACTGCAGGCACGAGGAACACGTGGGTGCAGCCGGCCATGATGCCGCCGGCCAGCTGCATCGCGTCGACCTCGCTGATGATGTAGCCGGGGATGCCGACGACAGGTCCGAGCAGTGCGTACGAGGTGCCGCCGACGTGGAACATCGGCATCGCCACCAGGGCCATGTCGTCGTATTCGTATGTCGTGTCGCCGATTCCGTTGATGCTGTGCTCGACCATCGCGTGCTGGCTCAGCTGCACGCCCTTGGGTCGGCCGGTGGTGCCCGAGCTGTACATCACGACACAGATGTCATCCGGGTCAACGTCCGACTGTCGGTCGGTGGGCTCACCCGCTGCCAGCCATGCTTCGTACTCGTCGTCTGGTCCGCCGATGATGATGACCTTCTCGATGTGATCGAGGCGATCGCGTACGAGGTTGAACTGCTCGAGCAGTGAGTGGCCGACGAACACGACCTTGGCCCCGCAGTCGTTGATGACGTAGTCGAGCTCGTCGCCGGCCAGTCGCCAGTTGACGACGGTGGTCGCAGCACCGAGGTGACAGCCTCCAAGCAGCACCTGCAGGACCACGGGGTTGTTCTTGTCGAGGATCGCGACACGGTCGCCGCGCTGCACGCCGTCCGCCTTGAGGGCGCCGGCCGCGTGGCGTACGTCGTCCCAGGCGTCGGCCCACGACCACGTGCGTTCACCGAAGATCCAGCACGGTTTGTCTGGGCTGTCTGTCGCTCGGAACTCCAGAAAGTCGGGAAGGAACGTGGCTGGCGGGATGGTGAACGGCATGGGTGCTCCTCGGCAGTGTGACCCGGATCACGACAGCCTAGAACACGGTCAGGGCTCGAGGGTATGGGCGATGCGCTCCAGGGTCTTGCGCATGCCGAGCTTCGCAGCGGGAGCCATCCGGCTGCGCTTCAGGAAGAACTTCTGCTTGTCCTGCGAGACGTCCCACGTCTCCTTCACCAGCGTGCCGCCGTCCACGGGCTCGAGCTCGTAGCGCCAGATCCGGCCACCGACCAGGCCCTTGGCGCCGCTGGTTTTCCACGCGATGCGCCGGTCCTGCTCGAACTCGACCACCTCGTTCGACGTCTTGTAGCCCACGCCCATGTGCATCTCCATGCCGAACCTGGTGCCCAGCTTCAGCGGCCGTGAATCCTGGCGTGTGCCCTGGACGGTTCCGGACCCGTCGATCTCGGAGTGCTTCGCAGCGTCCGACAGCAGCGCGAAGATGCGGTCGGCAGGAGCGTTGATCGTGCGTTCGACGGTGATCTGGTCTGAGCTCATGCGTCCATTCAACCGGGTCGGCCCTGAGCTGGGCAGGTTGCCCGCGTGATACGCGGCACGTGGGTGTTGGGACGTCCGAGCCCGTACACTTGAGCACGTGCCCCGCGGAGATGGACGCCTCACCCACGACATCGATCCCCAGGACGTCGGACCCCAGGATGCCTGCGGCGTCTTCGGCGTCTGGGCTCCCGGTGAAGAGGTCGCCAAGCTGACCTATTTCGGCCTGTATGCGCTGCAGCACCGCGGACAGGAGTCCGCCGGTATTGCCGTGAGCAACGGCAAGCAGATCTTGGTCTACAAGGACATGGGCCTCGTCTCCCAGGTGTTCGACGAGTCGACGCTCGACTCCCTCAAGGGTGAGCTCGCGATCGGCCACGCCCGCTACTCCACAACCGGCTCGAGCGTGTGGCACAACGCGCAGCCGACGTTCCGTCCGACGGCACAGGGTTCGGTTGCCTTGGGCCACAACGGAAACCTGACCAACACTGCAGAGCTGATCGAGATGGTGCGCCAGCGCGAAGGTCTTGCGGGCAATGCAAGCAAGGGCGAGACCGCGACCAGCGACACCTCGGTCATGGCGACTCTCCTCTCCTCGTTCCCCGATCGTTCGGTCGAAGAGGCAGCGCTCGAGGTGCTCCCCAAGCTGCGCGGTGCGTTCTCGCTGGTCTTCATGGACGAGAACACGCTTTACGCCGCACGTGATGCTCAAGGAATTCGCCCCCTCGTGCTCGGTCGCCTCGAACGCGGTTGGGTCGTCGCCAGTGAGACGGCCGCTCTCGACATCGTCGGCGCCTCATACATCCGCGAGATCGAGCCCGGTGAGTTCATCGCGATCGACGAGAATGGTCTGCGCAGCGAACGGTTCGCCAAGGCTGAGCCCAAGGGCTGCCTCTTCGAGTTCGTCTACCTCGCCCGACCTGACACCACGATCTCCGACCAGCGGGTGTTCTCGGTTCGCGCCGAGATCGGTCGTCGCTTGGCTCGTGAGTTCCCCGTCGACGCCGATCTGGTCATTCCCGTCCCGGAGTCCGGCACGCCGGCCGCGATCGGCTATGCCGAGGAGTCGGGCATCCCGTTCGGCCACGGTCTGGTCAAGAACTCGTACGTCGGCCGCACCTTCATCCAGCCCTCGCAGACATTGCGCCAGCTCGGCATCCGACTCAAGCTCAACCCGCTGCGCGATGTGATCGCCGGCAAGCGACTCGTCGTGGTTGATGACTCGATAGTGAGAGGAAATACCCAAAGGGCGTTGGTACGTATGTTGCGCGAATTTGGGGCCCTCGAAGTCCACGTGCGTATCTCGTCGCCGCCGGTGAAGTGGCCTTGCTTCTATGGCATCGACTTCGCATCGCGGGCCGAGCTCATCGCCAATGGCATCTCGGTCGACGAGATCCGCAAGTCGATCGGCGCTGACTCACTCGCCTACATCTCGCTCGACCAGCTCGTCGAAGCCACCAACGTCAAGAAGGACAACCTCTGCCGTGCCTGCTTCGATGGCATCTACCCCGTTGCGCTGCCGGAGGACGACCTGATCGGCAAGCACCTGCTCGAGGTGCAGGAAACTCTGCCCCTCGAGGTCATCTGATGACGTCCTACGCCAGCGCTGGGGTTTCCATCGCCGAGGGCGATCGCGCTGTTGAGCTGATGAAGGAATGGGTCGAGAAGGCCCGCCGCCCTGAGGTTGTCGGCGGCATCGGCGGATTCGCCGGACTCTTCGACGCATCGGCGCTCAAGTCATACGACAAGCCGCTGCTCGCCACCTCCGCTGACGGCGTCGGCACCAAGGTGCAGATCGCCCAGCGCATGGACAAGCACGACACGATCGGCTTCGACCTCGTCGGCATGCTGGTCGACGACCTCGTCGTATGTGGCGCCGAGCCGTTGTTCATGACCGACTACATCGCCTGCGGCAAGGTCGTCCCCGAGCGGATCGCCGACATCGTCAAGGGCATCGCCCAAGCCTGCGCCGAGAGCGGCACGGCCCTACTGGGCGGCGAGACTGCCGAGCACCCTGGACTCCTGTCGCCCGACGAGTACGACATCGCCGGCTCGACGACGGGCGTGGTAGAGGCCGACAAGCTGCTGGGCGCTGAGCTCGTACGTCCCGGTGACGTCGTCATCGGCATGGCATCGAGTGGGCTGCACTCCAACGGCTATTCGCTCGTCCGCCACGTCTTCTTCGACAAAGCTGGATGGGAGCTCGACCGCGAAGTACCCGAGCTCGGCGGCACGCTCGGCGAAGAGCTGCTGACCCCCACCAAGCTCTACACGCTGCCGTGCCTGGCTCTCGCCGCTGAGGTCGAGGTCCACGCGATGTCGCACATCACGGGTGGCGGCCTCGCCGCCAACCTGGCTCGGGTGCTGCCCGAGACGGTGTCCGTACGATTCGATCGCTCGTCCTGGACTCCGCAGCCGATATTCGACCTCGTCGGATCTGTGGGCGGTGTGGCGCAAGCCGATCTCGATTTGGCCCTCAACATGGGCGTGGGCATGGTCGCGATCGTCGCTCCTGACGCCGCCGATGCCGCCCTGCGTCTGCTCGCTGAGCGGGGCGTTGACGCCTGGATTGCAGGCGATGTCTCCGAGGCAGGCATTCACGGCGCCGGCGGCACCGTAACTCTCGTTTAAGACGGAGGCACGCGGGTGGGGGCCGATGCCAAGAATGTTGAAGTACTTAGGTAGGCTTGTCAGCACGACAAACTGACTATTTTTCTGCGAGGGGGTCGGACCCATGGGGCGCGGCCGAGCTAAAGCCAAACAGACCAAAGTTGCGCGCGACTTGAAGTACCGCACACCAGAGACGGACTTCAACAATCTGCAGCGCGAGCTCCACGGCGAATCGGGCGAACCGATTCCGGCGCAGTATGTCGACATGGTCGAACGAGAAGACCCGGCAGCTTCTTAGCTACCGGGTCGTTCCCGAACGATCTCGCCTACTTGGGCAGCCACACCGAACGCAGTCGGCCGACTTCGCGCATGCGCTGTTCCGCCACGCGGTCGGCAGCCACGGCCGGCGTCACGCCTTCGCTCTTGGCGTGCTCGAGCACGCTCAGCGTCGTGTCGTAGATCTTCGCTGCCCGCATCTTGGCGCGGTCGAAGTTGAAGCCTTCGAGCTCGTCGGCGACCTGTACGAGACCGCCTGCGTTGACGCAGTAGTCGGGCGCATACGTGATGCCATGCTCCTCGAGCAGCTTGTCGATGCCCTCGTGGGCAAGCTGGTTGTTGGCCGCACCGCAGACGATCTTGGCCGACAGGACACCGACGACCTCGTCATCGAGCGCGCCACCCAGCGCGCAGGGCGCGTAGATGTCGAGCGGCTCGCGTACGAGCGCTGCAGTGTCAGCGACCACGCGGATCTCGGGGTGCTTCTCCTTGAGCGCCTCGATGGCGGGTGCGTAGACGTCTGTGACGACGACATTCGCCTTCTCCTCGAGCAGGAGACCGACGAGGTGTCGGCCGACCTTGCCGACGCCGGCAACGCCGACGGTCTTGCCGGCCAGCGACGGGTCTCCCCATACGTGGAATGCGCTGGCACGCATGCCCTGGTAGACGCCGAAAGCGGTGAGGACTGAGGAGTCACCGGCGCCGCCGTGCTCGACGGTGCGACCGGTCACGAAGTCGCACTCACGGGCGATGATGTCCATGTCGGGGCTGAACGTGCCGACATCGCATGCTGTGTAGTAGCGGCCGTTGATCGACTGGACAAAACGTCCGTACGCGCGCAACAGGGCCTCGGACTTGAGGGTGTTGGGGTCGCCGATGATGACTGCCTTGCCGCCACCTAGGTCGAGTCCGGCGAGGGCTGCCTTGTAGGCCATGCCCTGCGAAAGATTGAGGACGTCGGCGAGAGCCTCTTGCTCTGAGCCGTACGGATAAAAGCGGGTTCCGCCGAGCGCGGGGCCCAGGGCGGTGGAGTAGATCGCGATGATGGCCTTGAGGCCGGACGCCTCGTCGTGGCAGAACACGACTTGCTCATGCTCGGTGCCGAAGGCTGACGGTGGGGTGCTGGAGTCGGTCACGGTAGTGCTCTCTTGTCGTAGTGGCGAATGTGCGTTGGTGGGCACATTCATCGTTCGAACCACGGGGTGGTGTGGCTCGAAACACATTCTACGCGTGTTCGAGGCTCGGCTTCGCGGCGCGGCGCCTTCGGCGCGAACCACTCCCGCTTCGCTAGCCTCCGTCGGCGTTCGGCCGCGGGCGGCCTCAGCCATCCGGATACATTGACCCCATGACTGAGCGTTCCTTCAAGGCCGGACTCATCGGCATCGCAGCCCTTTTCATCGTGTTGTTCGTCGTGATCCTTGCGCCGGAGGTTAAGGACCTCACGTTCGGCAAGGCGATTGACGACATGTTCGACACTCCCGTTGCATCGGGCGTCTCTACCGACATCCTGCTGACGTATGCAGCTCTTGCCCTGTGGGTCGTCTACGAAGCGGTGACCAAGCAGGTGCGTCGTGGGTGGATCGCCCTCGTGCTCGGCGCGGTGGGCGTGGCCGTCGCACTGCCGGCATACCTGATCATTCGGATGGGTCAGGTCGAGGAGGCCTAGTTGTACTCGGCCAGGACGTTAGTGACACTGCTCGGCTCTTGACGTGGCGAAGACCTCCGGGTGCGGTGGAGATGTCTATGTCTTCAACCGTCCGGAGGTCCTCGTGTTCCACCGTAACTCTC
>JBBSJW010000039.1:0-26555 GCA_038256885.1 Propionibacteriales bacterium
CCTCGAATGCGCTGGCGGTAGTCGTTCAGACGGATGGCAAGGTGGTCGTCGGCGGCATCGACGCCGGGGGTGGATTCGTGCGTCGTTACTCCTCGACGGGGGCGCTCGACGCGACGTTCGGATCTGCCGGCGTCGTCAGCATGATGGACGCCGTCGGAGCGCTGGCGATGTCCGAGGATGGCACCATTGTAGTGGCCGGTGGCATCGGGAGCTCCGGTGCGGTGGCGCGGTTGCTGACCACCGGCGCTCTCGATCCGACCTTCGCCGACGACGGCGATGTCGCAACGGCAAGCCCGTCATCTGCCGTCGCACTCCACCCGGACGGACGGGTCATCGTCGGCACCACCGATGGCAAGCTGGTCGCGCTGACGTCGTCGGGCGCGCTCGACACGGCGTTCGACGAGGACGGAACCTTGACCGTTGACGGCATGACCGCAGTGCGGGATCTGGCAGTACGTGCCGACGGCCGCGTCGTCGTGCTCGGCGCCACGTTCGACTTCGTCGAAGCGTACTTCGACGTCGCGATGGCGCAGTTCCTCGGCGACGGCACCGTCGACGCCGGGTTCGCTTCCGAATCGGAGCGCGACGTGACCAACGGCGATTCCGAAGCGCTCGGAATGCTGCTGCTTGAAGATGGCGCGGCGCTGGTCGGAGTGTCCAACCCCTCCACGGGGAAAGACACGCTCCTGCGGGTGCTCGCCGACGGCTCTGTCGATGCAGCGTTCGGCACAGGCGGAGTGGCCCCCGCAGGCACGGCGACCGGGACCGGGCCGGTCCCGATCCAGACCCCGGATGGGCGCGTCCACGTCGCGGGCAACCTCGCCGTGTTCGGCGAGGGGCAGCTCGGTGTTGTTCGCCTCGAAGGCTATCCCACCGCGCCGACGATCGACGACACCTCCGACCCAACACCTCCGACGCCACCAACGCCACCGACGCCACCGACGCCACCAGCACCCACTATCGACATCGCCGCACCGGGAGCACCCACGAACTGCACGGCAGAAGTGACATCCCGCGGCTTCGCCAGCGCAGCAATAGTCACCTGGAACCGATCCGCGGAACTGGGCGTAACCGAGTATCACGTCGAGCAGCGACACCAAGGAGCGACGGGTGACTGGGTCCGAATCTCATTCGGACCGGACACGATGAGCACACGCTTCAACGGGCTCATCCCAGGCAACTCGCACGAGTACCGCATCCGCGCGCTTCGTCAGGACAAGGCAGGGCCCTGGTGCGCCGGAACCTTCTCGACTGCGAAGCTGGTTTCATTCGGCCCCAAAGCGGACCGCGTCGTGGGAACACGTGGTAACGACCGGATCTTCGGAGGCGGCGGAAACGATCGAATCTGGGGCGGGACCGGAAACGACTGGCTCTCCGGAGGTGCAGGCGCCGATCGACTGAACGGTGGCCTCGGCAACGACACGCTCCGGGGCGGAGTGGGTAACGACACGCTCCGGGGCGGGGCGGGTAACGACACGCTTCTAGGCGAGGCGGGCAACGACGTCCTCATCGGCGGCGCGGGCCGCGACACAGTTGCGGGAGGCGCTGGCCAAGACGTCATCAACGTCCGGGACGGGCGGCGAGGCGATCGCGTGTCCTGCGGGCCAGGCCGCGACCGCGTGCTTGCCGACCCGGGCGACATCATCAGCCGCGATTGCGAGCACGTGCGGCGAGCGGCCCGCCGCACCTGAACGAGTCCCTCATCGAGGCGGGCATGCTCGTCTTGGTGTCCATGTATCGCTGACCCCTTTGCCAGATTGCCCCGCAGTTGCCCCGTTAGCGGGGCAAACGGGGCAACTCTCACGAGCTCTCTTGTCCGGACATGTCCGGACAACGACGCCAAAACACCTGCTAATGTCCGCCTATGTCCGGACATGTCCGGACATGGCACGGCTCTCGTAATGAAGGGGTCAGCGGTTCGAGTCCGCTCATCGGCTTTTCAAAAACACCCGCATTTGTAGGTGTTTTAGTTTCGTTGCATCGCAGCGGGGCAACTCGAGCGGGGCAAGTGGGGCAACTCAGTGACCACTTCACTACTTCGCTGGTCGCCGGATTGCAGGCCACTCTCTTCCGTCTTCCGGTCAGCAACCCGTCAACTCGCGCCGAAGCGTTGTCCGGACAACGGTCGAACGCCCCGTCGATGCTGGGTAGGCTTCTGCGCGTGATTGTCTACGGCACCGACAGCGCATGGGCGCAGATCCGGCTTGCGCCAGCACTCTTCGAGGCACTCGACCCCGAGTCGCTCCAGCATGCGCTCGAGCCGGCGTATTGGATGCTGGATCGCGCGGCCAGCGATGCGGCGATCAAGCTCGCGCCGAGCGGCCGACTGGGCCGCAAGATCACTCAGGATGGCGAGGAGCGCTTTCGCTTCACCGAGCTGGACCGCATTGGCCACAAGCCACAGAACCAGGACGATGTCCCTCCGCTCCCGGCGCTGCGAGAACTGCTCACGCGCACACGACTGGTTCGCGCGTACAAGGGCAAGCTCGTCGCCACGAAGCTCGGCCGCACGACACTCGCCCGCGCAGGTGACACATGCGTCGATCGCCAACTCCTCGTCGACCTCGCCGCGCAGTTGTGCCCCGACCCTGAGCCCAACTTCACCCAGGAGCTCACGATGCTCGTCATCGTGCACCTGCTCGATGACGAGACGCCCAAGCCAGTCCGGTACTCCAAGCTCATGGACACGATCGGCGAGATCGCCGCCCATCGCTGGAAGCTCGAGCGCCGCGGTGGCGGCCAGTTCGCGCGCTGGGACGTTGCATGGGAATTCAGCGACGCCGTTGCACGACTCGTGGCCCTGCGCGCGCTGGTCGAACGCAATCGCGATGGCGAACGAGCCGATGGGCGGTTCCTACAACTCGTCGACCCGGTCGGCATCGCCATCGCGGCACACGCGATACACGCACGCGCAACGTTGAGTACGACTCGCTAGACCAGAGCTAGCCTCATGACGCCGGAAGCGGATAACTCGAGCACGCACCGTCGACTCCGACCTCGACGACTCGATTGACCATGAACGCATCCGACGATTGCTGCTTGCCTGCGGACTCGCTGGCGATGTGCGCAAGCGCTGCGGTGATCATGGCGAGCTGCTGATCACGCGCGCCACTGTCCATCGTGATCAAGCCGGGGTGGATCTCCTCGTCGCCGCAGAGCGCTGTGAAGTCGTCGGCGTTCGCGGTCACGATCACGCGATCCTCGTCAATGGCCAGGAGCACAACCTCGTGGTCGGGCAGACCAAGCTTGCCGCGATCGCGAATCGCGATCGCATCGATGTCGCGCTCCCAAAGTTCGGACGCGATCGAGGGCGAGACGTTCTCGTCGAGCAGTAGCTTCATGCAGCCGTTGATGCCTCGCGCCACGGCTTACGCGGACGACCGACCGGAGGGTGCGCACGCGCGTAATCGACGGCCGCACGAATCGCCGCGCTCGATACGTCGGGATAGTCGGCCTCGATGTCCGAGAACGACTCGCCGCCGTCGATTCGTGCCGCCAACACATACACGCTCAGGCGCGTGCCCTTGATCACCGGTGTGCCGCCCAGGACGTCAGCTCGATGCTCGAGGTATCTGTCGCGCGCGTCGACGTACTCGATTGCTCGCTGATATGACGCGCGGATCTCATCCGTCACGCGAAGGACAAGCGCCTCGGAGATCTCGATCTGCGCCGGCAACTCTCCACCCTTGGCAAACAGCCCATCTCGAACGCGACGCTGCGCGACCTGCGACAGCCGCACATCCAAGCCCTTGAAGGCAGCCATAGTCGGCACGGCTCGCGGCTCCATGACCAGCCCGGATTTCAGTTTTCGCGCCTTCAGCTTCTGCTGCTGCAGCGCCTTCTTCACCGTGGGCAAACTCGCGCCGGACAACACCGCGACTTCGCGGGTCGTCAGGCGCCCCTTGACCCCAGGCAATGATTTTCGAGTTGCCATAACTAAGATACCTCCGGTACCCAGTATATCGCAGAGTTCGCGAGATGCGTGCCACCCCCCAGATCCGAGGTTCACCGACTCCCGGCGCTTACCACTGAAGGACCTTGTGGTTCCCGAGCTCTGCGCCGGGGGCAGGAGGGAACGATGGTGACTGGATCAGATTCAGGGGAAGCGGCGACCGACGGGCCACTGAGGGTGCGTCGTGTGATTCGCGGCGCATTGAATTCCGTGCGTCATGATTGGCGCCCGATCGGAACGATCACCTTCGTGTCGGCGGCACTGCTCGCACTCCTCGGCGGCATCGCGCCAGCCGAGCCGACGACCAGCACCGAGTGGCTCATCACGGCAATCACGTCGATGATCAGCATGCTGGTCCTGATGATCGCTGGGATTGCCATGATTGCGATCGCCGCGCGCAGATTGCGGAGAGATTCGCGCCCGTTCTCGGCTCGCTTGGCCTTGGCTGCCGGCGCCCTGGGGATCCTGTCCGGCCTTGCCAGTCTGGTGGGAATACTCTTCCTGCTGATCGGCCTGCTCGTCGTGGCCACCTACACGCTGACGGCTCCGAGCGTTCTCGTCGTGAAGGGCGTAGGGCCGCTGAGCGCGCTGACAACGAGCGTTCGATTAACTCGTCGGGCGCCTTGGCGCACCTTCTGGATCGCGGCGAACTTGCTCACGCTGTCGCTGCTCCCATGCGTGATGCTGCTGGTGGGCACCACCCGGATCACCTTTGCAGTCACAGCGTTTCTGGCAGCGCTTGTGATGCCGATCTACGCCTTAGCCAGCTTGCACACCTACGTGCAGCTTGACGCGTCGGAAGTGCGGGCGCTTCCCAGGCGCCGATGGCTTGTGATCTTGGCACTTTCCCTACTCGCGATCCTGCTGTTCGGCGGAGCGGCTCTCGCCTACACAACGTCTCAACGACACCGGGAGTTCGATGCATACGCAGCCTCCATTCAACCCCTGATCAGCAAGATGTACGCGCAGGACCTGACCGTTTATGACGCGTCGGAACGTGAATCACTGACCCCCACCGAGCGCCAGGACATGCATCGCACCGCCGGCGAGATCGCTGACACGTGGAGGCAGCTCGAACAAGTCAAGCCCGGGGACTCGCTCACGGACGCGCACGCCCTCTGGCTGCAGGCAGCAGGGGCGCTGCACACCCGAGCTGAGCAACTCGCCGACAGCGGATTAGACCCTGGCGCCGCCGACGAGCCCAGCGTCGTCATCATGGACATCATCGATCCGGCGGGGCCGATCGCGGATGCGGCGCTGGCGACATTGACGGCGGAAGTGACATCACTCTCCGACGGCTCCACCATCCGAGAAGCGTGGTCCGAGTATCACCTCATAACCGTCGACCAAGACCGGCTACGACTCGACGAGGGCATCGACTGCAGCAAGCACCTCCAGCGCGAATACGCGAAACTCGGCTACAAGTGCGGATGGGCGAACCAACTGGAGGCACGCTAGTCGCACAGGGCTCCCCGAGGGCACGTTGTCAGCATGGTCCGTCAGGTCCCGCTGCCCGCGACCGATGATCCCATCTCCAGACTGCCCCGCAGTTGCCCCGTGAGCGAATTGCGAGTGAAGTGGTCGGCCGAAGCCGTCCGCGATCGGAAGCAGAAGCTCCTCCGCCGCATCGCCGAGCTGCCCCACCCGCTTGGGTCGCCGACGCGGATCCAGCCACGCGAGAATTGCAGAGTTGAGGGCGGCCTACAGAGTGCGGCATCGCAGCGAAAGTGCGCGCTTGTCGGTCGCCTTTAGCTGCGCTGCATCGGCCGTCGTCGCAACGCACTCCGCTAACGATTGGCCCGACTCCATCACGGTGCGGGCAAAGTACGACGGAGCCAACCCTCGTCCCGGTTCATGAACTACCCAGTCCAATAGGTCTCGCAGAATGCGCGCCGTCAGTTCAAGTATGGGCTCGATGATTTCGTGGCGCGCGCCCTCATGAAGGATTCCATTTCGAAGCCGATAGATCGAGACGAGACCGACATGATCTTCCAAGTCGGCAGCCGTGACGCCATATACCTCAGCCATGATTCGCTGAAGTTCCGGCAGGTCGCGATCGCCGTAAGCCATCATGCTGAGGACTTCAATCGCAATCCAGCACGACACGAATGCGTCGACACCATGTTCGCCCTGCGATCGGGTGAACCATCGCAGAGCGAGGTCGATCCGCCGACGATCACGGCCGTCCTGCGAAGCGATCAGCTCGCCGACACGATGAAATCGTTGGCGCGCGTCGTCGGCGACTTCTGGGGTGCCTCCAGCCAACGCGATTCGAACGGTCTCGAGGTGCGGAGCTAGGTCCCCTGACGGATGCACCGTTGCCATGAACTGCGCCTTCCAGGCGATCGCCGGTGAGCAGAGTGAAGTAAGCAAACCGACGGCAGCCTCCGTCCGCTCCACGGCCAATCCGGGCTCGACTGCCGTTCCGTCCTCCTCAACCGCAGGCACGAGCAAGTACGTATAGACGCCTTCTCCCCCTTCGTGAACGACATGAGGCCTTACCTCGATCGCGATTCTCGGGATCCCCGATGCGCCATCGGTAGTCACAACCGCTCGCGAATCCGGACGCATCGGGGTCGATAGTAGAACGATGCCGCGAGCGCCAGGAATGTCGAAGTACTCACCGTGCTTCGTCACCGGCGAATGCGGCAGCAGTCCGGCGCGATACACCGTGACGTAAGCGATTGGCCTGGCTGAGTCTTCGGGACGTGGCCAATCGGCTGGAACAAGGTCTGCAAGCGATTGCTCGATCGCGGTCATCTTGCGGCGGCCAGGTCGACGAGGTCCGTGTCGAGCTTCGGGGCTCCGTCCTCGACGACAAAGTGGAACGTGCGCCAGCGCTTCAAGGGGTTGTCACCTTCGAACAGGAGCTCGACCGTCGCGGCGTAACGGCCTGAGTCTTCTGGTCGCGGCTGGTCGGCCCAGGCGGCGTGGACCACAGGTCGCTCTTGGAAGATCGCTTCGACCCGCTTGGCGTAGACGTCGACGCCGTCGGCCACAAGGCGCGCACTCGAGAGCGCGGCGAGCTCGTCCGGGCTACGCTTCCTGAATCGATTGAGCAGGTCGAGACAGAAATCGACGACCTCTTCCTCCTCGTCAGATTGCGGTCCCATGATCATCGCGATGGCGATCGGTCGCGAAGGGTCGCTGTCCTCGTCGCCATCGTCGAGTTCGGCGACAAGGGCCGCCGCTGACGCCTCCTGCATTCGTTTCATCGAAGAGACGGTGCCTTCAAAGTAGCGCTCGAGATCGGGGCAGCTCTCAAGAGCAATCGTCGACCAAGGCACGCCGGCTCCAACGACCGTCACCGATCGATCATCGACCAAGGCCGCCGCGACATAGTGGTCGTCGCCGGCGTCGAGCATGGTTGCGGCTCGCGGCTCGCCGTCGATTGTCAGTTCCAACGCGACCCGCCCTGTGCGGTGCAACTCCTGCACCAATTCTTCCTGCCGCTGCTGAAGGTCACGCCTTTCCTGTCGCGTCGCCTCCTGCATCGTCGGAGACATCAACTGCGCGAGTTGGAACACACCGTCGTGGTGGGACGACCCTCGGGGCGAGGTCTCGACCACGACTTTCGGACCGTGCTCCGAGTAGACCTCGCCATGGACCAACGAGATCGCGGTCACACGGTTTCGCCCTTCGCTCGATGAGCCTCCAACTCCCAGGGGGCCCTCCCAAGCGGCGAGACCGAACGGCTCGAAGGAGAGCGACTCGAACTGACCAAATCCCATGAGCTTTCGGTGGTCGATCTCGCCCGGGTCGACGCGCGGGTAGTAACGCGCGTCCAATGGATCAGCGTCGATCAGCCAGCCGTTGTCGTTGCGGAGCATGAGGTCTATCGACTTGCCCTCCGAACTGGCCTGACTTTCACCCTCTGATGCGACCCGCAGCTCGCCCCAGACCATGGTCTCGTTGTTGTGGGGCGCGGGGTGGATGACGCCCCGGAACGTCGTGGCGTCCAAACCGTTCAGCGCTTGGCTCAGGGCCCTCGCGTACGTCTCGACCCCACCATGCTTATCGGTGACGTCGGGGTGAAGCAATGACGCAGCATCGCCGGCTCGCCCGTCTGTGAGCGCAGATGCGAACGCGTTCAGCGCGTGTCGGCACGCCGGCTCGATGACGACGCCCCAGTCGTCGTCGGACTCATCGTAGGTATCGAAGTCGTCATCGTTCATCGGTCACTCCTGGCACTGGCGATTCGACGACCCAGGCCACTTGTGACGAGGTCATCATGGCCTCGTAGTGGGCACCCGACTCGGGGGGATCGACGTATGCGACAACGGCCGTTGAGCAGTCGAAGTTGTCTACCAGTCGGAAAGCCCAGTCGGGGCCACGCACCGGCGGGGTCGCCTTGAGCAAGACGCACCCATCCGCGAGACGACGCACCGCAGCGTAGGCGAAGCCTTCTTGCCGAGCAGGCACCATCACTGTAGCGTTCCGCGACGATACCTCGAACAATTCTTCGAGGAACGCGGACCAATCACGCGAGTTGACTTGGGGGCCGTGGTCGCCATCGATGAAGACGTTCGCCTCTGCGGGCAACGCACCGACGGCGTCAAGGAACCGCACTGCGGTCTGAAGTCCATCGCGCGCCAGACCGTATGTTCCGTAGACGCCCGTGTCGTCCTCGACTACGTGACGGCTCGCGGACTCACCCACATGCCAGTACCACTCGAGTGGCGCCTGCGGGGTCCTCGCGCGGCCGGCGTCGTGTCCCGCCACCAGGAACACGTGAGGCGCGTCTGACACGGCACGCTGTGCGCCACTCACCTGATCGAGTTCCACCTGGCCCGCTGCGATGTCCCCGCAGTCGACGATGACAATCGATTGCTCCGCCCGATCATCGGTGGCGAGTGCGCGGACAGCGTCTCGCAGCATGGGCTCGGCGTGTGCGATGCGCGCTCGCCCGACGTGAAGCATCCGCACGGTGTCCATGAACATTTCACCGTCGATCAAGCGCTGAAGATCCTCCCACGTTCCGGCATGGACCGCAGGTGGGCTCGTCGACAACATGGACACGCCAGTTACCACTCGTCGACGGTGGATGCAGCGATTGAAAGTGCGCCGGAGACGAGTTCGGGATCCTCAAGCTGACCGGCGTCCACAGACCATTCGTACCTAAAGACTGGATCGATGTCATCTGACACGGTTTTCCATGCGACCTTGATGGCTCCCGTTGTGGGCAGCGCGATCGATTCGCTTGTGTCCTCGGCTTGGACGACCCAGTCGAACTCGGGAGCAAATGCACTCATGCGCGCGAGCGCTTCGTCAGGCGAAAGCGCGGCGGGGTACTGCATGGCGGCGCGAAAGCCTGTGTCGGAACTGAGATCCGCGAGTTGCAACCCGTCGCGTCGGCTTCCCGCCCATAACTGTTCAGCACCGGGATTCTGCGCGTCCTCAGCGATGCGACGGAACAGGTCGAACCAGAGCCACTCGGTCATGCGCTCGTCGTCTCCGTGGAACACCAGCGCAGGACTGCCCTGGTAGCTCGCGACCATAACGTCGAGGACCGGGCGTCCAACGTTCGCCCCATTTGCGTCCGGCGCTGGAGCATCGGACGCCATCACTCCGGCAAGCGCGAACGGAACAAGGCGATCGATAGCCGCACAGAACGCTGCCGAGACTGTGACCAACTCGTCACGACTGATCGCCCGATCCCAGATGTCGTGCAAAGGAATTGGCGCACCAAGCACCACTACTGGAGGGTCGGCGAATGGTACGTCGACGCCGATCGCGAACGTGTTCTCGTACGCGTCCTCGTGCACGGACAGGACGTCGGTCAGGGGTTGACCGGCGATGTCGCCCTCGAGCGTTCCGAATACGTCGTTGGCCAGATTCAGAACTGCCTCCTGCGAAGGCAACAACTCCCCGCCCGCATAGGCGTCACGCCAAGTCAGTCCGGACTCGCGGCGATTCGCCAGTTCTGTCATGCGCGCATCCACTGCGGCTTGGTTCACTCGAGCAACCACCATGCAGCTTGGATACCCATAGTGATGTGGTCCTACCTCGGCCCTCCACCAGCGCAAAGCACGGGGCCGGAACCGGTGACCCCATTGCATTCTTGCCCCGCAGTTGCCCCGTTAGCGGGGCAAACGGGGCAACTCCCACGAGTTTGCGTGTCCGGACATGTCCGGACAACTCGGACAAAACACCTGCTAATGTACGTGTATGTCCGGACAAGTCCGGACATAGCAAGGCTCTCGTAATGAAGGGGTCAGCGGTTCGAGTCCGCTCATCGGCTTTTCCTCGTATGCAGCCACTATGCGGCTGAATCAGCCGGGCGGCAGGACCTCGCCTCGGGCGCCACCTCGCCGCGCGGTCGAATCGGCCCCTCATCCCGTCTGGCTGTTGATGTCGCCGAGCAAGGATCGCCCGTCCTGCAGCGACTCCACCCGCCGCACCGATAGCGCCAACCGGGAGGCCGCTGCGGCCGTTACCGCGCCGCACTTCGTCTATGCAGCCGGTGCGACAACCTCGAACGTTATTGGCGCCTCGTAGATGCCCGGAGCCTGCGTGGCACCGGACCGAAAACCGAAGCGCAAATTGATGCTTGCGGTACCGACGCCGGACGCGGCCGTGGCGATCCGCCCGGCGGCCCCGGAGACGCTTGGGATGGCGTTCCACGGGTCAGTGTCGGCTGCAGTGCACGATGCGTCTGCGTCGACCGTCCAGTCAGCGGTGGTGCCGGCACCGACGCCTCGCAGGCAGGCACCGAAGGTGTTCGCACCCGAAGCCCAGTCGCTGACCGCGGGAACGTAGTCGTCGACCGGTTCCTCGAGCCCGAACCGCGCCACCATGATGTCGTCGTTCGTGCCATTGTGACTCTCACCGGCGACCACGAGCTTGCCGCTGTCGTCCAGCACCCCGCCCGAGGCCTGGTCGCTGCCTGATCCCACGGGCGTGACGCTGATCCCGTCACCTGAGTATGCCGTGTCGATCGTTCCGTTCGCGTGATAGCGAACGACAGCGATATCGGAGTTCGAACCGTTGGAGCCGTAGCCGACGACGAGGATCCTGCCCGTGCCGTCGAGCATGACATCGTTGCCAAGATCGGATCCCGTGCTCACTGCTGTGGTCACGAGCCCGTCACCCGAAAAGGTCGTGTCGAGGGTGCCGTCGGGGTTGTAGCGAGCTACTGCGTAGTCGAAGCTGACGCCGTCGTGGCTGTAGCCGCCGACGACGATCCTGCCGCTCGCGTCGAGAACCACTCCGGCTGCCGAATCGTTGCCGGTGCCGATGTCGGTGGTTTGGATTCCGTCGCCGGAGAACGACGTGTCGAGCGTTCCGTCAGCGTTGTATCGGACGACGACGAGTTCGCCATTGCCAGCGTTGTCCCTGGAGCCGACCACGACGATCCGGCCGCTCGAATCGATGGCCAGGGCACGGGCGAAGTCGTAGCCCGATCCAAGGTCGAGCGTCTGGCGGCCGTCGCCCGAGAACGTGTTGTCAAACGTGCCGTCGGCGTTGTAACGCGCGACCGCGAAGCGGGAATTGGTGCTGGTCGTGAAGGTCGACCCGACGACGACGATCCGACCGCTGGAGTCGAGCGCGACGTCGTCGATGGAATCCTCTCTGCTGCCGATGCCGTGCGAGAGCATTCCATCTCCCGAGAACGTCGTGTCGAGCGTACCGTCGGGGTTGTAGCGAAGGACGGCGAAGTCGGTGTAGAACGGCGTGATTCGACCGGCGACGACGATCTTGTCGTTCGCGTCGATGGCGACCGCATGCGCCATTTCCTTCCCCGCTCCGCTGTACATCTCCGTTGCCTGGATGCCGTCAGCGGAGAACGTGGGGTCGAGCGCGCCGTTGCTGTCGTATCGGGTCACTGCGAAATCCCAGTTTCCTCCGCTGACGTGCGTGGTACCGACGAGGACGATCCTGCCGGCACCGTCGAGCGCCACGTCGTACGCTACGTCTGTGCTGGTGCCGATCGGCGTGGTCTCGACGCCATCGATCGAGAAGGTCGTGTCCAGCGCCGCAGCATCGAGCGCGCGCATGGCAACGCCGGTTCCGTCCTGCTGGAAGGCCCGGAGCATGCTCGTGTCGTTGCTCGATCCGAAGGCGATCGTGCAGTCACCCGTTGAGACGCTGTTGCTGGCCGGCAGCACGACGCCGAGGTCGGTGACGCCCATGGCACCAGTGGCGCACGCGGCCGTATCGATCGTGGTGGCCGACGGCACCGTTGCGGTCACGACGGTCGAGCTGCTGGCCCCGAGCGTGGCGCCCGTGCTCGTGGTCGCCGCGGCTACTGCGACGAGCGCGCAGGTGACGACCGCCCTGGGCCCACGGATGCCGCCAGTGATAACGGAGCGGGTCATGGTCCGAACATCGGCACGATCTCTACGCTCCTTGAACCGCCTCGTGATGTGACCTTTTGGCGACGCTGCGTTCCCTTTGGGTAGGCGCGACGCCATCGCCGCGTGACTGAGGCGTATCGCCCGAGCGATGCCGCGCACCCGGCACAGCCTCTACCGAGTTCGCGTCAACGATGATCGTCGCCGTGCCCGGCAGGAGTCCTGGTCCGCGATGAACGGCGGTGGCCTCGCCTCGCAGAACGCGCAAATAGCGCGCAAGGTCGACGAGGAATCGCTGTCTACGCCTGTCCACGCAGGCCCAACAGCATTCCTGCGATTTGCAGGTCAATCGTGCCCACCAGTCTGACGTGGCCGGGCGTTGACCCCTTTGGCGTGGCTCGTAATGAAAGGGATCAGCGGTTCGAGTCCGCTCATCGGCTCTTCCAATGCCTGGTGGTGCGCACCCTCAGATCAGCTCGTTCTCCAGTGCCCAGCGAGCGAGCTCGGTCCGGCGCTGCACGTGCGCGATGCGCCGGATGCGAGTGAGTCGGTTCTGCACCGTCCTCGGGGACAGAAACAGGGCCTTGGCGATCGTCTCGTCGGTGTCTCCGCTGACTACCATCCGCACGATCTCCGCGTCCGTCGGCTCGAGCCGCACGCGGGCCTTCCGCGCCTCCTCCGCCTGGTTCGCGCGAGGGATGAGCACCGACAGCGCGACCTGGGGTGCGAGCACGGTGCCGCCCTCGGCTACGGCGACCAGACCATCCGCAACCTCGCGCGCTCCCTGTCGCTTCACCATGTAGGCATTTGCGCCAGCATGCATCGCCGACAGCACACGCGCCGACCGTTCGGACGCCGAGTACACGGCGACACGGACGTTCGGGTGAAGCCGGCGGATGCGGCCGATGAGCTGGGGACCATCCAGATCGGGCAACTGCAGGTCCAGAAGCACGACCGTAGGCTCACGGATGACCAACACATCAAGGACCGATGTGGCATCTGGGCATATTTCGAGGATCTCGATGCGCGGATCTTGCCGCAGTGCTGCGGAGATCGCGCCTCCGGCGATAGGAAACTCCTCGACGATGGTGACGGTCACGGGCATGTCATTCCCTTTCACGGAGCGCGGGCCGCGTTACTGTCGTGGCTCGGTCGACACCACGGCTTTCGTTGCCACACCCGAACGGCCGGAAGACGGACCCGGGGCAGGTCACCGCCTGTCGGGCAGACGCGTAGCCGGATGCAGTCGGGGACGAGCAGCGACGCCCGGTCAGCGTGACCGTCGTCATGACCTTCGCGCGCTGGATCCGCCTGCGACTGGGACCAGCCTGCAGCTCGAGGCGGCATCTGCCGGCGCACAGTCTTCGCTTCTCGAGCGGTGTCGGGCGCCAGACGAGCGAGACACTCGACCGACCAGACCGCAGTGCCGTGAACCGGTTGGTCGGGGAAGAATCGACGCGGGTGGAGCCATCCATGACGTGGCTCATATGCGACGGGCATCGGTACCGTCAAACAGGTGTGCTGGACTCCGCTTCGTGCATGCGAAAGCCCGCATGTCTCGAGGCGTCCCCAGTGAGGAGGGGATCATCCACCCGTGGTGTCAGGAGGTCACGGTGAAGGCTCCTGTCATGCCCGAGTGGTAGGGGCACTCATAGGTGTAGCGTCCAGTAACCGTGAAGCTCAGGCTGAAGGTGCTCCTCTCGTTCATTGCTGCGCTCGAGAACGGGGACGCTCCGAAGGGGACGGTGAGCGAGTTCACCGCGTGCCTCCGGCTCTCGTCGTTGGTCCAGGTGACGACCTGGTTGCGTGCGAGCGTGAAGTCCCTCGGCGTGAAGGTGTCATCCATGAGCCGAACCGCCAACGGCGGCGGACCGACCACCGGCGGGACAGGTGTCTCCGGGACGGGTGTCGGCGACACCGGTGCTGGCGAAACGGGCGCCGGCGGAAGGGGATCCACCGGCGCAGGATCCACCGGCGCAGGCGGCGTCGGCTCCTCGGGTGTGGGCGCCACCGTGAAGCCTCCGATCATGCCCGAGTGATACGGGCACTCGTAGGTGTAGCGCCCAGCGACCGTGAATTCATGACTGAAGGTGTTCCCCTGGTTCATCGCCCCGCTCGCGAACGGCGACGCTCCAAAGGGGACGGTGAGCGAGTTCACCGCGTGCCTCGAGCCCTCGTCGTTGGTCCATGTGATGGCCTGGTTGCGCGCGATCGTGAAGTCCCTCGGCGTGAACGTGTCATTCATGAGCCGAACGGCGAACGGCGGGGGACCGGCCACCGGCGGCGCGGGCGTCGGCGGTTCAGGGTCGGTCGGTGCCGGGTCGGTCGGCGGGGGCGGTGTCGGGTCCTCGGGTGTGGGGGCTGGATCCGTAGGTGTGGGCGGAACGGGATCGGGCGCCGGTGGCGTCGGGGTGACCCCGCCTCCACTCGAGGGGGTGACCGTGAACTGTCCCGTCATTCCCGAGTGGTACGGACACAGGTAGGTGTAGCTGCCCGCCGTCGCGAATGTGAGCGAGTACGCCGCTCCCAGGGCGAGGTCCGGACCGGAGAACGTTGCCGCCCCTGTCGGCACGGTGACCGACTCCACGGCGTGCGGCGTGGTCTCGAGGTTAGTCCATGTGACGCGCTGGCCCGTCTCCACGGTGAAGTCCACCGGGGTGAACGCCGAGTTTGTCAGCCCCACGTGCAGGGGCTCGGGAACGCCCGGGGGAGTCGGTGGCAGCGGCGGCTCCGGGATCGTCACGGGCGGTTCGACGGGAGGCGCGGGGTCTGGGGGGAGCGCCGGCGTGGGGGTTCCCGGCGGCAAGTCCGTGACGACCACCGAACCGGTCATGTCCTTGTGGAACGGGCACAGGTACTCGTACGTACCGGCCGTGGTGAACACGTGCGCGAAGATCCCGGCAGTTCGCATCGTGGCACCCTTGATGGCGGCGCCCGCAGGGGCCGCGGTCGTCTCCACCGCGTGCGGGGCGGCGCCGGTGTTGGTCCAGGTCACGCGGGCGCCGGTCGAGACGCTGACGCTCGCTGGCGTGAATGCGGAATCGGACACGCCGACCTCCGCGACCATCACCGGCGTGGTGACCGGATCTGCCGGCTTGTTGGGCTCCGGGGTCGTCGAGCCGCCGTCCCCGGTCGGCTTCGGGCTTGGTGGCTTGGGCGCCACCGGGGCCGGCGACCCTGCGTCGCGCGGCTCGAGCACTTGGAAGGTGCCGGTCATGCTTGCATGGAAGGGACAGACGTAGGAGTAGGTCCCGACCTTGGAGAACTGCTTCGTGAAGACCTGTCCGGGGCCGAGCGTGGGGCTGGACAGCGACGAGCCCGCGGGCGCGGACGTCGTGCTCACCGAGTGGGGAGCGAGCCCGTCATTGGTCCAGGTGACCGAGCCCCCAACCTGGAGGTTGAAGGAAGCGGGCGAGAACGCGGTATCGCTGATGCCGACCGAGACCTTCGTCGGCAGCGCGGCTCCCGCAGGCGGCACCGGCAGGGCCGCAGGGAAGGAGGCACCGCCCAGTGACACCGGCGTACCGGCGAAAAAGCCATCGTCGGCGTCCGTGGGCAGCGCCCCGATCGGCGCCTCGTCGGACACGGCAGGCTCCGCCGCGGCGACCTCCTCGTCCCCTGCGCGAAGCTCGGCGCCCGCGAGCGCAGCGAGTCGAGCAACGTCGCCGGACGTGATGTCGGGCTGCGAGTTGGCAGCGAGGGCGAGGCCGCCCGTGATCAGGCAGCCAGCCACGATTCCTAACGCAGCCAGACGCATCCTTCGAGAAAGCGCGGCCACATGGTTGGTCGGATGGGCGAGAGCCTGGACTGACATGGGATGTCCTTCCGAAACGGAGAGTGTGGGGTGGGGGTCGGGTCGTGACGGCTCAGGCCGTCACGACCACGGTTGCGGTCATGTGCGGGTGCGGGCCACACAGGTACGTGAAGGTGCCGACCTTGTCGAACTTGTGGCTGAAGCGCCCGCCCTGATTGATCAGCGGGCTGCCGAACGACTTGCTGGACACCGTGTGGCCGTCGGGGTCCGAGTTTGACCAGGTCACGACCGTGCCCTTGCGGACGGTGAGCTTGACCGGCTGGAAGGCATGACCGGAGATCTGGACGGTGCGTGGCGCTGGGGCCGCCGCAGTCGGTGCGGCTGCTGCGGGCGCCTTGGCGCGTGGCGATACGACCGGCGTCGGAGAGGCGGCACGATCCTTCGCCGCGCGCTCGACCGCTCGGGTCAGCTCGGCGACCGCCGCCCGATTATCGGACTCGGTCTGCTGGCCGGCGTGCCACGCGACAGCACCTGCGGCGATCGACCCGAGGGCCAGACCGACGAGCAGTATCAGCAGGCCGTGCGCGGACAGTCCACGCCGCTGACCAGCCGTGTCAGGCGTGACGAGGGCGATGCCCGTACCCGCGGCGATTCGGGACACGCCCTGGACGTCGTGGTCTGCAACCTCGTTCGGGGTGGTGAGGGGATTCATGTGGTGCTCCTGTCGCTGGCTGGCGTTGCGGGGGATGCCACGGCGCAGCGCACTACCCACTTGAATCCGACGTGACCAAAAACACCCGCCTGCAGCGAATCGTGCGAGATCCCGCACGCCGTCACGCGATGCGTCGACGCAACCATCGGCGCGTCACTGCGGCAGCGGCTGGTCCCGGCTCACTGTCGCGGCGCGGTCGTCGCAGGCACACGGTGTACGGGAGGGGGCTGGGCGGCGGCTGCCGCCATCCGAGGCGCGTGAGCGTCCCTTCGGCGGAGGCCTGCTCGCCCTGGAACTTTGGCGGGCTGCCCGCGAGGAATGCAACCTCGGCGCTGGTCTGACCGGCGCGTATCTGGTGTCGCGACCTGCTCCGCGTTATCTCCCGTCAACAGCTCGGCCGGCATCCCCCTGTTGCCTGTCTGGATCAGCTCTCGCAGAAAATCCCCGTCGTGGAAGTGCTCGTCGAGGTCAACACCCTGTGTTCCCGACGACGAGCTGTTCTTCAAAGAGCGGCACCGACACGGAGCCGTCTTCGAAGGTGATGATCTCGCCGCTGTCACTTTCGGTGGCGGCGACGTCCGTGGCCTCGCCGTGTTCGATCTCGCGAGGCATGAGCTTGATCGTGATGCTCGACCTCCACGCGCTTTCGAGCCGAGACCGATCCGAGCTGCTCGGTACGCGCTGAGTGTCGGTCTTGACGCCCTTGCCGAGGCTGCCCAGGTCGATCGTTACGGGAGACACGAGGTGGTGCTTGCGATGACTGCACCCCACGAATGCATCGAAGCTCACGGATTGGTCTCGGTTGCCGTGGCGTTTCGGGGCAGCCTTTCAGGGTCGTGCGCGTGGCTCGACGCTCGCCATGGTGCGAGCAGCAACAGGAGACGGGCGTCCTCGTGCGCGTGAACTGCGTGACGCTCGCCCGGCTCCAGACATACAAGCGAGCCCTGCGGGCAGTCGGTGAGCATGCCGCCAACGTCGAAGGTCACCCGTCCGGATATGACTTCGATCACCGCGCGTTCGCGCACAGCGTGATCATCCATGCGCTCGTCGGCGACAAGGTCGATCAGCACCGCGCGACACTCGGGATGCGAGAACAGCACCTGCGGCTTGGATCGCCCGCGTGTCTCGACACGCGGTGCATCCGCGCCAGCCTCGCGCTCGTGCTGCTTGTCGGTGGAGGAATCAACCGACGGTAGATGCCAATACTGCATCACTGCGCTCGATTCCGGGATGGGGGCCGTAACCGAATCCTGCATGGACGACGACCGCAGCGAGGCGCCCCCCTCGTTCACCCATCGCTGTCGCGCTCTCTCCCCGCTCACACGCTCAGACGGCTGCGGCGCGTTCATAGTTGCCAATCCGTGGGTTCCTCGGATGTCTGCGTTCCATGTGGCGCGGGTCCTCGCGCCGGAAGCATCGACGCTGCAGATATGCAGGCAACGATCGATGCGGCAACAGGAACGATCGCGATCAATCCGAGTTCACTGAAGGGTGTGCTGACGTCCACGGAAGCGCGCACGATGACTGATGTCAGTCCGAGCACGAGCGTCACCGCGGTCTGAATCGCGGCGACCGCTACGCTGTTCAAGAAACGGTCGTGGTCGAGCTTGGGCAGGCGGCGCACGAGGACGACGAAGAACGAGAGAAAGCTTGCGAACGCCGCGACGATGGTCGCAATCGGAACGTCATCGTCGCTGAGTCCGCCCTGAACCAGAATCGCCACCAGCACCGCCGCGAATGTCACCACCACAGTCACGGCGAGCGCAATCGCCCACGAGACGATCGCGAACTTCCACTGGATGCGGTCTTGCCAACGCTCGAGTGGATGGGACCACTCGCCCTCTGTCGATTCACTTTCTTGGACCTGCACCATGCAATCGCCTTCGCGTGGATATCAGCAATTCGCTGCTCACCCTCACATGCCCGGTCGACTCGAGGGCACACATCCGGGAACACGGCCTTGTCCCGGAGCCGGAGAAAAGCCAGTCAAGGGTGGGCAACACCACCTGGCCTGGATCAACGGGGGTCTCCCACAGGACATCGGCCTGGCGCTGATGCTGGGCGTCGGCATCCGCATCGCTGCCGTGAGCGGCATCGCAATGTTGGCATTGATGTACACCGGCGGTTCGATCTCACCGGATAACAACCGGGCGGAGCCAACTCCACTGGTGCCTGCCACTCCCGCCATCTGACACTCGACCGAGACGGCAGCAATCACACAGCGAACACAAGGAGTCACGACCATGACCGACATCGACCGCGCGCTGCTCGACGCGCCCGTTCCGATCCGTCTCAAGCTCGCCGCGCTGTGGACCAGCGTGATGTTCCGGTCACTGACATCCTGGACGGTCGCGTCTGGGAGTTCGACATCACCCAGACGTGGGCGTTCAGCGCGCTGGTGCTCATGTCCATCCCGAGCCTGATGATCGCACTGTCGCTGCTGCTTCCCGCTCGCGCGACCCGCTGCTCCAACGTGATCGTCGGCGCCGTGTTCATCCCCGTGTCGGCCGGCAATGTCGTCGGCGAGACATGGTCGTACTGTTACCTCGGCGCCGCCATCGAGATCGCGTTGCTGCTGCTCGTCGTTCGCTCCGCATGGACGTGGCCTCGCGAACGGCGAAACGGGAGTGCTCGCGCATGAAGTACTTGCCTCTGACCAGCTCGCGTTGGCACTCGCTCGTAGCGGTTACGCGCCACCAGCTCAGCCAACCGCTGAAATGCGCATGCGTCGACCGCGAACCAGCAGCCACAGCATCAGCAGCGCTTCGCCCACGAACGTGATTGATCCAATGCTGAGCGAGTAGTCGCGTACGACGATGTCGCCGAAGCTGTCGAAGATATAGCCGGCGCCGGCGGGGATCAGCAGGAGGCCGATCCACGTGGGCGCGTACGCTGACTTGATCACCAGATACGCGACCAGGATCAGGTGCAGGCCACAGAGCATCAGCCCAGCACTCCATATTGCGTTGAAGGTATCGATCTGAAGCAGGGCCTGCGCGGCGAGCTCCTCGGCGCCGAAGCCAGACCTGCCAGGTTCGCGCGACAGCAGTTGCGAGGCTATGGCCAGATGGGCGGCGCCCGTCATGAACATGGCGCCGTACGCGATGCGTATCACGGCCTGGACCGCGGAGAGCACAGCGCTCGTTGGCGCGAACACCACCCATAGTCCCCATGCCACGACGACGTCGAGCAACGCAACGAGCGCAACGCTGGCGACGGCGAGTCGAAAGCCCGTGGCATGTTCGGCGATGTTGGCTGCGGTCCGACTGGCGTTGCCGTCTACCACGAGGTCTGGGATGACGGTGAGCAGCCCATAGACCGACAAGGCTGACATCGCGAGGAGCCCGATGCCGGTGAAGGTGCCTGCGTTGCGAATGGTGCGATCTGATGTGGTGACGTCCTGCATGGTGAACTCCGTTTCGGGGGGCGCCGTGAGGCGCAGATGACGACCTTGCCGCGCGCGCGGCCGCCCTGCATGTGGTTGATGGCTTCGGTCGTCTCGGCCAGCCGGAAGGTGTGCCGCGACGAAGTCACCGGCGCGCTGTCGCAGGCTCCGCGATCGACTTCGGCGTAGTACGAGGCGAGCGCAGAAGGATCTGCGCCAGCGCCGCCCCGACGACGGCCACACCGGCGGCTGCAAGGAACGCCTCGGAGAAGCCGCTGGTCAGGGCATTCGGATCGCCGAGACGGTCCGCGCCGCCAGACACCGCCACGGCCGTCATGACCGCGAGACCGAGTGCTGATCCGACCTGATACGAGGTGTTCACGATCCCGGCTGCGAGACCTCCCTCCTCGGGCTTGGCACTCGAGATTGCAGTGCCGAGCGATGGGATGAATGCGAGCGCCATGCCGAGCGCTGCAACAAGGGACGCAGGAAGGACATCCACGAGGAACGACCCGTCGGGGCGGACCATCGAGAGACCGACCAGCCCCACGGCGAGCACGAGCATTCCGGCGACCACGGGCACCTTCGTTCCCATGCGGCCGATCACGCGCGGTGCGACGAGGACCATGAGGACCATGATCGCGATCGTCATGGGAAGAAGCGCTGCGCCGCTCTCAAATGCGCCGTAGCCGAGCACCTGCTGCAGGTACAGGTTCAGGAAGTACCACATCGGGATCCATGCCGCACCGAGCAGGAGCTGGGCGACGTTCGCCGCGGCCAGGTTGGGGGTCTTGAAGATCCCAAGCCGGACCAGCGGTGCCCGGCGCTGGTTCTCGATCACCACGAAGGACACGAGCAGCCCGGCGGCGATGGCGAGCGAGCCAAGCGTGGTAGCGGACGCCCATCCCTGCTCCGCGGCGCGCACGATGCCGAACACCGCCGCTGCGATGCCCGCGGTCGCGGTCACCGCGCCTGCCATGTCGATCGGTCCGGAGCGACGCGGGGAGTGAGGCATGAGCGCGGGCGTCACCGTCAGCACCAGGAGGCTGATTGGCACGAACAGCCAGAAGATCCACGGCCAGCTGAACCACTCCGTGATGACCCCGCCGAGGAATACACCGGCAGTTCCACCCGCGGGGGCCGCTGCTCCATACAGCGCGAGCGCCTTGGTCAGCTCTTTCGGATCGTGCGCGAACAGCATCATCAGGAGGGTCAGTGCGGAGGGTGCGATCAGCGCCGCTCCGGCTCCCTGGATTGCCCGTCCGGCCAGCTCGACGGAGACGCTGCCCGCCATGGCCGCGACCACCGATCCCACCAGGAGGACCGCCCAGCCAGCTCCGAACACGCGCCGCGCGCCGAGCAGGTCGGAAAGGCGCCCGCCGAGCAGCAGCAGTCCGCCGAACGCGACGACGTAGGCGTTGAAGACCCAGGAGAGGTTCCCGGGTGAGAAGCCGAGGTCGGCCTGCATCCTTGGTAGCGCCACGCCGATGATCGACGTGTCCATGATCACCATGAATTGTGCAAGTGCGATGACCCACAGGGCCTGCCACCGACGTGGATTCGGGATCGTGCTGCTCATGACTTCTCTCCGTTTCTGATTACGCTCAAGGCGCTTGTACCGTACCGGGGTGGGGTATCTATTAGGTTGTTGTTGGGATCAGCTGTCACTCAACGGGTGAGGTCAGCTGACCTCGATGATCTGCGTCAGCCCGCCGGCGCCTTCGACCTCGACGTTGTCGTTGGTCGTGTGGTGCGGGATGTGGCAATGGAGCAGCCATTTTCCTGGCTCGCGGGCGGTCCACACCACGTCGTAGCGCTCGCCGGGCGCCACGTTGATCGTGTCGGCGAGATATCGGGCTGAACGCCTGAGCGTCTCTCCGTCCTTTGCGACGACTTCAAAGGGTCCACCGTGGACGTGCATCGGATGGACGAAGTTGTTATGAGTGCCGATGAACCTCAGCCGGATCGTCTCGCCGACCTTCATCTGGATGCGATCGGTGTCGGGATACGCCTTGCCGTTGATGGTGAAGAAGTTCGGAAGCCCGCCTTCCATCTGCATCGCCGGGTACGTTAGGCCGTCGCGCTCGAGCCATTCCTGAAGCTGGAGTGATCGGTCGTGGTCGGTCCGCACCTCCTCCACCTTGGGTCGCACGAGCAGCGCGCCGTACAGGCCAAGGCCCTGCTGACGGTCCGAGTGGTCGTGCGAGTGGTAGAAGTAAGTGCCGGCCTGGTTGACCTGGAACTCGTAGTCGAAGCGGCCGCCGGGTTCGATGGGGTGCTGCGTGATGTGTGCCGGGCCGTCCATCTCATTCGGAAGCACGAGGCCGTGCCAGTGGATCGTCGTGGTCTCCGGCAGGCGGTTGCGCACTTCGAAGCGCACCCGGTCTCCCTCGGTGAGCGCGATGGTCGGCCCCGGGACCTGGCCATTGACTGCATAGGCGCCCATCGGCTGGTCGCCGAGGATGTGCCATTGGCCGAGGCTGACTTCCATGGCATAGGTCTTCACGTCCCCGTCCATGGTGGGCTCGAGCACACGCGCGCCTATGTCGTCGCTTCCAGCATGGAATCGGTAGTCGCGGGGGTCGACCGCCGCCATGTCACGCATCGCGGCTGCGGGCGTGTCGCTGGTCATGATCATCCCGGGCGGCATGATGATGCCTCCCACGTCGTGGGCGCTGAGCTTCATGTTCACGAAGGTCGACGGCACGTACATGCCCGCCGCGAGCGCGAGCAGAGTGAACAGCGTCAACGTGCGTAGCTGCGCCGGGGTCACGGCGTGGGCATCCCCGACCGATGCATGTCGCCCGTGATGGTCGGTCGACATGTCGGCCGGATCGGGATGAGCGTCGTGCGATCCATGGGGCGATGACTCCAGCTGCGCCGGGCGAATCGTCATCAGGCCGTGCTTGAGACCTCGGCTGACGAGCCACACGTTCACGGGGTAGGCGACCATGAAGCCAACCGTCACCCCGATCGACATGACGAACCAGAACTGCGGTTCGCCTGGCCACATTGCCCGCATGTCGCGTCCCATCATCAGGAACGACATCACGGGCGCCATCCCCGCCATCATGAGATTCATGGACAGCAGCTCAGGAATGAACGAGCTGCGTACGTTCTGCCAGTAGGAGCCGCCCATCATCTTTCGCATGAACAGCGCCTGGAAGATGAGCAGACCGAACAGGAAACCGGCGACGTATTCGACGATGAGGTCCTGCCACATCGGGATGCCAAGGAGCGCCACGCCAACCGCAGCGAGGATGATCCCGGTCGCATCGCCGGCGATGCAGTGCACCGTCGAGCCCACTCCCTGCTTCCAGCGTGGCTTGATGAACTCCTCATGCGTGCCGGGACGCGGCTCCTTGTCGGCGAGCACGTAGAGCAACAGGCCGATGGGACCCATGTACAGGGTGACGAGAACGAATCCCCATTTCATGACCGCCGGCTCGGGGTTACCCCGGAACTGGTCCCACGCGACATAGGCAGCAGACAGGACGGCCGTGATGAGCCATCCCCAGACGACGACATCGAAGGGCTGCAGGATCATGCTGGCACCTCGCTTCGGCCGGACAACGGCCCTTCGATGATCGCGGCGAGCGCCGTTTGGGCGTCTCGCCCGGCGCGGGCGTTGTTGAGGCTGACGAACCCAATGAGTTGGCCGCCCCGCTCGTAGCGCGCCACGGCCTTCTGTCGCTTCTCGCCAGTGCACTCGAAGTGGGAAAGTTCGCCGAACTGCGGAAAGCCGACAACCTGCACCCGCGAGTCGAACTGTGCGGACGCGAACGACGGGATGGCCTCGAACCGACGACGCCGATCGCTCATCAGGCTCCGGGCCGCGTGTTCGCCCTGGGCGCGAGCCCAGCCCCAGTGTTCGACGCGGACGGTGTCGGGCGCCAGCGGGTGAGGAGCGCGTGCGACATCCCCCGCCACGGCCACGATACCCCCGCCGCCCTCGGCAAGCAGGTGCTCGTCACAGAGCACGCCATCGTCGAGCGTGAGGCCGCTGCCCTCGAGCCACTTCACGCGTGGATCGACGCCGATGCCGGCCACGACCAACGGCGATGTCAGCGCGGTCCCGTCGTCGAGCATCACGACGATGTTGACTCCATGACGTTCGACTGCCGTGACGGCTCGCCCCTGGTGAACCACCACGCCGGCGGCCTCGTGCAGCTCGGCGATCAGCCGGCCGATCTCGCGGCCGGCCGGCGCCAGGAAGTCAGCGCCTGCTTCGACGAGGTCGACGCGCAACCCGCGCTCGCGCAGCCCCGCGGCCACCTCCGTTCCGATGAATCCCGCACCGATGACGATCGCGTCGCGTGTGTGCACGCTGGCTTCCCGGACTGCGACGGCGTCGTCGACCGTTCGAAGCACACGAACACCGGCTGCACGCCACGCTTCTGGCAGCCGTGGCGCCGCGCCGGTGGCGATGAGCAGTCGGTCGAATCCCACCGGTCCCGCGTTCGTCTGAACCCGCCGATCGGACAGGTCCAGACGCAGCGCCTCGACCCCGAACCGCCATGTCGTTCCTGCATGCGGCTGGAGGTCGAGCGCAACTGACTCCGGCTCGATCTCGCCGGTCAAGATGTCCTTGCTCAACGGCGGGCGACTGTAGGGCTTGTGGATCTCGGCACCGAGGATCGTGATCGATCCTTCGTGGCCACGCTGGCGCAGCGACTGCTCGGCTGCGTGTCCTGCAGCAGATGCCCCGACTATGAGGAGGTGTGCGTCAGGCATCGATGGCGCCCTTCTGCTGCTCGCGCCTGACCGAGAAGCGCCGGAGGCGCAAGGAATTGGAGACGACGAAGACGCTGGAGAACGCCATCGCAGCACCTGCGATCAACGGATTCAGGTACCCCGCGGCAGCGAGCGGGAGCGCGGCCACGTTATACGCGAACGCCCAGAAGAGATTGCCCTTGATGGTCGACAGCGTCCGGCGCGACAGCCGGATGGCATCGGCAGCAGAGCGCAGGTCACCCGACACGAGGGTGAGGTCGGACGCCTCGATCGCAACGTCGGTCCCGGTGCCGATCGCCAGCCCGAGGTCGGCCTGTGCGAGGGCGGGAGCGTCGTTGACGCCGTCCCCCACCATCGCCACGACGCGCCCTTCTGCCTGGAGCCTCGAGATCACTGCAGCCTTGTCTGCCGGGAGAACCTCGGCGATGACTTCGTCGATGCCGACCTCGCTCGCGATGGCCCGCGCTGCCGACTCGTTGTCACCCGTCAGCAGGACGGGATGCAGGCCGAGATCGCGAAGCGCGCGGATCGCTTCCGGGCTCGTTGGCTTGAGCGTGTCGGCGACGACCAACACGGCTCGTGCGGCACCGTCCCATGCCACCGCGATGGCGGTCTGCCCAGAGGCCTCTGCATCGGACACCGCCGCGGACAGGGCCGGGGGCAGGGTGACGCTCCACTCGCGCAGCAGCGACGGGCGTCCAACCACCAGGGCGTGACCGTCGACGATACCCTCGACTCCGAGCCCCTCGCGGTTGTGGAACTGCTCGACCTCCGGCAGCGAGGCATGCCTCGCGCCTGCAGCCCTGGCAATGGCTCGCGCGATCGGATGCTCGGAAGCGGCCTCGATGGCTCCAGCCAGACGAAGCACCTCGTCCTCGGACGTGCCTACCGCCGCGACCACCCGCGTGAGCGACATCGCGCCCTGGGTGACGGTGCCGGTCTTGTCCAGGACGATCGTGTCGACCCGGCGGGTGGACTCCAGTACCTCAGGGCCCTTGATGAGCAGGCCAAGCTGCGCCCCGCGACCGGTACCGACGAGCAGCGCCGTGGGAGTCGCGAGACCAAGCGCACACGGGCACGCCACGATCAGGACGGCTACCGCTGCCGCGAAGGCGAAGGTCGCGCCGGCACCCGCGCCGAGCCAGAAGCCGAGCGTGCCGAGGGCGAGCGTGATCACGATCGGCACGAACACGCCCGACACGCGATCGGCAAGCCGCTGCACCGGCGCCTTGCCGCTCTGCGCGTCGGTGACCAAGCGTGCGATCTGCGCCAGAGCGGTGTCTGCGCCAACCTTCGTCGCCCGGACGACCAGGCGGCCCCCGACGTTCACCGTCGCGCCGATGACGTCGTCGCCTTCAGCCACCTCGACGGGAATCGATTCTCCCGTCAGCAGCGACTTGTCGACCGCTGATCGGCCTCGCTCCACGACGCCATCCGTTGCAACCTTCTCGCCGGGACGCACGACGAAGAGCTGACCCGGCTGCAGCTGCTCGACGGGAATCCGCCGCTCGACGCCGTCGTCGTCCAGGACCGCGACGTCCTTGGCGCCGAGCGCGAGGAGCGCCTCGAGCGCCGCGCCGGCATTTCGCTTCGAGCGCGCCTCGAAGTAGCGGCCCGCCAGCACGAACGCGATGACGGCCGCCGCGACCTCCAGGTAGATCTCGCTGCTCGACATCGACCGGTCCAGGACGAGGTCGAAGTGCATCTTCATGCCACCCGCACCA
>JBBSJW010000040.1:0-26213 GCA_038256885.1 Propionibacteriales bacterium
GCGTAGTCTTCGATGACCGGGTTGGAGAGCAGCGTCTCGGCGATCTTGTGCACTTCGGCGAGCGTTGCCTCATCAGCAGCAGCGACCTCGAGCTCGAAGCGCTTGCCCTGGCGTACGTCGGTCACCGCGGCGAAGCCGAGGCGCGGAAGAGCTCCGTGCACCGCCTTGCCCTGCGGGTCGAGGATCTCGGGCTTGGGCATGACATCAACGATGACGCGGGGCATGGCCCCAGTCTATCGACAGGTCAGCGCGTGACCTTGCGCGCCTGACGCTTCTTCTTCACCACTCGTACGGTCTTGCGGCTTCCCTTGTAGATCCTGATGCCGAACCAGATCGAGAACCCGACCAGCGCCACCGTCGCCAGGACCGGGAGGAGTCGTGGACCCCAGTCCTTGGAGAGCCACTGCCCAGAAACCACGAGGTAGGACACGACGAGCCCGGTGAAGTTGACGAGGTACTTGGACAGGTTCTTCACCATCAGGGACCGCACCACGCCCCATGACACCTTCTTGGCTCCACCTTGTGCCCTCTTGCGCAACAACGCGAGCGTCCGATCCTCCTCCTTCTTCTCCTGCGCCTGCATCACCGATCGGTACGCGATGATGCCGCGCTCGAGCTGGCGGGCCTTCCACGCGACCCCTGCGTCGTGCTTCGAGGCGTAGTGGAAGTCGTCGCCGCCGAACGTGCAGTTCAGCGGATCCGGACACTGGTTGGGGCGCCCAGTGTCCGGATTGATGTGGAAGGCGCTGCTCTCGGTCACTGGTAGGGGATCAGCTGAGCTCGCGCTTGAGAATCTTGCCCGTCGACGTCATGGGCAGCTCGTCGATGAACACGACCTCGCGCGGGTACTTGTACGCCGCGAACTGCTCCTTGCCCCAGGCCACCAGGTCAGCCTCGGAGACGTCGTCGTGATCCTTGTTCTTGACGACGTACGCCTTGATCTCCTCGCCGTGTGAGTCGTGCGGGACACCGATGACGGCCACCAGCGACACGGCTGGGTGCTCCATCAGGACCTCTTCGAGCTCACGCGGATAGACGTTGAAGCCGCCGCGGATGATCATGTCCTTGGACCGGTCGACGATGTAGTAGAAGCCGTCCTCGTCCTTCTTGGCGAGGTCGCCCGAACGGAACCAGCCGTCCTTGATCGCCTCGTCGGTTGCATCCGGACGGGCGTAGTAGCCCTTCATGATGTTGTGGCCCTTGATCGCGATCTCGCCGACGGCGTCAGGGCCGTCCTCGACATCGCTCCAGTCATCGTTGATCAGCTTCATCTCGACCCCCGGGATCGGCACACCGATCGAGCCGACACGAGGCTCCTCGCCGAAGCGTGAGAATGATGCGACGGGCGACGTCTCCGACAGGCCGTAGCCCTCGAGGATCGTCACGCCGAATCGCTCCCGGAACTGCTTGTGGATGTCGACCGGCAGCGCTGCGCCGCCGGCAACCGCGACGCGGAGGTTCTCGGCAAGTTGCTTGACGTCGACCGACTCGTCGAGAGCGGCGAGCAAGCCCCAGTACATCGTGGGCACACCGGCAAAGAACGACACCTTCTCCTTCAGCATCAGGCCGAGCGCGGCCTGGGCATCGAAGCGCGGCAGCATCACGACGGTGCCGCCGTACGCGAAGCCGCCGTTCTGGATCACGGTCTGGCCGAACGAGTGGAACAGCGGCAGCACGCAGAGGTAGGTGTCGGGGTTCGCCGCGTCGGCGCCGAACAGCTCGGCTCCCATCAGAGCGTTGTCGCGCATGTTGCGGTGGCGGAGCTCAGCGCCCTTGGGCTGACCTGTCGTTCCGGAGGTGTAGAGAATGACTGCGGTGTCGTCGTCATCGGTCTCGACCGTGTCGAACGTCGGCGGCTGCTCCGCCACCAGCGGTGAGAAGAACTCGGGCGGGCTCAGCGGTGCCGGCTGCGCGGAGTCGAGCTTGATCAGGAAGAACTCGGTGCACGAGTCCGTTGCCTGAAAGCCCTCCCAGGCTGCGTCACCGATCGGCAGGTCAGGCGTGCCCTCGAACGCGAAGTAGGCCTTCGCGTTGGAGTCGTTGAGGTGATAGGCGACCTCACGACCCTTCAGCAGGATGTTGAGCGGCACCACGGTCGCACCGGCCTTGAGGATGCCGTAGTAGATCGTGCTGAAGTACGGGAGATTGGCGCACGACAGTGCGACCTTGTCACCGGGCTTGATTCCACGCGACACCAACAGGTTGGCGACCTGGTTGGCGGCGCCGTTGACCTGCGCGTACGTGAGCCGGGTGTCGCCGAACACGATTGCCGTGCGCTCGGGATATTCGGTGGCGGACTTCTCCAACAGAGTGGCCAGGTTGGAAGATGAGCTAGTGCCCACGGTGCGCTCCTCAGGTGTGACGGGCCTTCACCATATCCGCCGAGAGCGCGCCGCGCCGCCCCGCTAGAACCTCAGGCCGGTGAGCTGCTCGTACGCCTGGATGTAGCGCTCGCGGGTCTTGGCAACGATCTCGGCCGGCAGATCCGGGGGCTGGGTGTTGCTGGCCTTGTCCCAGCCGCTCCTGGGTGACAGCAGCCAGTTGCGTACGAACTGCTTGTCGTACGACGGCTGCGTCCGGCCCGGCTGCCACTCGTCGGCGGGCCAGAACCGCGACGAGTCAGGGGTCAGGACCTCGTCGGCGAGCACGATCGTGCCGTCAGGCCGCGCCCCGAACTCCAGCTTCGTGTCAGCCAGGATGATCCCGCGCTCACGAGCGATGCCCTCAGCACGCGCATAGACCTGCAGCGTCAGATCCCGCAGCGCGTTGGCCGTCTCGAGTCCAATCGTCTCGACGACAGCCTCGAAAGAGACGTTCTCATCGTGCTCGCCCATCTCCGCCTTGGTCGCCGGCGTGAAGATGGGTTCGGGAAGCCGGTCGCCGTCAACCAGACCAACTGGCAGGGCAACACCGCAGACTTCTCCGGTCTCGTTGTAGTCGATCAGTCCGGAGCCGGTGAGGAAGCCGCGGACGACGCACTCGACCGGGAACATGTCGAGCTTCTCGCAGATCACGCCACGTCCCCGTACGTTCTCCGGGACCTCGGTCGAGATCATGTGATTGGGGACGATGTCCTCGAGCTGGTCGAACCACCACAGGGACATACGCGTGAGCAGCTCACCCTTGTCGGGAATGCCGGGCTCGAGAACGAAGTCGAACGCAGAGATCCGGTCCGATGCCACCATCAGCAGATGGCCTTCGCCGGTCTCGTAGAGATCGCGCACCTTGCCCGAATGGATGTGGCGGGTTCCGGGGATCTCGATGGGCACGGGCTCAGACTATCGGCGGCACTCACGGACCGCGGAGGTGCTCAGCTGTTGAAATCGTTCCAGAAGTCGACGTGGTAGAGCACCGAGGCGATCACGACCACGACGGCCACGACCAGGCCGATGTAGCGGTGCCTGGGGTCGGGTTAGCTCACAGAATGGAGCCAGGCGCGTAGGCAGCTGCCTCGGGATGGGCCGCCACCAGTTCTTCGATGCGCTTGGTGACAGCCGTGGTCTGACTGACGGCAGCGCCGGTGAAGTCGATCGGCGAGGCGACCAACGACGCGAGGTCGGACTCGGACAGACCGAGTCGTTCGTCGGCAGCGAGGCGCGCGAACAGATCGTTCTCCGCCGCGCCCTTCTCACGCATTTCGAGGGCAACGGCGACAGCGTGCTGCTTGACGGCGTCGTATGCCGACTCGCGACCACGACCATTGCGTACGGCGGCCATGAGGACCTTGGTCGACGCGAGGAAGGGCAGGTAGCGGTCGAGCTCACGCTGGATTACTGCGGGGAACGTGCCGAACTCGTCGAGCACCGTCAGGAACGTCTCGAACAGACCATCGGCGGCATAGAACGCGTCGGGCAGTGCGACTCGGCGTACGACCGAGCAGGAGACGTCGCCCTCGTTCCACTGGTCACCGGCGAGCTCGCCCACCATCGACGCGTAGCCGCGCAGGATCACGGCGAGGCCGTTGACGCGCTCGCACGAACGGGTGTTCATCTTGTGCGGCATCGCGCTTGAGCCGACCTGACCGGGCTTGAAGCCCTCGGTCACGATCTCGTTGCCAGCCATGAGCCGGATCGTCGTGGCCAGGTTGGAGGGAGCGGCGACCAGCTGGACCAAGGCCGTGACGACGTCGTAGTCGAGCGAGCGCGGATAGACCTGACCGACGCTGGTCAAAACCTTGTCGAAGCCGAGGTGACGGGCCACGCGCTGCTCCAGCTCGGCGAGCTTGGCTTCGTCGCCGCCGAGCAGATCGAGCTGGTCCTGCGCTGTGCCGACAGGGCCTTTGATGCCGCGGAGCGGATAGCGAGCGATCAGGTCATCGAGTCGCTCCATCGCGACGAGCAGCTCATCGGCGATCGTTGCGAAGCGCTTGCCGAGGGTTGTCGCCTGGGCCGCGACGTTGTGGCTGCGGCCGGCCATGACGAGCTCGGCATGCTCGCTGGCGAGGCGCCCGAGTCGCGCCAGGGTGGCAACGCCGCGATCGCGGACCAGCTCGAGCGAGGCACGGATCTGCAGCTGCTCGACGTTCTCGGTGAGATCGCGCGAAGTCATGCCCTTGTGGATGTGCTCGGTGCCCGCCAACGCGGCGAACTCCTCGATCCGGGCCTTGACGTCGTGGCGGGTGACCTTCTCGCGGTCGGCGATCGAGGCGAGGTTGACCCGGTCGATCACGGACTCGTACGACTCGATGACACCGTCAGGGGTCTCGACGCCGAGATCCTTCTGGGCCGTGAGCACAGCGATCCACAGGCGACGCTCGAGGACGATCTTGTGTTCGGGCGACCAGATGCGCGCGAGCTCCGGCGATGCGTATCGGCTGGCCAGAACGTTGGGGGTGGTCACGCCTCTATTGTCCCATCCGCCGCGGCTTGGGCGATATCCGTACGGGCGTGGGCACCGTCGAAGCTGATCTCGGCCACGCCGGCGTATGCGCGTTCGCGCGCTTCGGCGAGGGTGCTGCCGGTTGCGGTGACCGACAGGACGCGGCCGCCAGAGGTCACCAGCTCACCACCGATGAGCGCTGTTCCAGCGTGAATGACGTCGACACCCTCGATCGCGTCAGCTGCCTCGATGCCGGTGATCTCGTCGCCCTTGCGCGGCAGTTCGGGATAGCCCTCGGAAGCCATCACGATCGTGACCGCCGACTCCTTGTGCCACTGCGGCATGCCGACTTCGCCGAGCGTGCCGGTCGCGGCGCCGTTGAGCAGCGCGGACAACGGTGTCTTGAGGACGGCGAGCAATGCCTGGGTCTCGGGATCGCCGAACCGAGCGTTGAACTCGATGACGCGGGTGCCGCGGCTGGTCAGCGCGAGTCCGGCGTAGAGGAGTCCCTGGAAGGGTGTGCCTCGCCGAGCCATCTCTTGCACGGTCGGCACGAGCACGCGTCGCGACACCTCGGCGACCAAGTCGTCAGGCGCCCAGTCGAGCGGCGTGTAGGCGCCCATGCCGCCCGTGTTGGGTCCCTCGTCACCGTCGAGCGCGCGCTTGAAGTCCTGCGCGGCCTGGAGCGGGAGGACGGTCTCTCCGTCGGTGATGGCGAACAGCGAGACCTCGGGCCCATCGAGGTACTCCTCGATCACCACGCGGCCACATGCCGCCGCGTGGTCGAGTGCCTCCTGACGGTCGTTGGTGACGACAACTCCCTTGCCTGCTGCGAGGGCGTCGTCCTTCACGACATACGGCGGACCGAATGCGTCGAGCGCGGCCTCGGCCTGATCGGGGGTGTCGCACACGTGCGCCATCGCGGTCGGCACCTCTGCTGCGGCCATGACCTGCTTCGCAAATGCCTTGGAGCCCTCGAGCTGCGCGGCTTCGGCGCTGGGACCGAAGCAGGCGATGCCGGCAGCGCGTACGGCGTCAGCGACGCCAGCGACCAGGGGTGCCTCCGGTCCAACGACCACGAGGTCGATGCCAAGCGACTGTGCGAGCGATGCCACCGCGGCGCCGTCGAGCTGGTCGACCTCGTGCAGTGTCGCAACCGCGGCGATGCCGGGGTTGCCGGGAGCCGCGTGCACCTCGGTGACCTGCGGATCACGCGAGAGCGCGAGAGCGAGTGCGTGCTCGCGACCGCCTGTGCCGATGACCAGTGTCTTCACGTGTCGACCCTATCGGCGCTCGTCAGAGGAGGTCGTGTCGCACGATCGTCTGCTCACGATCGGGTCCGACACCGATCGTGGAGATGCGCGATCCCGACATCCCCTCGAGGGCGAGCACGTACTCCTGCGCCGTCTTGGGAAGGTCCTCGAACGTGCGTGCGGCGGAGATGTCCTCGGTCCAACCGGGGAAGAACTCATAGATGGGCTTGGCGTGGTGGAAGCCGGTCTGTGTCATCGGCATCTCGTCGACTCGCTCGCCGTCCACGTCGTACGCGACGCACACCGGGATCTGGTCCCAGCCCGTGAGCACGTCGAGCTTGGTGAGGACGAAGTCGGTGACGCCGTTGATACGCGCGGCGTAGCGAGCGATCGGGGCGTCGTACCAACCGCAGCGACGGGGGCGACCCGTCGTGGTGCCGAACTCCGCGCCGTTCTTGCGCAGCTGCTCACCGTCGTCGTCGAACAGCTCGGTCGGGAAGGGACCTTCGCCGACGCGAGTTGCGTAGGCCTTGACGATGCCGATCACTCGAGTGATCTCGGTCGGTGCGATGCCCGAGCCGGTGCACGCGCCACCCGTCGTCGCCGACGAGGAGGTCACGAACGGGTAGGTGCCGTGGTCGACGTCGAGCAGCGTGGCTTGGCCGGCCTCGAGCAGCACGGTCTTGTCCTCGGCCAACGCCTGGTGCAGGACGAGCGCGGTGTCGGCGACCATCGGACGGAGCCGGTCGACGTACGACAGCAGCTCCTCGACGATCTCCTCGGCCTCGACTGCGCGGCGGTTGTAGACCTTGGTGAGGATCTGGTTCTTGAGCTCGAGAGCGGCCTCCACCTTCTCCCGCAGGATCTTCTCGTCGAAGAGGTCCTGGATACGGATGCCGAGACGGTTCATCTTGTCCGCGTAGGTGGGGCCGATGCCGCGACCTGTCGTGCCGATCTTGCGGCTGCCGAGGAACCGCTCGTTGACCTTGTCGAGCGTCCGGTTGTAGTCGGCGATGACGTGAGCGTTGGAGCTGATGATCAGGCGCGAGGTGTCGATGCCGCGCTCTTCGAGCCCATCGATCTCGTGGAACAGCACTTCGAGGTCGACGACGACGCCGTTGCCGATGACCGGGATGCAGCCGGGGCTGAGGATACCGCTGGGCAGGAGGTGGAGGGCGTACTTTTGGTCGCCGATCACGACGGTGTGTCCGGCGTTGTTGCCACCGTTGAACTTCACGACGTAGTCGACGCGGCTACCGAGCAGATCGGTGGCCTTGCCTTTGCCCTCGTCGCCCCATTGGGCTCCGACGATCACAACAGCAGGCATGGGATTGCACCACCCTCGCAGTACTTGTTCAAGACGTACGACAAGCCCCGGTCTCACGGGGCTCTTACCGGTGCAGTCTAGCGGCTGGAGCCCGTCACTGCGACTGGCGAGCGCGGTACGCAGCCACTGCTTCGCGGTTGCCGCAGGTCGTGCTGCAGAACCGTCGGGAGCGATTGCGCGAGAGGTCGAGGACGATGTCGTCACAGTCGCTGGCCGCGCAGGTGCTCAGGCGTGACAGCTCATTCGCGCGGATCACGTCGATCATCGCCATGGCCGTCTCGACCGCTATGCGCGTGTGCAGCGGTCGATCGTCGGCCGTCGCGTGCAGGTGCCAGTCGTAGTCGCCGTGTCGTACGAGTCGCGGCACGGCTCCTGCGTCAGCCAGAGTCCGGTTGACGATCGGGACGGCATCGTCACGTGAGCTGGTCAGCAGCGTGCGCAGCTCGGGACGCAGAGCTCTGACGGCTTCGAGCTCAGCGGCGTCACCGACCAGCGTGCCGGTGTAGCCATGCTTGGCAAAGAACGACGCCAGCTCGTCCGTAGTGAACATCGACTCGGGCGGCTCAGCAGAGTTGGCGAGCTCGACGGCGGACACCAGCGCGCACTCGGTGTCATTGGTAAAAACCATGTTGACACCTTACATCGGGGACTCCTAGTGTCATGTGCCATGACCTCGTTGACCCATGACACACCCACGGTGCCGGCATCGCGTCTGCGCGCCGGACTGACGCTCGCCGTCCTGTCAGCGATGTCCTTCGCCCTCTCGGGTCCATTCGCCAAAGCGCTGATCGAGTCGGGATGGACCGCTGGTTCCGCGGTGACCGCCCGAGTCCTCATTGCCGCTGCCGTCCTGGTGATCCCTGCCGCGATAGCGTTGCGCGGTCGCTGGGGCTTGTTGCGCCAGAACGCCGGACTGCTCGTCGCGTACGGCGTGATCGCCGTCGCGGGTTGCCAGCTCGCGTACTTCAACGCAGTTGACCGTATGGAGGTTGGCGTAGCGATCCTGATCGAGTTCACGTCCCCGGTCGCCGTGATCATGTGGCTGTGGCTCCGCCACTCCCAACGACCCACGCGCCTGACGGTCGTCGGTGCGCTCACGGCGCTGGGCGGACTCGTACTCGTACTCGATCTGTTGTCCGGTGCGGACGTCGACGCACTCGGTGTCATGTGGGCGCTGCTCGCCATGGCCGGAGCAGCGTTCTACTGGATCATCTCGGCGGACGAGGACAACGGACTGCCGGGAATCGTGCTAGCTGCAGGCGGTCTCATCGTCGGCGGCGTCGTCCTGCTGTTTGCCGGACTGATCGGGATCGTTCCTCTCGCCACCTCGCGTTCGGACGTGGTCCTGGCCGACACCGAGCTGCCATGGTGGCTGCCGGTGATCGGTCTCGGCGTGATCACCGCCGCCATCGCGTACGTGCTCGGTATCGCAGCCACCCGACGCCTTGGCTCGCGGCTCGCGGCGTTCGTCGGCCTCGGCGAGGCTGTCGCGAGTGTCGTGTTCGCATGGCTGCTGCTCGGGGAGTCACCGCGGGCAATCCAGCTGCTCGGAGGTGCGCTGATCCTCGCCGGCGTCGTCTTCGTCAAGCTCGGCGAACCCAAGGACCATCCGCTACCTGTCTAGGTCGTGTCTGCCAATTCGCGCGAGCGACAGGGCGGCATCCGCGCCCGGCTGACAAGGACGAGGAGGGAGACAGACCAGGTCGTCTAGTGACTGACGAGGACGCCGTCAGCCGGGATGCGGGGGCGTCCGGACGCCGCGTGGAATTGGCAGACACGGCCTAGAGTGGCGGTCTCATGCAGACCCTCCTCGCGATTGCCAACGCCGCTGCCGGCACCACAGACGACGAGTCGGTCGACCTCGCCGTCTTGACGCTGCGAGACGCGTACGAAGTCGAAGTGGTGAACACGTCGACTCCGGAGGAGCTGGACGACGCCCTGGCGAGCCATCCCGACGTTCACGGGGTCGTCGTGCTGGGCGGTGACGGCAGCCTGCATGCCGTGATCGAGGCTTTGCGCACGGCCCAGCGGCTCGACTCCGTGACTGTGGGACTGGTGCCGCTTGGCACCGGCAACGACTTCGCGGCATCTCTCGGCCTTCCTGACGAGTCAACTCTGGCGGCGGGCGTCATCGTCGCGGACCGCGTCGAACCGATCGACCTGATCATCGACGGGAACGACCGGATCGTCATCAACGTCGCACACATCGGTATCGGCGCTGAGGCAGCGATCGCCGCTCGTCCGTTGAAGAAGTTCCTCGGGCCGATCGGCTACCTTGCCGGCGCCCTGATCGCGAGCTTCAAGGGCATCGCGACCCCCGGCGCGAAACTGCAGATCACGATGGACGGTGACTCACTGTTCCCCCACGGCTCGATCATCCAGCTCGCGGTCGGCAACGGCAGGTTCGTCGGCGGCGGCGCGGCGCTGCTGCCCGACGCGGACCCGTCCGACGGTCGCCTCGACCTGATGGTCACGTACGCGGGCCGTCGCCATCGACGCATCGCATATGCCTGGAAGCTCAGCAAAGGCACCCAGCACGAGCACGTCGACGTCCTCTATCGCCAGGGCACGACCGTCACGGTCAACGGTGATCCGCTCCCCTGCACCAGCGACGGCGAGCTCACCGACCCAGCCGCCCAGCACGCGTGGCGGATCGAGCCCGGCGCCCTCCGGATGTGGCGTTAAGGCTTCGGGCTGACGAGCTCTTCGTATGCCTCTTTGCTCGACTCGTGCAGGAACTCACGGCAGCGCTGCGCCTCGCCGGCATCGCCGAAGCGCTCGGACGCATCGGCCAGAGCAGCGAGCGAGCGCAGGAACGGACGGTTAGGCACGTGTGCCCACGGCAGTGGTCCGTGACCCTTCCAGCCGTTTCGGCGGAGCAGGTCGAGGGAGCGGTGGTAGCCCGTTCGTGCGAAGGCATAACCCTCGAGGTCGAGGCCTTCAGCAAGAGCCAGCTCGGCCAGCGTGATCCAGGCGTCGGCCGACTCAGGGTGCAGGGCAGCGACGTTCTTGGGATTGTCACCAGCAGCCAGGGAGGCAGCGCCAGGGTCTTCGGGCAACAAGGTCTCGGGCGGTTCACCGAAGAGGTTCGTCATGACGTCATCCTTGCACCAGCTCCAAGATCAGAGCTTGGTGCCAGCCGAACGCAGGTTCTCGCAGGCTTCGGCGACACGTGCAGCCATGCCGGCCTCGGCAGCCTTGCCCCAGGCGCGCGGGTCGTAGGCCTTCTTGTTGCCAATCTCGCCGTCGACCTTGAGGACGCCGTCGTAGTTGACGAACATGTGCGCGGCCACCGGGCGAGTGAACGCGTACTGCGTGTCAGTGTCGACGTTCATCTTGATGACGCCGTAGTCAACGGAAGCCGAGATCTCCTCCGGCGTTGAGCCCGAGCCTCCGTGGAACACGAGGTCAAAAGGCTTGTCGACGCCGTACTTCTCGCCGACGACCTCCTGGGCAGCCTTGAGAATCTCGGGGCGCAGCTTGACGTTGCCCGGCTTGTAGGAGCCGTGCACGTTGCCGAACGTCAGGGCAGTCATGTAGCGGCCGTTCTCGCCGACGCCCAGTGCTGCCGCTGTCGCGAGTGCGTCCTCGGGGGTCGTGTAGAGCGTCTCGTCGATCGCTCCCGTGACACCGTCTTCCTCACCGCCCACTGCGCCGATCTCGACCTCGAGGATGATGTTGGCCGCAGCGGCCTTGGCCAGCAGCTCCTTGGCGATCTCGAGGTTCTCATCCATCTCGATCGCCGAGCCGTCCCACATGTGCGACTGGAAGTACGGAAGTCCGCCGGACTTGACGCGCTCTGCCGAGAGGTCGAGCAGCGGACGTACGAAGCCGTCGAGCTTGTCCTTGGGGCAGTGATCTGTGTGGAGCGCGACGTTGATCGGATAGCTGGCGGCGACTTCCTCGGCGAACTTCGCGAAGGCGATCGAACCGGTGACCATGTTCTTGATCGTCGGGCCAGAGATGTACTCAGCGCCACCGGTCGAGACCTGGACGATGCCATCGCTGCCGGCCTCGGCGAATCCCTGGAGTGCGGCATGCAGCGTCTGCGAGGAGGAGACGTTGATGGCGGGGTACGCGAACGACTCGCGCTTGGCCTTGTCGAGCATCTCGGCGTAGATCTCGGGGGTCGCGACGGGCATTCGTACTCCTGTGGTGGCGTTGGAGAAACCAGTATCCCAGTTGAAGACGATGTCCGATCACCAGAGTCGACGACGAGCTGATTGGCCGGAGCAACGTGATCTAGGAAACCTTCCTACCGGTCCACGTGCCGTGATCAGATCCGCAAATTCCGCCTGCTGGTCCGGACCATGTCCCGGACATCGTGGTGCCGCTGACGGTGCCGGTAAAGTTGCCGGTGAGATCCGCCCCTTGGGACACACCAAAGTCGACTTTGCCGCCCGAGAGAGTGCCGGTGACCTTGGCTTCCTTGTTGCAATTGGCGGTGGGCACGTGCAGCTGACCGACGAATGCCGAACCCGTCTGCTCCAGATCAACGCTGAAATCCGCCACGTCGCCTCGGTAGCTGGTGAGCGTGCCGGTCCACGTCCCTGTCAGTGGACCTGGAGCGGCGGCCGGCGGTGGTTGGGCTGGACCGTGATACGTCACGGTCACGTAGCCGGCACCGTGCTCGTCCATGAGGGAGATGAGTTCCTCCAGCAAGACCTGGATCGGGTAGTTCAACAGTTTTTGAGCAATCGTGTTGATGAGCGGTGGAAGCTGCCCGAGGAACTTGATCGCCAGCGCGAGGATGGACTCCTTGAGCTCGGTGAACTCCTTGCGCTGAATGGTCGCTGAAACCTTCACGAGACCGCTGGCCTCCGCCCCCTTTGCGTGCTCCTCGGCAGTCTCCGAGCCAGTACGAAGGGTCAGTTCTGCGGCGGCTCCCGCCGGGTCGGCCTTGAGCGTCTCGTCGTGTCGGAAATCGGTGGCCACACCCTCGGGCACGGCCGCCACGACCCATTTGACGGGGGTGCCGATCGGCCTCAGCTCCGGCAACGTGACATCCAGCAGCTTGGCACAGGCCTGAAGCTCAGAAGGCCACTCCTTCAGCCCCTGCATGTCGATGACGGCCGTGACCTTGTCGTAGACACGGTTGCCGTCGACTGACCGGTGCACCGTGTCTTGCTCAGGGTTGATCTTGACTGCCCAGGGTCGAAGGGCGGAGACCACCTGAGAGACGACCGCCACTAGGGCGGCTGCCTTCGCGATCGGGTCGAGAACGGCCTTCAATGCAACCTTCACGGCTCCGACCGCGATCTTGATGGCTCCACCGATGGCCCAGTTGAGGAAACCAACCGTGAGGCTGGCGCCGGCTTGCAGGATCTGGTTGAGCAGCGTGCTCCCGGTGTCGCCAATTCTCGGGGGCGGGATCTGGACAGCTTTTAGAACGCCAGACATCACCTCGTTGATCAGGTTCGAGAAGGCTCCACACGGACCGCCATCAGCCCCTTGGGGAGCAGCGGCAACAGCGGGGAGCACAGTGGCCCCACGTGGCGGTCCGAGAGGTGCGGCCGCCCCGCCCGTCTCACCGGGCCCCGGATCCTTAAGCAAACGGACACTCACGTCGGAGGCGTACAGAGTGAGTACCAGCTGAGGAAACAGGATCTGGGCTGACTGGCTGAGATCCTGCGTGCCCATAAGTTCGCGGGCAAAGTCGCCTCCGGGAGTCTTGGCCCCACTCACATAGGCCGCCAACCACTGCGAGACCGTCGGAGCACCCTTTGGTCGCCCGCGCTCAAGCACGTCGAGGTCGGCCCCGAGAGTGCCATTGCCTGCCCACGCCTCGTGCGCAAGGTTGGTGGCTTGCCACTTCGAAAGCTTCATCGGGGAAACCGGGGCCACGGGCCTGACCTCAGGCTTCGCGCCCGGTTCGTCGAGCACAGCGATCCCCGCGGCGGCCAACTGGGTGATCGTGGCGTCGACATGCTTCGCGGTGAACGCGCCCTCCGCCGCATCGGAAGGCGTGGGCTGTGGCGAGGAGCCGTCACTTGTGCATGCCGCAGCAAGCATGGCCGTACACACGACCACGATGAGCGCTCGACGAATTCTCAGCTGGAACCCTGGAGAAACTGCTCGGATGAATCGCATGAGTGCCTTCCCGACGACAGGCCATGCACCCTCGATTGTCGCGTGCCCGGCAGCGTACGCTCGACGCACTCAGAGGGCAATGGCTGCAATCCGGCGCTAGACCTAGCTGAGGCGCTTCTCGAACCAGAAGTCGGCGTACGGGTTGTCGTTGTAGCGCTCCACATCGGTGTAGCCGGCTGCCCGGTACATCTCGATGGCATTGGACAACGCTCGGTTGGTGTCGAGCCGTACGACGTCATGCCCGAGCTCGACCGCGAGCTCCTCCAGCCGCCGCCGGATCTGGCTGGCGAGGCCGCGGCCTCGCGCGTCCTTCGCGACCCACATTCGCTTGATCTCCGCGACACCTCCACCGAGCGTCGTCAAACCCCCGCAGCCGACGACCTTTCCGCCGAGGAACGCAACGAGGAACACGCCATGATCGCCGCCGAACTTCTCCTCGTCGCCAGCGGCTTCAGACCGGTCGAAGCCGTTTTCGAAACGCTCGTCGAGCTCGAGCAGGTACGCAGCCACGGCTTCCCTGGCCTCGGCAGACCCGGGATCGACGAGCTCCAGCGAGACAGCGTCAGACATGGGCCCGGATCCAGGCGTGCATCGCAATCGCGGCCGCGGCGCCCGCGTTGATCGAGCGGGTCGAACCAAACTGCGCGATCGACAGCGTACGTTCGCAGGCGTTCCTCGCCTCGTCGCTGAGCCCCGGCCCTTCCTGGCCGAACACCAGCACGCACTCGCGCGGCAGCTTGGCGGTCTCGATCGGCTCGGAGTCGTCGACGTTGTCGATGCCGATCACGGCCAGTCCCGCTTCGCTCGCCCAGGCGCTGAAGGCTTCGACCGTGTCGTGATAGCGGACATGCTGGTAGCGATCCGTCACCATCGCCCCGCGTCGGTTCCATCGCCGCTTGCCGATGATGTGCACCTCGGCTGCAGCGAAGGCGTTGGCCGTCCGGACGATCGATCCGATGTTGAAGTCGTGCTGCCAGTTCTCGATGGCGACATGGAACGGGTGACGCCGTAGATCGAGATCGGCGACTATCGCCTCGAGCGTCCAATAGCGATAGCGGTCTATCACGTTGCGCCGGTCACCGTCGCGCAGAAGCTCGGGGTCGAAGTGGTCGCCAACCGGCCACTCGCCCTCCCACGGCCCAACGCCAGGCAGGTCGGGCTCGGTCACGCGACGCCGTACTCGTCGCGGTAGGCGCGCACGGCCGCGAGGTGCTCGCTGTGCCGCCCGGTCTCCTCTACGTACTCGATGATCTGGCTCAGAGTGACGATCGCGGTGACGGTGACTCCGAAGTCGCGTTCGACCTCCTGGATCGCCGACAGCTCGCCCTTGCCGCGCTCCTGCCGATCCACGGCGACGATGATGCCGGCGACCTGCGCGCCGGCCGTGTCGACCAGCTCCATGACCTCGCGGATCGCCGTACCGGCCGTGATGACGTCGTCGACGACGAGCACCCGACCCTCGAGCGGAGAGCCGACGACGAGACCGCCCTCGCCGTGATCCTTGGCTTCCTTGCGGTTGAAGCACCACGGCACGTCGCGATCGTGCTGCACCGCAAGCTGCACGGCGGCGGCCGACGCGATCGGTATCCCCTTGTAGGCCGGCCCGAGCAGCACGTCGAACTCGACACCACTGTCGACGATCGCCGCCGCATAGAAGCGACCGAGCTCGGCCAGCCGCTCACCGGTGTTGAACAGCCCGGCGTTGAAGAAGTACGGCGAGGTGCGCCCCGACTTCAGGGTGAACTCACCGAACCGGAGCACCTCATGGTCGAGGGCGAACTCGATGAACTCGCGCTGGTAGTCGTGCATACGTCAGGAGGCCGGGTTGTCGGCCTTGGAGACCGTCTTGACCAGGTCACCGATCACTACGCTGCGCTTCCGAGTGAAGAACAGTTCCGCACACGTGACCATCGTCACCACCGCCTGCGTGGGTCGTTCGCCAGCCGCGTCGGGATCGGGGACGCGTTGCAGCGGCCATCCCACCGTGAAGTCGACCTCGATGCTCGTGCCGCTGTTGCGCAGCTTGTAGGTGAAGATGTCGGTGCGCGTCTCGACGTAGACGAGATCGCCCTTCTTGAGCTTGGGGAACTTCGCGAACGGTTCGCCGTGCGTCACTCGGTGGGCGGCGATGGCGAAGTTGCCGATCTCACCAGGCCTTGCGCTCTTGGTGTCCCAAGCGACTCCGCGCGCGAGCGCATCGTCAGTGAATCCCTTGACGATCGGCTGCTCGTACGTGTCGCCGAAGCGCGGAACGCGCAGCAGCCCGATGGCGTCACTGTCGAGACCCTTGCCCCAGTCCTCAGCAATGCTTTGCTTGACTTCTTCCTGCTTCTGCTTCGACACGATGTTGGTGCCGTAGTACTGCCACGCGATGTATGCCAGCATGCTGAGGCCCGCGAGAATCATCAAAATCCCAAGTGCCCGCGCGATCATTCGCCCGGTCGATCGTTCCGGCGCCTGCGGGGCGAGAGTCGTCGTCATGAGCCCAATTCTCGCATCTTGATTCTGGGCCGGCCAATTTCCCCAAAACCTCCTACGCTTTCGCACCGTTCGCGTAGCATTTGTTCAGCAGGGTCAATGCGCTTCTGGCCGTTGGCGCCTGTTGTCGCCCCACCGTTTCACCCCCCGAGAACGGTGGGGCGACTTTGCGTCCTGACGAGGTCGCTCTGCGACCGAGGGCAGGACGCAGGTTGAGTCGAACGGACAATCGAAACCTCGTGAGCCGAAAGATTTGACCGCCGCGACGGGCAATTTCGCCGACTCAGACCGCTTCGACCGCTTCTGGATCGGCCGTCCGGAAGCTCTTCGCGGTGAGCAGGACGATCGGGACGAGAACGAGCGGGATCACGAACGCCCAGCGCAGGTGATCGGCCGTCGCAGCAGCGCCGATCAAGCCCCCGCCTAGGATCGCGCCAAAGTAGTTGGCGATGTTCATTCGCGCGATCGCCACATCGAGCGCAGAGGCCGGTACGGCGCCAGCGAGTGCCGCAAACGCCAAGGGCGCCAGGATCGCGAGACCGAGTCCGGCGATGAAGAATCCTGCGATCGCCATGCACGGTGCAGCGGCCGAGACAACGGTCACCAAGCCGACTATGCCGACCGTCGTACCGATTGCCACGACCGAGGGTGCGCCGATGCGGCGTACGAGGAAGTCACCACCGAAGCGCGAGATCAGCGCACCGGCCTGATACGCGCCGTACGCGAGCGGCGCGATCGTCTTGGTCGCGTCGAGCGCATCTTCGAGGTAGACGCTGCTCCAGGTGAGGATGCCGGTGTCGGCCGCGTAGAAGACGAGGACCACCAGCCCGAAAATCAGGACCGGGCGCCACGGCAGGTTGAGACCCTTCGCAGACAGTCCCGCGTCGTGCTCCTGCGCCTCGATGTCTGTGCCCTTCAAGAACCAGGGCGACGCCCAGAGCACGACGAGCCAGACGAGCACGGCGATGATCACCAGTGAGATCGCGAGCGGTAGGTCGATCTCGGCCGCGCCGGACGCGTACAGCGCTCCCGTGATGCCACCGACCGACCACATGCCGTGGAAGTTGGCCATGATGCTGCGGCCGTACGCCTTCTGCACGCGTACGCCCTGCATGTTCATGCCCGCATCGACTCCGCCAACGCCGAGGCCGTAGACGACGAAGGCCGCGAGCAGCAGTCCGAGGTTCGGGGCCAGACCAACCAACAACGCACCGAGCCCGATCGTGGCGAGCGCCAGCTTGAACGCCACCGCGCTCGTACGACGCTCGGCGATCATGCCAGCAATGACCGAGCCCACGCCTGACACGACCGCGACCATCACGAGGATGCCGGTGAGGGCGCCGTCGTCGATGTCGAACTTGTCCTTGATGCGCGGCGTCTGCGTCACGATCGCGGCGAACACGAGACCCTGCAGGAAGAAGCCCGCAGCGACGGCAACACGCGTACGGGTCAGTGCTGGAGTCACCGCGCCAGAGTAGGTGGTCGGCGGGTCTATCGTCGGTCTGGTGAAGATCTCGAGCGCGCGCATCAACGGTCTCGGCACGACGATCTTTGCGGAGATGAGCGCGCTCGCCCTTCGTACCGGATCGATCAACCTGGGGCAGGGCTTCCCGGACACCGACGGGCCGGCGTCGATCATCGCCGCCGCGTCCGATGCGATGCGATCGGGCCGCAACCAGTACGCGCCCGGCATCGGCGTGCCCGAGCTGCGTCTGGCCATAGCCGCGCATCAGCAACGGTTCTATGGGCTGACGCTCGATCCAGACACCGAGGTCGGCGTGACGACCGGCGCGACCGAGGCCATCGCTTCTGCGATCCTCGGACTCGTCGATCCGGGCGACGAGGTCATCGTGCTCGAGCCCTACTACGACTCCTACGTCGCGGTGATCCAGATGGCCGGCGGCGTACGCAAGCCCGTGACGCTGCGCGCTCCTGACTTTCGGTTGCCGATCGACGAGCTGCGGGCTGCGGTGTCGCCGCGCACGACGGCGATCCTGCTCAACACTCCGCACAACCCGACCGGCACCGTACTGACACGCGAAGAGCTCGAGGCCGTTGCTGCGGTCGCGCAGGAGCACGACTTGGTGGTGATCAGCGATGAGGTCTACGAACATCTGACGTTCGGTGTCCCCCACACACCCATCGCCGCCTTGCCCGGCATGCGCGAGCGGACACTGACGATCTCGAGTGGCGGCAAGAGCTTCTCGCTCACCGGCTGGAAGATCGGCTGGGCGACCGGGCCAGCTGCGCTCGTGTCGGCGATGATCGGCGTGAAGCAGTTCCTCACTTATACGTCGGGATCGGCGCTCCAGCCCGCGATCGCCGAAGCGCTTGAGTTCGACGACGCGTACTTCTCATCCTTCGTTGCGCAGATGCAGATGCAGCGAGACCTGCTGTGCTCTGGCCTCGCTGATCTCGGGTTCGAGGTGTTCGTGCCCGAGGGCACGTACTTCGCCACGACCGACATCCGACCGCTCGGCTTCACCGACGGCCTGGAGTTCTGTCGGGCGCTCCCGGAAGTCGCTGGCGTCGTCGCCATCCCGCACCAGGTCTTCTACGACGACATCGCCGCCGGAGCGCCGCTCGTACGTTGGGCGTTCTGCAAGAAGCCCGAAGTCATAGCCGAAGCCTTGGATCGCCTGCAATCGCTGGTTGAGTAGGAGGCCGCCCGCGGCCGACGTATCGAAACCACGAGAGTCGACTCAGCCGCGGTAGGCGGGGGCTCTTGATGAGCTGCCGGTCGCTCCCTTCCGGAGCATGGGGAGCACGCGTGGCTTCACAAGCTCTGACAGCACGATGACACTGGTCGACCGGACAACGGTGCCGGACTGGCTGATGTGCAGAAGCACTGCCTGGAGGTCCTCGTGCGACGTGGCGGCGATCTTGCAGACGACATCGGCGGTGCCACTTGTGACGTACGCATCGAGGACGTTGGGCAGGGACTCGAGCTCCTCCGTCACCTCGTCCAACGAGCCCTGCGCGATCTCGAGCGTCACGAAGGCGACGACAGGGTGGCCGGCCGCGATCAGGTCGATGTCGGGGCCGTAGCCGGTGATGATCCCGGCCGCCTCCATCTTGGCGAGCCGCGACTGGACCGTGGCGCGCGCGACCCGAGTCATCCTCGAGAGCTCGAGATCTCCGACGCGGGGATTCTCACGCATCGCTTCGACGAGCGCTACATCGAGCTGATCCATGACGCCAACTCCTAGTCATAATGTCTACTTATGGTCCACACTACTCCGCTCAAGTGTCATACCTGACCACCTGCGACTGGCTCGCTTGCCCATCGGCCATCAAGTGGGGTGACCTAAGGGCATGACCATCGATCTGACCGACTCCGAACGCCTCGCCGAGCTCGACCTCGACCAGCTGAAGCAGCTCGTCGGCCTGGTGGAGTACGACACCAAGTCCGACCCGTTCCCCGTCACCGGCTGGGACGCCGTCGTGTGGGCTGTCGGCAACGCCACGCAGTCCGCGCACTTCTTCATGTCGGCCTTTGGCATGGACCTCGTCGCCTACTCCGGACCCGAAACGGGCAACCGCGACCACCACGCGTTCGTGCTCGAGAGCGGTGCCGTGCGCTTCGTCTTCAAGGGCGGCGTCGATCCCGACAGCTTCGTGCTCGACCACCACCGCATCCACGGCGACGGCATCACCGACATCGCCCTCGAGGTCCCCGACGTCGACGTCTGCATCGAGCACGCCCGCGCCGAGGGAGCAACGATCCTCGAAGAGCCGCACGACCTGACCGACGAGCACGGCACCGTACGGATCGCGGCGATCGCGGCATACGGCGACACCCGCCACACGCTGGTCGACCGCAGCAAGTACACCGGTCCGTACCTGCCTGGCTACGTCGAGCGCCACTCGACGATGGAGCGCGCGGCCGATGCGCCGAAGCGAATCTTCCAGGCCCTCGACCACGTCGTCGGCAATGTCGAGATCGGCCACATGGACGAGTGGGTCGATTTCTACAACCGCATCATGGGCTTCACCAACATGGCCGAGTTCGTCGGCGACGACATCGCCACCGAGTACAGCGCGCTGATGAGCAAGGTCGTCGCCAGCGGCAACCACCGGGTGAAGTTCCCGCTCAACGAGCCGGCGATCGGAAAGAAGAAGTCGCAGATCGACGAGTACCTCGAGTTCTATCGCGGCCCGGGCGCCCAGCATCTCGCGCTTGCGACCAACAACATCCTTGAGACCGTCGACCGCCTGCGAGCCGCCGGAATCGAGTTCCTCGACACCCCCGACTCCTACTACACCGACCCCGCGCTGCGTGCGCGGATCGGCGAGGTGCGGGTGCCGATCGAGGAGCTGCAGAAGCGCGGCATCCTGGTTGACCGCGACGAGGACGGGTACCTGCTGCAGATCTTCACCAAGCCGATCGGTGACCGTCCGACCGTGTTCTTCGAGCTCATCGAGCGCCATGGGTCACTAGGCTTCGGCAAAGGCAACTTCCAGGCCCTGTTTGAAGCGATCGAGCGCGAGCAGGCCAAGCGAGGGAACTTCTAGGAGGGTTCGTATGGCCCACTACCGAAGTGCGGGCAACATCCCGCCGAAGCGTCACACCCAGCACCGCGACCCCGACGGCAACCTCTATCGCGAGGAGCTCATGGGCGAGGAAGGCTTCTCGTCCGACTCATCGCTGCTCTATCACGTGGGCGTGCCCTCGGCGATCACGCAAGCGCGCACCTGGGAGCTCCCCGACCAGTCGACGAAGCCGAACGAGCCGCTGCTCGCCAGGCACCTCAAGCTGCATGACCTGTTCAAAGGCGGCGCCGGCAACGACATCGTCACCAACAGGCGGCTCGTGCTCGGCAACGGTGACGTGCGCATCTCCTACGTCGTGGCAGCCGAGACCTCTCCTCTCTATAGGAACGCGACCGGTGACGAGTGCGTGTTCATCGAAGCCGGCAGCGGCACACTCGAGACCGTGTTCGGGCACATCCCGTTCAGCGACGGCGACTACCTGATCATCCCCAGGGCGACAACCCATCGCTGGGTACCCGACGGTGACGTACGGGCGTACGCGATCGAGGCCAACAGTCACATCGGCCCGGCCCGCCGCTATCTCTCGAAGTTCGGCCAGCTCCTCGAGCACGCGCCATACTGCGAGCGTGACCTAAGGGGGCCGGAATTCCAAGGCGTGGAGAAAGTCTTGGATGATCTCCACAACGCAGGTGAAGCAGAAATATTCATCAAGCACCGCGGCTCCGGCCCGGGCGGACTCAGCGGCAGCATCCATGTCGTACCGCTGCACCCGTTCGACGTCGTCGGCTGGGACGGCTGCCTCTATCCGTACGCGTTCAACGTCGCCGACTTCGAGCCCATCACCGGGCGCGTCCACCAGCCGCCACCCGTGCACCAGGTGTTCGAGGGCAACAACTTCGTGATCTGCAACTTCGTGCCCCGCAAGGTCGACTACCACCCGCTGGCGATCCCTGTTCCGTACTACCACTCGAATGTCGACTCGGACGAGGTCATGTTCTACGTCGCGGGCGACTACGAGGCCCGCAAGGGATCGGGCATCGGCAAGGGCTCGATCTCACTGCATCCCGGCGGTCACTCGCACGGGCCGCAGCCATCCGCGATCGAGGCCAGCCTCGGAGTCGAGTCATTTGACGAGCTCGCGGTCATGGTCGACACGTTCCGTCCGCTCGAGCTCGGCGAGGGCGGCACGGCCTCCGACGATGGCGAATACGCACTGTCATGGATCCGCTGATGACCGCACTCGATCTCTTTGGCCACTTCTTCGACGACGCGGCGATCTTCCCGCCCGGCAACATGCCGATGGACGAAGCCGTACCCGGGCACCTCGCCCGTCGCGGCACCCCCGAGGGCGAGTACGTCGGGCCATTCATCTGCAGCGCCGCACGACTCGGCGAGCTCCGAGAGGAGCTCGCCCACGGCCACCTCGAGCTCTCGCTGGTCGCCACGGTCGATGAGTTCAACGACGCGGCACGCGATCTCGCGTCACAGCAGAACCTCACGCTGACCGCCCTTGAGCTGAAGGGCCCGGTCGATCAGCTGCCCGAGGTTCCGCAGGGCCTCCGTGTCTTCGTCGAGCGCACGTGGCACGAGTCGCTGGACGTACCCGAGGGCGCGATGCTCAAGCTCCGCTGCGGTGGGCCCGACACCCGCGACACTCCGTCTGCCTGCCAGCTCGGCGGAGCCATCGAGCACTGCGTCGAGAACGACCTCGCGTTCAAGCTGACCGCCGGCCTGCACCACGCCGTACGCACCGAGCGCGACCACGGCTTCCTCAACATCCTCGCCGCGGTCAACGCCGCGATGGACGGCAGTGACCCCGTACCGGCACTGCTCGAGAGCGACCCGGGAGCGCTCAAGGTCTCGAACCCCGAGGCCGTACGCCGACTGTTCCGGTCCATCGGCACCTGCAGCATCGATGAGCCCCTGACCGACCTGCGCGATCTCGAGCTGATCCCGTGACCGAGCGCCAGCTGGGGGTCCCCCCACGCCCTGCACTTGATGCACTCAGCGCTCTTCGGCGCGTAGGGGGCGGTCACCATCAGGCAGCAATCACGCCGCTCCGTCCGTATCTTTGCTCCTCAACGGAGGTGGCGGCGTGACGGACTTCGGACGCACGACCCTGCCCTACTGCTCCTTTGTCCTCAACGGGAAGCGGCGCGTCGGCGTTGGAATCGGCACCCAGGTGCTCGACCTGACCGCCGCTGCGTCGACGATCGTTCCTGAGCATGCGGCGCTGTTTGCCAACGGCTCGCTCGATGCCCTGATGGCCGACGGACCAGGCACCTGGCAGGCCGTACGCGAAGCACTTCTCGCGCACGAACCAACCACGAACCTGCAAGACACTCAGTTCTTGCATGGAGCTGGCGAGCTCGTGCTGCCGTTCACGGTTGCCGACTATGTCGACTTCTACGCGTCTGAGCACCATGCGACCAACGTCGGCACGATGTTCCGGCCCGACGGCGATGCGCTGACCCCCAACTGGAAGCACCTGCCGATCGGCTATCACGGTCGTGCCGGCACGGTCGTCGCATCCGGTACCACGATCCTTCGACCCTCCGGCCAGCGTCGCTCTCCTGATGGAGAGATCGCGTTCGGTCCGAGCACCAAGCTCGACATCGAAGCCGAACTCGGATTCGTCGTCGGTGTCCCGTCAGCGCTCGGCACTCCGGTTCCGATCGGTGAGTTCGACCAGCACGTCTTCGGGATCTGCCTGGTCAACGACTGGTCAGCTCGCGACATCCAAGCGTGGGAGTACGTGCCGCTCGGTCCGTTCCTCGGGAAGTCGTTCGCCACCTCGATCTCGCCGTGGATCATCCCGCTCGCCGCGCTGAACGGTGCCCGCGTGGATCCACCCGCCCAGACACCGACGCCGCTGCCGTACCTCCAGACGGACGAGCCGTGGGGACTCGACCTCGAGTTCGTCATCGCACTCAATGGCATCGAGGTTTCACGTCCGCCGTTCGCCTCGATGTACTGGACCGGCGCACAGATGTTGGCACACATGACCGTCAACGGCGCCTCGCTTCGTACGGGTGATCTCTTTGCCTCAGGCACCATCAGCGGGCCCGAGACCAACCAACGCGGATCACTGCTCGAGCTCTCGTGGAACGGGACTGAACCGATCTCGCTGGCCGACGGCACGACCCGCTCGTTCCTCGAGGACGGCGACACCGTGACCATCTCTGCGGTTGCGCATTTGGACAGCGGAGAGAGGCTGGAGCTGGGCGAGGTGCTCGGCACCATAGCCAGCCGACCGTAACCGAACGCTCGCCCAGCCTCGTGGGAGCATCCACAACGAGACCGGAGGGCGCCACGTGACTCAGCTGATTCTGGTTCTGCTCGTGATGATCCAAGCCATGTTTGTCGCGGTGTTCCTGTACGACCTGATCTTCGAGCGCGGGTCTACCAAGCGCTGAACGTACGCGGGTGACCCTCCGCACGTGAAACACTCTCGCCAAGAGCGAGGGGCTCGGCATGGATCTGGACACGACCACACTGCGCGTGGCGTTCGCCGTGGTCGCCTTCACCATGCTGGTGCTGTTCTACTTCGTCACCTATCGCACCACCCGCTCGGGCTACAGCGGCTGGTGGAGCATCTCCCTGAGCTTCTTCCTCGTCGGCTCAGCAGCATTCGTCCTCAACGGCACCGACCAGCAGCTCTGGGCAAACCCATCGGGCAACACCCTCCTCGTGCTCGGCGCGGCATGCGCCTGGGCGGCTTCCCGGTCGCTGAGTGGGACGCACACGCCGATCTGGATACTCCTGCCCGCCCCCGCGCTGACTGCGATCGTGTCGTTCGCGGACGACCCAGCCAACAATGTGTGGAGCGGCGGCGCCGTCTTCCTCGCCATGATGAGCGCGATGTTTGCACTCAGCGCGCGCGAGCTCGGGCGGATCGACCGAGCACAGACCCGTATCCGCACCTCGATCGCAGCCGCCGCCACCTTCATCTGTGTGTACTACGCAGGTCGGTTCGTCACCTTCATGATCGACGGCCAAGATGGCCAGGTCTTCAAGACCGTCTTCGGGTCACAGGTGACGACGATGGTCAGCCTGGTGTTCCTCGTCGTCGTCTCGTTCAGCATGTCGATCCTCAGCAACGAGGAAACCACCAAGGCGCTTCGTGCACGTGCCGGCACCGATGGCTTAACAGGTCTTCTCAACCGGTCGGAGTTCCTGAGCCATGCAGGCCATCAGGTCACAAAGGGGCGGTCCGCGTTGATCCTCGCCGATCTCGACAACTTCAAAGACGTCAACGACACCTACGGACATCCGTCCGGTGACCGCGCCCTTCGGGCTTTCGCCGACGCGTGCTCGGGCATCGTCCGATCAACTGATCTGGTCGGGCGCTACGGCGGGGACGAGTTCATTCTCCTGTTGCCAAGCACAGATCTGGAGCGAGCTGAACATGTCGCCGCACAGATCCGCGGGCGGTTGAGGCTGGCCGACGCGGACTTCCCGATGCCGACCGCCAGTTTCGGGATCGCCGCGACACACCCAGACGTCGACCTCGACACGTCGATCGCATCCGCCGACGAGGCGCTTTACCTGGCCAAACAATTGGGCCGCAATCGGACCGTGCGTGCCGATCGACCTCGGTAGCCTTCCCCCATGACTGGCAACGGAGCAGCCTGGAGACGACCTGCCACTGAGGGCGACGGATCCCCGTACGCGCAGGCCACGGCACCCAGCGACGTTGGCCCGGCCTACAACACGCTGACATACGAAGTCGACGGACGGGTCGCGCGCCTCACATTCAACCGGCCCGATCAGGGCAACTCGATCACGCCCGACACCCCGGTCGAGCTCGCTCACGCCGTCGAACGCGCTGACCTCGACCCACGCGTCCACGTCATCGTGCTGAGCGGGCGCGGCAAAGGCTTCTGCGGCGGCTACGACCTCGCCGCATCCGCCGAGAACCTGATGGATGGCGGAGTCGGCATCTCGAGTGGCGCCGAGGGCACAGTGCTCGACCCCGTCGTCCAGATGACCAACCACGATCCCAACGGCACCTGGGACCCGATGATCGACTTCGCGATGATGAGCCGGTTCACCAAGGGCTTTGCCAGCCTGCTGCACGCCAACAAACCAACGGTCGCCAAGATCCACGGCTTCTGCGTCGCCGGCGGCACTGACATCGCGCTGCACTGCGACCAGATCGTGATCGCTGCTGACGCCAAGATCGGCTACCCGCCCACTCGCGTCTGGGGTGTGCCGTCAGCCGGTATGTGGGCGCACCGCCTCGGCGACCAGCGGGCCAAGCGGCTCCTGCTCACCGGCGACTGCCTCAACGGACGCGAGGCCGCCGAATGGGGTCTTGCCATCGAGGCGCCCGAACCCGATCAGCTCGACGAGCGCACCGAGATCCTGGTCCAGCGGATCGCCGCGATGCCGCTCAACCAGCTGATGATGGTCAAGCTCGCGCTCAACTCAGCACTGCTCGCTCAAGGCGTGCAGAACAGCCAGATGATCAGCACCGTCTTCGACGGGATCTCGCGGCACACCCGTGAGGGCTATGCCTTCCAGCAGCGAGCCGCCGAGGCCGGGTTCCGAGACGCCGTACGGGAGCGCGATTCCGCTCCGTACGGCGACTTCGGACCCTCGACCAACAAGGACTAGCTGTACTCGGCCAGGACGTTAGTGACACTGCTCGGCTCTTGACGTGGCGAAGACCTCCGGGTGCGGTGGAGATGTCTATGTCTTCAACCGTCCGGAGGTCCTCGTGTTCCACCGTAACTCTCGTCTGAATTTCC
>JBBSJW010000041.1:0-25622 GCA_038256885.1 Propionibacteriales bacterium
CCAGCGGGCGGCCTCCTACTCAACCACCGAGATATCTGGACCAACGTGGCGTATCGAAACCTACTCAACCACCGAGGTGACGAAACTACCGATCAGTAGGGGTTTTGCCGCCTCGAACAAGAGGATAACCTCGGCTTTATGGATGAATCTTCGATAGACATCGACCCAGCACAGGTACGCGAGGCAGCCACGCGCTTCCCCGCGCACCGCTTGACGACGCTTGGCGGTCACCCCAACAGCGACGTGAGCTACATCGCCACGGCAGCAGAGTTCGGTCGGCACGCCTGGGACGAGGGCGGGCACATCTGAGCCAGCTTCCCCAAGAACGTAGAAATCCCCCGGAGCACGCTCCGGGGGATTTCTACGTTTTCTGAGGTTCAGAGAGGACGGATATTCGCTGCCTGCAGGCCCTTCTGACCCTGCTCGACGTCGAATTCGACCTTCTGGTTCTCGTTCAGCGAGCGATAGCCGCTCGACTGGATCGCGCTGAAGTGCGCGAATACGTCTTCGCTGCCGTCGTCGGGGGCAATGAATCCAAAGCCCTTGTCAGCGTTGAACCACTTGACGGTTCCTGTTGCCATGTCCTACTCCTCTTGGCGAGTTGCCACCCCCGACTTTCGCGAGTGGCTGTCGCGACGTACATCCAACCTTGAGAAGAACAGACACCCCGAAAGGACTCATCTCGTACGGCCAACGTCGTGCAACTGCGTTCAACCCTAGGGCACCGCCCAGGGCCAAAAGCAAGTGTTTTCCGGTATCTGGGCGAAGGTTTCATGAGCCCGTAACAGTGCTAGGCCCGCCTACCGAAAACCTGTGAGACCCACCATCGACCCCTGGTGTCCTGGTAGGCACCCACGCCGATCTGTCGATAGCTGGACTTGAGGATGTTGGCTCGGTGACCCGTTGACTTCATCCATGCGGTCACGACGGCCTGACCTGTGGAATAGCCGTAGGCGATGTTCTCGCCCACGCGGCTGAGGTTGCAGGCGGACAGGATCCTGCTCATGCTCTGGTGCTTCATGGTCTGGTTGACCGCCATCCACTTTGCATGGCGCTCGGCGTAGTAGTCGACGCATGACGCCGGCTTGAGCGGCACCCGGTCGTAAATGGCTCGGTACTTGTTGGTGTAGGTGATCACCAGCGCCTCGTAGTCGTCGGAGGCGGCCGCATTGGCGGTTCCCGGCAGTGCTACGAGGAGGCCAACAGACAAGGCCAAACTGGACAAAACATTACGAATCTTCATAGGGTCTCCCTCCCTTGGCGCCCAAAATACGCACGCCGTGGAAAGAATGACCTGACTCACGAGGACTAGTCATTCACAGGTAGAGGACTATCAAGAATCTAGTTCGTTATAACTAGTTCGGGCCTAAGTCAAGACTGCCGATATTCCTGAAAATTGCCTAAGTTGGGCACGTGGTGCCACCGCAGACCCCACAAGGGCGTGCTCACTAACCGGCCGGACGACCGTCTGTCTGGCATCAAAAGTAAGTAGGGGGAATCAGTGAAGCGTGTGATCTCAGGCCTCGTAGGCCTGGGACTCGAGGCCTCGCTTGGACTCGCGTATGCGTCTCCGAGTAGCGCTACGTCCGAAGCATGAAGGTCAGGTCCAACTGACCTTCACCACGGTCGGGGGCCGCGCATCAGGGGGTGCGCGGCCCCCTTGGGTGAGTGTCGCCCGCTGAGGGGATCGGGGGGTTCCTCAGCGGGTGACACGCACGAAGTAGATGACTGCTCCTATGCCGACCACGGTGCAACCTGCACCGATGGTCGGCATTGTGAGGTTGAACGCCAGCACTATGCATCCGACGAAGCCGATCGCGGCGACGGCGCGCTGTGGCCACGCGGTTGGCAGTGTCCAGGCCGCGGCATTGGCAATGGCGTAGTAGAGCAGCACACAGAACGACGAGAACGCGATGCTCATGCCGAGATCACCGAACAACACCAGAGCGATGATCAACGCACCGGCGCAGAGCTCGGCGGCACGAGGTACGCGCGATGAGCCGCTGAGCAGCGTCACCGCCCGTGGCAGGTGGCCGTCTCGAGCCATCGCGAACATCGTTCGAGAGACACCCAGCGCGAGGGACAACAGGGCACCGCCGGCTGCCACGGCAGCCACCACCTGGATGAGCGGTGCGACGTTGCTTCGCCCAACGCCATCGAGCGCGTCAACGAGTGGCCGCGCAGAGTCAGCGAGCGCCCTTGACCCGAGCGCTTGGGTGAGAGCGAGCGCGACGACCGCGTACAGCGTCACGACCAGGGCGAGCGACGTGGCGATCGCGCGAGGGATCGTACGAGCGGGGTCGCGTACCTCCTCACCGAGCGTCGCCAGTCGGGCATAGCCCGCGAAGGCGAAGAACAGAAGCGCGGCCGCCTGCAGCACTCCGCTGGTGCTGGCTTGGCCCGCCGATGTGTCCGGTGCGCGAGGCCCCGCAAACAGCAGCACCACCGCCAGTGTCACCACGGCGACGACAAGGCTCACGATCACGACCGCCGCGAATGCTGACTTCTCGACACCGAGGAGATTGATCGCGATGACGGCGACGACCGTTGCGAGGGCGAGCGTGCGGGCGTGCTCGGGCCAGACGTACGTGCCGACAGCGAACGCCATCGCAGCGCAGGATGCGAGCTTGCCCGCGACGAATGCCCAGCCGGCGAGGTAGCCCCAGAACGGGCCCAGCCGTTCGCGCCCGAAGACATACGTGCCGCCAGCGACGGGGTAGCGGCTGGCGAGCTGCGCGGAAGAGAAGGCGTTGCAGGCGGCGATGATGGCGGCGAGGCCGAGAGCGAGAAGGAGGCCGTCGCCAGCCGCCTCGACTGCGGGAGGGAAGACGACGAACAAACCGGCGCCGATCATGGCGCTCATCCCGATCGCGGCCGAACCAACCAGTCCGAGGCGACGATCGAGGGAGTCGGACATGGTCAGAGGTCGTAGTCGATGACGAGGGGAGCGTGGTCAGACCAGCGTTCGGCCCAGCTGATGGCCCGGTCGACAGTAGCCGCACGCGCGGCAGCGGCGAGCTTGGGCGTCGCGATCTGGTAGTCGATGCGCCAGCCGGTGTCAGTGTCGAACGCTTGGCCTCGCATGGACCACCAGGTGTAGGGCCCGTCGACATCACCGGCGAGGTTGCGGTGCACATCGACCCAGCCGAGCTCGTCGAAGAACCGGTCAAAATAGGCCCGCTCTTCGGGCAGGAAGCCAGCCTTCTTGAGGTTGCCCTTCCAGTTGCGGATGTCGCGCTCGGTGTGGGCGACATTGAGATCCCCGGTCAGCAGCCCATGGTTGCCGGAGTCGCTGATGGCTTCCAGACGGGTGTGCATCTGGTCGAAGAAGCGGTACTTTTCCAGCTGGCGGGGGGTGCCGGCTTCGCCGGAGTGCGCGTAGGCCGAGATCGCGGTGAGCGTGGATCCGTCCGAAAGTGGGATGTCGGACTCGATCCAGCGGCCCGAGTCGTCGAAGAAGTCGTCACCGTTGCCCGTGCGTACGGCGGTCGGCTCGGCGCGGCTCAGCACCGCGACACCAGCACGCCCCTTGGCAGCCGCTTCGGTGTGCACCACGTGGTAGCCAGCCTCAGCGGTGAGCTCGCGAACGATCTCGTCAGGCGCACGTACTTCCTGCAGGGTCACGATGTCGGCGTCGCGATCGACGAGCCACTCGGCCATCCCGCTCGTCTGTCCGCGGTTCTTGTTGTAGGCAGCACGGATGCCGTTGACGTTGACGGTGGCGATTCGTAGCACGTCGCAACCCTATGCAGGGCCTCTGACAGCAGAACAGCTGGCTAGTTCGCAGCGACGAGTGCTGCCACAACCGCAATGAGGGCTGGCAGGCCCTGGATCGCGGCGGCGCGGGCATACGACTTGCCGGTCGACAGCAGCACCAGCGAGGCGGCGAACATGCTGCCGCAGGCGAACACGATGAGCGTCCAGCCGATCGTGTCCTTGGTGTCGCAGAACGCGATGAGTCCCACGCCGGTGAGCGCGCCGATCGCCAGGAACAGGTTGTAGAACCCCTGGTTGTACGCCAGCGACGCAGTGGTGTCGGCGTCAGCCTGTGACTCAAGCCCAAACGTCTTCCACGTCTTGGGCTTCTTCCAGTCGATCGACTCCAGCTTGAAGAATAGGAGATGCAGCAGGGCGGCAATGCCAGCGAAGATCAGCGCAACAGCAGTCATGACTGGAGCGTAGTACTCAACCACCGAGTGGGTGCGGCTAGGCGGTCTGCGTTGCGGCGGCTCGACCTGCTGCGCGGCCGCTGAAGATGCAACCGCCGAGGAATGTGCCCTCCAGCGAGTTGTAGCCGTGCACGCCACCGCCACCGAAGCCGGCAACCTCGCCCGCGGCATACAGGCCGTCGACGGGTGAGCCATCTGTGCCGATCACGGCCGAGTCGAGGTTGGTCTCGAGTCCGCCGAGTGATTTGCGGGTGAGCACGTGCAGACGTACGGCGATCAGCGGTCCCTTCTTGGGATCCAAGATCTTGTGCGGCGTCGCTACACGGATCAGCTTGTCGCCGCGGTAGCCACGGGCTTGGCGCATCGCGGCGATCTGCAGGTCCTTCGTGAAGTCGTTGTCGAGCTCACGGTCGCGCTCCTCGACCTGACGGCGTACGTCGTCGAGGCTGACGGGGGAGTCAGGCGTCAGCGTGTTCATGCCCGCGACGAGCGCTTCGATCGTGTCGGCGACCACGAAGTCCTCGCCCTTCTCCTTGAACGCCTCGACCGGGCTCGTCGCGCCCTTGGACAGGCGCTCCTTGACCAGCGTCTTGACGCTCTTGCCGGTGAGGTCGGGGTTCTGCTCCTGACCTGAGAGGGCGAACTCCTTCTCGATGATCGCCTGGCTGAGCACGAACCACGAGTGGTCATGGCCGCTCTGGCGCAGCAGCTTGAGGGTGCCGAGCGTGTCGAACCCGGGGAGGCCGGGGATCGGGAGGCGCTGACCGGCACCGTCGAGCCAGATCGACGACGGCCCGGGGAGGATGCGAATGCCGTGCATGGGCCAGATCGGGTCCCAGTTCTTAATGCCCTCGACGTAGTGCCACATACGGTCGCGGTTGATGTGACTCGCGCCGGCCTTCTCGGCGATGCCGAGCATGCGGCCATCGACGTGCGCGGGTACGCCGGAGATCATGTGCGTCGGCGGGGTGCCGAGGCGGTCAGGCCAGTTCTCGCGTACGAGCTCGTGGTTGCCGCCGATGCCGCCGGACGTGACGATCACGGCCTGGGCGGACATCGTGAACTCGCCGATCGACGCACGAGATGTGGGTGCTGCTCGCTCGGCATCGGTCGGCTCGAGGACCTGGCCCCGAACTCCTGTGACGGCGCCACCCGTGACGATCAGCTCATCGACCTGGTGGCGGAACGCGAACTGCACGAGTCCCTTGGCGTAGCCCTCGCGCACGATCTTCTCGAACGGCTCGACGATACCGGGGCCGGTGCCCCAGGTGATGTGGAAGCGGGGGACGGAGTTGCCGTGACCGCCGGCGAGGGCGCCGCCGCGCTCGGCCCAGCCGACTACGGGGAACACGCTGTGGCCGCGTTCCTTGAGCCACGAGCGCTTCTCGCCGGCGGCGAAGTTGACGTACGCCTCCGCCCACTGGCGGGGCCACTTGTCCTCATCGCGATCGAACTGGGCGCTGCCCATCCAGTCCTGCATGGCGAGCTCGACGGAGTCCTTGATGCCCATTCGGCGCTGCTGTGGGGAGTCGACGAAGAACAACCCGCCGAACGACCAGAACGCCTGACCGCCGATGCCCTGCTCGCCCTCCTGGTCGACCAGGATCACCTTGCGACCGGCTTCGACGAGCTCCGCGGTGGCAACCAACCCGGCAAGGCCGGCCCCAACAACAATCACATCTGCGTCCATGCCCGAGATTCTGTCGTACACCGCGCACGTATCAATATGCGGTATCAGCGACGCGCCGCGTAAATACCGTGTGAAATGACTGTCCGGGGGCGCTGTTGAGGACTAGATTCGAAGCGTCAGAACTTCATCGTTGGGAGAAAATCACCATGGCGGCAGATTTCAAGACGCTCGACAAGAACGTTCAGGGCGCTCTCATTGCTGGTGGAGTGGCGACGATCCTGTCGTTCTTCTCCGCCTACATCAGCGTCAGCTACGACTCCAAGCTCACGGGAGGTATCGACCTCTCGAATGGAATCAGCGCTTGGCACAGCTACGCAACGCTTGGCATCCTGCTCGTGATCGCTGCGACCGCGATCATCGCGATCAAGGCGTTCGCTGCCGACAGTCTGCCGGACGGCATCCCGTGGAACCTCGCGGCGTTCGGTGCAGCCGCTCTCGGCCTGCTCCTGTTGGTGCTGCGTCCGTTGACGATCGGCGGTGGGGGCAACGGTGTCAGCGTCGGCCCCGGATGGTCGGGTTACGTCCTGTGGCTTGCTGTCGCGGCTCTGGTCTACTTCGCGTTCACGCTGTTCAAGGCTTCGGGTGACAAAATGCCCGAGCGCAAGACGGACACACCGCCTGCGGCGTGATCTCTCACAACCGACGAAAGGCCCGGCTTCGGCCGGGCCTTTCGCTATTCGTACGAGAGCGTCACGTCAGGCGTAGTCGGCCAGCTCTGGCAGGTGAGCACATAGCCAGCTTCGAGCTCATCGGGCTCAAGGGCGTAGTTGTGTCGCATCTCGACCGCGCCGTCCAACACCTTGGCTCGGCAGGTGCCGCAGACGCCTCCGCGGCAGGCGAAGGGTGCCTCAGGTCGTACGCGCAGCAGCCCGGCAAGCACCGAGTCGTCCTCGGGTGTGAGCGTGTATGCGCTGGTGCGGCCATCGAGTGTCGCAGTGACGGCAGGCCCGCCATCGACGAACGCCTCGGCAGGACGTGGTGGCGGGGGAGCGTCGTCGACGTGGAACAGCTCGCGGTGCACGCTGGTCGCTCCGGCAGCCTCGAGCGTCGATGAGAGCTCGGTGACCATGTCGAACGGACCGCAGAGGTACCAGTCGTCGATAGTGTCGGGGTCGACCAGTGCGCCAAGTATGCGCTTGAGGCGATCGCCGTCGAGCCGCCCCGAGAGCAGCTCCGACTCGGTCTGTTGACGACTGAACACGTGGATCAAGTGGAACGTGTCGGGGTCGCTGTCCTTGAGGTCGGCGAGATCGTCGAGGAACATCACTGCCTGCTCGTTGCGACTCGCGTACAGAAGTGTGACGGCGCTACCAGCGGCAAGCGCCGCGCGAGCGATCGACAGGATCGGCGTGATGCCGCTGCCGGCGGCGATGAGGCCGATGTGATCGGTTCGCGCGCGAGGGCCGAACGAGCCGACTGGCGCCATCACGTCGATCGTGTCGCCAGGTTGCAGGGTGGCGAGGCGGGTCTCGGAGAACGCGCCGCCGGGAAGGCGTTTGACGCCGATCTGCCAGCGGCCGGAGCCCGGAGCCGAGCAAAGCGAGTACGTACGTCGCTCGAGTCCTTCAAGACCGATGATCACGTGCTGGCCCGGCTCGAAGGCGAACTCATCCTGGAGATCGTCCGGCACGTCGAGGGTGATGGCGACGGAGTCGGAGGTGAGCTCCTCGATCGCGGCGACGCGCAGGGCGTGGAACATCAGAGCACCTTGAACGAGTCGAACGGTTCGAGGCAGTCATCGCAGCGCCACAGCGCCTTGCAGCTCGTGGACCCGAAGCGCGACAGCTCGCTCGTACGGGTCGATCCGCACTGTGGGCAACGCACGGACAGGATGAGCGGGACCGCGCCGGTGAGATGGGTGGGCGGGGCGATGCCGGCAGAGCGGAGCTTGGTCTTGCCAGCTGTGGTCATCCAGTCCGTGGTCCACGCAGGGGAGAGGACGGTCTCGATGCTGACCTCGATGCCGTCCATCGCAGCGCGGATGTCTTCCTCGATCGCCGACATCGCCGGGCAGCCGGAGTAGGTCGGAGTGATCGTGACGTTGACGCGATCCCCGTCGACCGCGACGCCGCGGAGGATTCCGAGCTCGGCGATCGTCACGAACGGCAGCTCGGGATCGACGACGGCTTCGATGCGCATGCGTGCATCAGCGAGTGTCACCATGTTGCGCCCTCGTGCTCTCGGGCCAGTGCCTGCATCTCGTGGAGGAGGTCTGTGAGATGCGGAGTGCGCTCACGACGGCGGGTGCTGGCTGTTGCTGTCGGCACCGTGAGTGTTGCGGTGGCGAGGACCTCGGCCAGGGTCGCGCGGACGCCCGCTTCGATTGCGGGCTTCGCAGAGCAGAGCTCGGTGATCAGCGGCCACACGGTGTCGGCGGCGTGCTGCATGCGCTCGTGCGAGACGTCGGTGCCGTCGCCGAGGCGCAGGACCCAGGCTTCGGCGTGCTCGAAATGGTACGTCGCCTCCTTGATGGCTTTGACGTAGATCGCACGGACGTCGTCCCTCCCAGGATCAGTGTTGAACAGTGCGCACTCGTACGTGGCGAACGCCAGCAGCCGCATCATCGAGAACGCGAAGTCGCCGTTGGGCAGCTCGACGAGAGTGCAGCTGCGCCACTCGTGGGAGTCGCGGTGATAGGCGAGCTGGTCCTCGTCGCCGACCAGCGCGTACAGGCTGCGAGCCTGACCGAGCAGGTCGAGGCCGATGTTGCCGAAGGCAATGTCGAGCTCGATCTCCGGCGAGCGGGTCAGCCACTCGCTGCAGCGGTGAGACAGGATCAGCGCGTCGTCGGCGAGGTCGAGAATCACAGGTGCTCAACCCCGTCAGGCACGTCGTAGAACGTGGGGTGGCGATAGATCTTGTCGGCAGCGGGGTCGAACCAGGCTTCCTTCTCGTCCGGGCTGCTCGCGGTGACCTCGGAGGCAGGAACGACCCAGATCGAGACGCCCTCGCCGCGGCGGGTGTAGACGTCACGGGCATTGCGCAGGGCAGTCTCTGCGTCGGAAGCGTGCAGGCTTCCGGCGTGTACGTGCGAGACGCCGCGCTTCGGACGTACGAAGACTTCCCAGAGGGGAAGGCCGCTCATGCTGCCTTCTCCTTCTGCTTGGCGGCGTACGCCATGGCAGCCTCGCGTACCCATTCGCCGTCGTCGTGCGCTGTGGTGCGGCGCGCCATGCGCTCGTCGTTGCACAGTGACTTTCCTTTTGGCCAGCGGCCGGCAATGACGTCGTACAGCTCGGAGAAGTCGATCTCACCGAAGTCCCAGTGTTCGGTCTCGGCGTTCCAGCGCAGGTCAGGGTCGGGAAGCGTGAGGCCGAGAGCCTCGGACTGAGGTACGGCGATGTCGACGAAGCGCTGGCGCAGCTCGTCGTTGCTGAACCGCTTGATGCCCCAGCGAGTGGAGCGCGCGGAGTTGGGCGACTCGACGTCGGGCGGTCCGAACATCATCAGACTCGGCCACCACCAGCGATTGACGGCGTCCTGCGCCATCGCGTGCTGTGCGGCAGTGCCGTTGCTGAGAGTGAGGAGCAGATCGAAGCCTTGGCGCTGGTGAAACGACTCCTCCTTGCAGATGCGGACCATCGCGCGCGCGTACGGGCCGTACGAGCAGCGGCACAGCGGCACCTGGTTGACGATCGCGGCACCGTCGACCAGCCAGCCGATCGCGCCAATGTCAGCCCAGCTCTTGGTGGGGTAGTTGAAGATCGAGGAATACTTCTGGCGGCCCTCGTGCAGCGCTTCGAGGAGCTCGCTGCGGTCGATGCCGAGAGTCTCGGCGGCGGCGTACAGGTAGAGGCCGTGACCGGCTTCGTCCTGCACCTTGGCCAGCAGGATCGCCTTGCGATGCAGGCTCGGTGCGCGGGTGATCCAGTTGCCCTCGGGCTGCATGCCGATGATCTCCGAGTGTGCGTGCTGGGCGATCTGCCGGATCAGGGTCTTGCGGTACGCGTCGGGCATCGCGTCACGCGGCTCGATGCGGCCCTCGTTGTCGAGCAGTGCAAGGAACTCAGGATCGCCGAGCTCGTCGTGCATATGTCCTCCAAAAACCGAATGATCGTTCGGTTTCCATCATCACCCCTGAGGAGGGTCAGAGCAAGCGCAGCGGCGGCGAGTTCGTTGGCTCACGAGGTTTCGATACGCCCTCGTTCCTCGGGCTACTCAACCACCGAGAAAAGTCACCATCTCGGTGGTTGAGTAGGAGGCCGCCCGCGGCCGACGTATCGAAACCCCGTCAGCTGGGAATCTCGCGGAACCTCAGGAGCGAAGGCCCGCGAGGCTCGAGGAAAGCATCGTGTCGGCGAGCGCGTCGGCGCTGAGGGAGCCGTGGCCGGGCCGGTACCACTCGGTGAGTGAGTTGACCGTGCCTGAGAGCAGTCGGGCGACGACAGCCGGATCGAGGTCTCCGCGCAGGTCGCCTTCGGCAACGCCAGCGCGTACGAGATCGGCGACGAACGCGTCGAACGTACGTCGCTGCTCAAGCGCCCAGCGCTCCGTCTCGGTGTTGCCGCGTACTCGGAGAAGCAGCGTCACGGCGGCGAGCTGATCGGCGAGGATCGCGATCTGGCGCCGCAACACGTATGTCAGTCGATCGATTGCCTTGCCCTCGCGGGCCTCCGGCTCGTCGAGAAGGCCAAGCAGGGGAGTGACTGCCCGCTCGAGGCCGAGGCGCAGGATGTGCTCCTTGCCCTCGACGTGGTGATAGAGCGACGACTTGGACAGGCCAGTCGCGGCCGAGAGGTGCTCGATGCTGGTGCCGTCGTAGCCGCGCTTGGTGAACTCCTCGATGGCGACGTCGAGCAGCAGCTTGAGGTCATACCGGGGCCTGGTCACGGCGACACCTCCGTGGAGGAGCAAAGATACGGAGCCGACGCCGTGATTGCAGCCTCATGGTGAGCTCGCTGGCGCTCGCTCACGAGGTGAAGGGAGGACGGTCGTCGAGGCGGACGGATTGGCGACCGGCCCAGCGCCACAAGCGTGCGGTGAAGTCGTGGTCCTCGTCGGTGACGAAGTTGCCCATCACGCGCAGGGCGAACGTCATCAGCGTGTGCGAACGCATGCCGAGCGGGCCAGCAGTCGGGAGGAGTCGCGGCACGGTGATGAGGCCGGCGAGGCGGCGGGCGATCGAGAACGCCTCGCCGTAGTGGTGGGTGAGCAGCGCGGGCCAGGCGTCCTGGAGATCGGTCTGGGCGGCCATCAGCTCGGCGCCCACGCGCCCCGTCTCCATGCCGTAGTCGATGCCCTCGCCGTTCAGCGGGTTGACGCAGCCGGCGGCATCGCCGATGAGGATCCAGTTGGGTCCGGCCACTCCTGACACAGCACCGCCCATTGGCAGCAGCGCGCTCGTCGGCATACGAAGCTCGCCGCTGAGGTCCCATTCCTCACGACGGAGGGTTGCGTAGTACTCCATCAATGGACGTATCTGCAGGTCAGCAGGCCTTTTGGAGGTCGCGAGAGCACCGACTCCGAGGTTGACCTCGCCATCGGACAACGGGAAGATCCAGCCGTATCCAGGCAGCAGCTCGTTGTCCTCGCCGCGCAGCTCGAGGTGTGAAGAGATCCAGGGGTCGTCGCTGCGTCCGGACTTCACGTACGAGCGGCCAGCGACTCCGTATGCGGTCTCGCGATGCCACTCACGACCGAGGACGCGCCCGAGCGGCGACCGTACGCCGTCGGCGACGATCAGTCGGTCACAAGCGATCGTGTGAGGAGTCTTGTCCTTGCCGAATTGAAACGTCACCGAGATGACCTTGCCGCTGGCGTCGCGTTCGGCGTCGACAGCGCGAGCGCCTTCGAGCGGGGTGGCGCCGGCATCGATGGCGACGCGGAAGATCTTGTCGTCGAGCTCCGTACGCGGAACGGCCGAGCCGTAGTCGGGCAAGGAGCCCCCGGGCCAGGGGAGCAGCAGCTCCTGGCCGAAGCCGGCAGCACGTAGTCCGCGGTTGGTGCCGTGGCTGCGCACCCACTCTCCGAGTCCGAGCCGCTCCATCTCGGCGATCGCGCGTGGGGTGAGTCCGTCGCCGCAGGTCTTGTCGCGGGGGAACGTCGCCGCGTCGGCGAGAACGGTCTCCATGCCCAGGCGCGCGGTCCACGCCGCGGCCGCCGCGCCTGCGGGTCCGGCACCGACGACAAGCACGTCGGTGCGGGTGGGCATGTTTCTCATACGCGTACTCGCTCAGCCAGGTTTGTGAGTGAGCTCGTCATACGAGGGCTCGCTTCGCTCCGTGCGCGCATGAGGCACATAGGCGGACTGCGCTCATGATTCGCTCGCTGCGCTCGCTCATGTCTTGATTCTTCCAGAACGGGGGTGACTGGCAGGATGTGCCCATGAGTTCACAGGCAACCTCACCAAAACCTGAGACCGAGATCCACTATGCATCGCGCGGATCGTCATACTTCGACGTCCTGCTCGCGGTCTTCTGCGTCGTGCTCGTCGTCTCCAACATCGCGGCCACCAAAGGCACGGAGTTCTTCTCCGGCGACGTGTCGCTCGGGCCGGTCCAGATCATCCCGCTGTTCTCCGACGGCGGCGCCGTGCTGTTTCCGCTGGCATACATCATCGGCGACGTCATCTCCGAGGTGTACGGGCTGAAGGCGGCTCGGCGCGCGATCATCGTCGGATTCGGCACGGCGATCATGGCGTTCGTGACGTTCCTGATCGTCATCCAGCTGCCGAGCGCCTCGTTCTACGAGAACCAGGAAGCGTTCGAGAGCGTCGTCTGGTCGGGCGTTCAGATCGTCGCCGCATCCCTGATCGCGTACGTCGTGGGTCAGTTCCTCAACTCCTACGTGCTCGTACGCATGAAGGCGCGATCGGCAGAGCCTGGCCTGTGGCGTCGGCTCGCCGGATCGACAGGAGTTGGCGAAGCGGCCGACACGTTCATCTTCTGCGCCATCGCCGCATCGGCGATCGGCATCTCGACGGGCGGCGACTTCGTCAACTACTTCGTCGTCGGCTTCATCTTCAAGTGCGCCGTCGAGATCCTGGTCATGCCGCTGACGATGCTCGTGATCCGTGTCCTCAAAGACCGCGAAGAGACCTACTGGAACAACTCGGCGGTTGAGTAGCCGAGGGGGCGGAACGAGGACGTATCGAAACCTCGTGCGGTCGATGGCTCGCGTTGGGAGCTCATCGCGCGAGGTTTCGATACATCGGCCGCGGGCGGCCTCCTACTCAACCAGCGAGAGGGGTTAGGCGTAGAACCGAGCCATCCAATCGGCTTTGAAGTCCTTGAACGAGCCGTCGTCGATGGCTGCGCGCATCTGATCGACGAGCCTGACGATGAAGCGCTCGTTGTGGATCGTCGCGAGCGTGGCACCGATCATCTCGCGGGTCTTGAACAGGTGATGCAGGTAGGCGCGTGTGTAGTTGCTACACGTGTAGCAGTCGCACTCGGCGTCGATCGGCGTGAAGTCGCGTCGGTTGGCCGCTGAGGTGACGCTGAAGTGCCCGGTCACGGTGTAGACGCGGCCTGAGCGAGCAACCCGTGACGCAGCGACGCAGTCGAACGTGTCGCAGCCGTTTTCGACGCCGGTGAACAAGTCATCTGGCTCGCCAATGCCCAGGAGATGGCGGGGCTTGTCGACGGGCAATTCCTCGTTGACCCAGCCGACGATCGTTCCGAGTCGTTCCTTCTCGATCGCGCCACCAATGCCGTAGCCGTCGAAGTCGAGGGAGACGAGGCCGCGAGCAGCTGTACGACGCAGGTCCTCGTGCTGGGCACCCTGCACCACGCCGAACAGCGCCTGCAAGGGCTTGCCCTTGCGCTCCTCGGTGAGCCGCTGGTGCTCGCTGACGCAGCGCTCAGCCCACGCCTGCGTACGGACGATCGATTCTTCCTGGTAGCCACGGGTGTTCATCAGCGTCGTCAGCTCGTCGAACGCGAACATGATGTCGGCGCCGAGCTGGTGCTGGATCTGCATCGATACCTCGGGGGTGAAGCGGTGCATCGTGCCGTCGACATGCGACTTGAATGTCACGCCGTCGTCGTCGACCTTCGCGAGGCGGTCCTTGCCCGGAGCGATGACGTCATCGGCCTCGACACCGGTGGCATCCATCGACAGGGTCTTCTTGAACCCCGCGCCGAGCGAAAGCACCTGGAACCCGCCGGAGTCGGTGAACGTCGGGCCGGGCCAGTTCATGAACGTGCCGAGGCCGCCCGCCTCGTCGACGATGTCAGCGCCCGGCTGCAGGTAGAGGTGATAGGCGTTCGCGAGCAGCGCCTGGGCGCCAAGGTCGGCCATGGTCTCCGGAAGCACCGACTTCACGGTCGCGCGGGTGCCCACCGGTATGAACGCCGGCGTACGGATCTCGCCGTGCGGAGTGGTGATCGTGCCGGTACGTCCGAGAGCGCCTTCGAGCTGCTTGCCGACCGTGAACACGGTCCCTATCCAACCAGCCAGACTGCAGCGCCGAGCGCGCCGCCGGTCAACAGCAGGAGCAGGAGGTTCCAGACGGCGGCGGGGACGTGGGTCAGCCGCGCCAGGATGTCGGCGTCACTCGTACGGGTCCGGCTGCGACGGCGGTGCGACCACAGATCGAGGACCGTCCGCGGTGCGGCGATCAGCAGGAACCAGGCGAACGTCAACGCGGCGAAGTCCTGCACTCGTTGATCGGCCCTCCAGACCAGTGCCGCGACGACCGCTCCGGAGATGGTCACGACGAGCAGGCCGAACCAGTTGCGGATGAACACGAGCATGAGCGCGAGCACGGCGAGACCGGCGTACAGCGCGATGGCGGTCTCGTCGGCGCGTATGAGAGCGACGGATCCGAGTCCGAGTGCGGCCGGCGCAAGATATCCCGCCGCAGCCGTCGCCATCATGCCTGGACCCCGCGGCTTGCCGGTGGAGAGCGTCAGGCCCGAGGTGTCGGTATGCAGGCGGATCGCATTGAGGCGTCGGCCCGTCAGCACTGCGACCACCGCGTGTCCGGCTTCGTGGACCAGGGTCACGAGGTGGCGGGTGAACCGCCACGCGGGCGGAGCGACCGTCAGCGCTAGCGCGACTACCGCTGCCGCCCACGTGGTGTCCAGGGGTCAGCCAACCGGTTGGTCGACGAGCTGGACGCGAGTCGTACCGCGCTCCGGCATGCCCATCGCAGTGGCGAGTCGGTGGTGCACGGTGCCCTCGTCGTGACGGCTCTGGCGGTCGAGCGAGAGGCCGAGCGCCGTCTGGGCCCAGGCGTACGTCGGGTCGAGTTCGATGAGCCGGCGGAATGCCTGCTCAGCGGCCACCAGCTGCGCTGCGGCGAAGTGCGCCCGACCGATCAGCTCCCACGCCGAACCATTGGTTGGCTCGGCAGCAACGACCTTGCGCAGCACGCGTACGGCGTCACGCGGGAATCCCGAGTCCAGGAGCTCCTCGCCCTTGCGGAAGGCGTCGAACACGTCCATCTGCTCGATCTGCTCGTCGGAGATGTTGGGGGTCATGTAGATCGTCATGGTTCGCTCCTCTCGCGGTTGTGTGATTGCTGAAACAGCGGGGGAGGGCAGTTCATTCCGTCGTCTCGGTGGGGGTGGGTGTCGGCGTGTCCGTGATCGGCGTCGGGGTGGGTGTCGTCGTCGTTTCCGTGGGCGCCGGGGTGGTCGGGACAGTCGTCGTCGCGGTCTCCGACGGCGTGGGCGCCGGCTTCGGCTTGTCGCGGTTGCCACCGAACGTGTCGCCGATCGTCGTGCCCCGATCGCCGTCGAGCGTTCGGCCGGAGATCAGCTCGTAGGTCGAGATCGCCGCGAGCGCCAACGACAGCACGACGATGGCGGTGACGATGATCGTCTTCCAGTGCAGGCGGGGCTTCTCGTCGACGAATCGCGCACCGCGGGCGGCCGAGTCGACATCAGCGGCTTCGTCGAGCGCCTCGCGTACTTCGCCCTCTTCCACCTGCCTCTCGATGACCGTGCCGGACTCCGTCTGAATCAGCAGCGTGCGGGTGTGGTCGAGCGTGCGCCCGTAGAACGCCGAGCTGATCGTGACGACGAAGCTGCCCAGCGCAGCGCCGATCAGCGTGCCGGCCACGCCCAGACGCGAGGCGATCCAGGCGGCGGTGACGGCTGCCAGAACACTCGTAATGAGCTGGAGCCAAGAGACATCTCCCAGCAGGCCGCGACGTTTGGACATGCCCGCCAGCCTAGAGGGCCGGCCCGAATGTCTCGCTGACCAGCGAGTCGACGTCATCGAGCCACACGGCACGCTGTTCGTCGCTCGCGTCGGTCACCGGGCGCAAGACCTTACGGGTCACCCGAGGACCCCCGAGGTAGGGCGCGACGCACCGGCCCCAGATCGAGGCGAGCGGGTCGCCATACAGGTCTCGTTCACGCTCATCGGTCGTGTCAGACGTGTTGACGACAAAGAGGTTCGCGATCGGCGCGAGCGGCTCGGGATGGCCGGTTGCCTCGGCCAGGCGATAGGCAACGCCGGGGACGACGATCCGGTCGATCCAGCCGGTCATGATCGCTGGCGGCATGCCCCACCAGTTGGGATGCACTGCGATGAGGGCCTCGGCCTGGCGCAGCTCCTCGCGGTGGAGGGCGATCAGTGGATCGTCCTCTTGGGCGACGGCGGACTCCACCTTCTTGCCCGTGGTGTGCGACTCGTACGCGGGCACCAACGGGTCGAACAACTCCGCATACAGGTCGTGCGAGCGAACCTCGTGTCCCAGCGTGACCAGCCGTTCGGCGATGCGCGCGGCGATCGCGTGGCAGTAGCTCCCGGATCGGGGGTGCGCGAGGAGCAGCATCACGGAGGCCATGCAGGGAGTCTGGCAGCCATGGGTGTGGTCGTGTGCGGCCTGCCTACGCGATTGTGTCGGTCACAGTTGTCACACTGGCGACATGGAACTGATTGTGGTCCTCGTATGCGGTGTTCTGGTCGGTCTGGTCGTCGGCTGGCTCCTCGGTCGCGCCCCGGCGCAGGGCAGCGAGCCCGCGGTGCTCGAGGCCCGGCATGCCACCATGCTCGCCGAGCTCCGGCACCAAGAGAGCGCGCTCCGTGCCCAGATCGAGCAGGACCTTGCAGAGACCCGGGCCACCGCAGCCGGCCTGCGTGAGCAGCTGGATGCAGCGAAGGCGCAGTACAACGAGATGGTCGAGCGCCACCGCAAGGACGCCGAGAAGCGCGCTGCGACCGAGCAGACCGAGAGCAAGGTTCTGCAAAAGCTTGCTCCGGTTGCCGAGCAGCTCAAGGACATGCAGCAGAAGGTGCTCGACCTCGAGAAGCAGCGCAGCGAGCAGCACGGAGACCTCGCCGCCCAGATCCGCGCCACCCGCCAGAGCGCAGAGCAGTCCAAGATGGCTGCCGAGACGCTCTCGGCGGCATTGCGCAACAACTCCGTACGCGGCGCCTACGGTGAGCTCCAGCTCAAGACGCTCGTCGAGTCCGCGGGTCTGCTCAACCGCATCGACTACTCGATGCAGGAGTCGATCACAGCTGACACGGGTGCCCGCCGCCCTGACATGGTCATCAAGCTGCCCGGCCGCAAGCAGGTCGCCATCGACTCCAAGGTGCCGTTCAGCGCGTTCATCGACTCGTTCCGTGAGGACTGCAGCGAGGCTGAGCGCAAGTCGTTCCAGGCGCAGCATGCCAAGCAGGTACGCGGCCACGTAGACGCGCTCGCCGGCAAGGAATATTGGACTGGACTGCCGGTCAGCCCCGAATTCACGATCGCCTTCATCCCCAGCGAGGCGATCCTCAACACCGCCCTCGAGGCCGACCCGACCCTGCTGGAGTACGCCTTTGGTCGCGGCATCGTCCTCGCCACGCCGGTCAACCTCTGGGCGACGCTCAAGACCGTCGCGCTGACATGGAAGCAGGAAGACCTTGCCGACAACGCCCAGGAGCTGGTCGACCTCGGTCGCGAGCTCTACAAGCGCCTCGGCAAGCTGTCTGACCACGTGTCGAAGCTTGGCCGCTCGATCGAGACCACCGTCCGGTCCTACAACGAGTTCGCCGGCACGTTGGAGAGTCGGGTGCTGGTCACCGCACGCCGGCTCGACGCGATCGACGACGCCAAGATGCTGGGCGAGGTCAAGCAGATCGAAGCCGATCCGCGGCGTCTCACGGCGGCTGAGTTCTCGGTGCTCGAGGACGTCGAGCGGCCCGAGATCGATTTCGAGCAGATTTCGATTGCCGTCGCGATCGATGAAGAAGACGCCGGTTAACGACGGATTCCTGCCTGATTGCTAGACGTCGCGCCGGATTCACGGTTCTATGTGCGTACGACGAGGCGAAAGGCACGAGATGTCACAGCTGGACGACAAGCCCGAAGAGGGACTCAAGGCTGGAGCGATCGGCTTCGTTGACGCGCTGGTGATCGGGCTCAATGCGACCTCGCCCGCCTACTCGATTGCGGCTGTCATCGGCGCGATCGTTGCGCTGGTCGGCGTGCACGCCCCGGGTGTCCTGCTGGCGTCCTTCGTGCCGATGCTGTTGATCGCGTCGGCGTTCTACTACCTCAACAAGGTCGACCAGGACTGCGGCACCACGTTCTCGTGGGTCACCCGCGCGATGGGGCCGTGGGCCGGGTGGCTCGGCGGCTGGGCCATCACCATGACGGGTGTCCTCGTGATTGGGTCGCTCGCCGACGTGGGCGTGGGCTTCGGACTACGCGGCTTCGGCCTCGATGAGCAGGCTGACGACGCGCTCATACGCCAGTCGCTCGCCGTGCTCCTCATCATCGTGATGACGGCCATCTGCGTGGCAGGCACCGAGGGATCGGCCAAGTTGCAGAACGTCCTCGCGATCCTGCAGGTGATCTTCCTGCTGGTGTTCGCCGCAGTGGCTCTCTATCGGGTCTACGCAGACGACAGCTCGCTCGACTCGGTCAAGCCCGCCTTCGAGTGGCTCAACCCGTTCACCGAGGGCGGCAACGCGCTCACGGCTGGGCTGTTGCTCGGTGTCTTCGCCTATTGGGGCTGGGAGTCTGCGGTCAACCTCACTGAGGAGACGGAGGACTCGGCATCGGCCCCCGGTCGTGCTGGGCTCTGGTCGACCGTCATCTTGCTGGTCACCTACGTTGGCGTCGCATTCGCTGTCGTCGCCTATGCCGGACCCAAATTCCTGGCTGACAACGCGGACGAGGAGGAGTTCATTTTCCCGCTGCTGGCCACCGAGGTGCTCGGCAACTGGGACTGGATCGTCTTCTTCGCGGTAGCCACTTCCGCCATCGCATCTACACAGACGACGATCCTCCCGGCGTCGCGTACGGCGCTGTCGATGGCCCGTCGTAAGGCGATGCCCAGCCAGCTGGGCCACATCCATCCACGGTTCAGGACCCCTGATGTCAGCACCTGGGCCGTCGCAGCCATCGCGATCGCCTGGTACGTGATCGTCAACCAGATCAGCGAGAACGCGTTGTTCGACTCGCTGTCTGCGCTGTCGTTGCTGATTGCGTTCTACTACGCGCTCACAGGCATTGCCTGCGCCGTCTACTACCGCCACCACCTGACCGAGAGTGTCCGCAACTTCTTCCTCATCGGAATCGGCCCGCTGATCGGCTCGGGACTCCTCATATGGCTGCTCTACAAGGCAATCGGCGATCTAGCCGAGCCCGAGAACTCCTACAGCGGAGTCTCATGGTTCGGACTCGGCCCGCCGCTGGTGATCGCGATCGGCATCGCCCTGACTGGCATCCTGATCATGACGTACTGGCGCATCGTCGCTCCCAAGTTCTGGGACGAGCGTCCCGGTGTTGCCAATCCTGATGTCGTCCACGGCAAGGAGTCCTGAGATGTCTGTCGTCCTCGGCTATGACGAGTCGCCTGGCGCAGCTCGCGCCCTCAACGCCGCGATCGAGGTGGCTGCGGCGTTCGGCGAGCCGCTGGTGCTGGTCTACGGCGCTGGTGCACCTGGAGGTGTGGGCGAAGAGTACAAGTCACACGCCGCAGCTCTCCAGGAGCTCGGCCGTACGGCTCTCGGCCACGCGGTCGAAGCCGCTGACGAGGCCGGGGTGCCCACAACGGTTGAGATCATCGACGCCAAACCGGCTCAGGCGATCCTTCAGGCCGCAGACAAGCACGACGCTCGCGTGATCGTCGTCGGCAGCTGGGGCGAGAGCCCGATCAAGGGCGCGATGCTCGGCTCGACGCCGCACAAGCTGCTGCATTTGTCTTCACGGCCGGTGCTCTGCGTACCAGCGTCCGAGTGACTGCCGCTATAACACCGACCCAGACGTAGCCGGGCCACAGTGCCAGTCGCTCGAGGCCACCGAGCGCGGCGGATCCGTCGACCAAGAGAATCACTGCGAAGCCGATCACTCCAGCGGACGAGAGGCCCGCAACGCCGAGGGTGAGCAGAGCGAGGGCGGGACGTGCTGCCCACAGGCTCACGGCGGTGAGCAGCAGGGCGGTGGGTTGGGCTAGGAAGACCGGCAGCGCAACCAGGCTGTGTAGTCCACCGTTCTCGTTGACCGGAACCAGACCCACGCCGATCGAGCCGAGTCCGGAGGTGCACCAGATCGCGACAGCCGCTGTGCCGATCCGTCCCGGCAGGATCTGCGAGCCGAACAGGAACGCGCCCAGCGCCAGGGTCAGGCCGAACCAGATGAAGCCGAGGTTCATGACGTCATGCCACGGTGAGCACAGGACGTCGCCGCGGATCGTGCGGCAGGAGGTGTTGCCGAGATCGCTGATCGTCGAGTTGGCGAACGAGTAGTCGCGGGAGGCCTGTAGCCCGACGACAACCTCGAGGACGACGTAGAGCGGTTGAAGGGCCCAGGCGAGGAACCCGATGCGCCTCAGCGGAGTGCTTGCTCGAGGTCGCCGATCAAGTCGGCGATGTCTTCGATGCCCACTGAGAGGCGCACGAGGTCGTCAGGCACCTCGAGCAGTGATCCTGCGGTAGACGCATGCGTCATGGCGCCGGGGTGCTCGATCAATGACTCGATACCCCCGAGGCTCTCGGCGAGCGTGAACAGCTCGGCGCGCGCACACATGTCGAGGGCAGCCTGCTTGCCGCCCTTGAGGCGTACGGAGATCATGCCGCCGAAGCGGGACATCTGCTTCGTGGCGACCTCGTGTCCCGGATGGCCGTCCAGTCCCGGGTAGAGGACCGAGTCGATCGCCGGGTGACCGACGAGCATGTCGACGATCGCCTCAGCGTTGTCACAGTGCTTGTCCATGCGTACGGCGAGCGTCTTGGCTCCACGGAGGGTCAGGTACGCGTCGAACGGTCCGGGCACTCCACCGGCACCGTTCTGCAGGAATGCGAATGCCGCGTCAAGCTCTTCGTCGTCGGTGACCAGCACGCCGCCGACCACATCTGAGTGCCCGCCGATGTACTTCGTCGTCGAGTGCAGCACGACGTCCGCACCGAGTGCGATCGGCTGCTGGAGGTAGGGCGACGCGAACGTGTTGTCGACGACGAGCTTGGCCGTGGCGCCGTGCGCGATCTCCGAGATCGCCGCGATGTCGCCAACGTTGAGCAGCGGGTTGGTCGGTGTCTCGATCCAGATCGCTTTGGTCGCCGGGGTGACGGCCGCCTTGATCGCGTCGAGGTCGTTGACCGCTGCCGGTGTGTAGGTCAGTCCCCACTGGCTGAAGACCTTGTCGATCAGCCGGAATGTCCCGCCGTACGCATCATTGGGGATCACCAGATGATCACCGGGACGCAGCATCGAACGCAGGGCACAGTCGGTGGCTGCCATACCGGAACTGAACGCACGCCCGTACGAACCGCCCTCCAGTGCAGCGAGGTTGCCCTCGAGTGCCGTACGTGTGGGGTTGCCGGTGCGTGCGTACTCGTAGCCCGACCGCATATTGCCGACGCCATCCTGTTGGAACGTCGAGCTCGCATAGATCGGCACGTTGACCGCGCCATTCTCGGCGTTGGGCTCGTATCCGGCGTGAATCGCCCGGGTCGCAAAGCCCTGGGTGGTGCCCTCGTCTGCTTTGCTCTTGCGCTCGCTCATCCGGGGTCCCCACTGATCCGTGTCCGGTGATGGGTGTGTGCTGATGTGACCAGCGCGCCGCGGACGCGGATCTGTGGGGTGGTCATACGTGCACGCCGAGCAGGTCGTGCCGAGTGAGTACGCCGAGCGGCTTGCCGTCTTCGACGACCATGACGGCGTCGCTCTCGCTGAGCGCCTTGAGGGCGTCGTCCAGGCTCTCGCCAGAGCCGAGGAGCGGCAACGGTGGCTCCATGTGCTCGGAGACGGCGTCGGTGAGATGCGCACGGCCCTCGAACACGGCACTGATGAGTGCGCGCTCGTTGACGCTGCCCGCAACCTCACCGATCACGACCGGCGGCTCGGGGCCGACGACAGGCATCTGCGAGACGTTGTACTCACGCAGGATCTCGATCGCGTCGCGGATCGTCTCCGACGGGTGCGTGTGAACCAGCGCCGGCATGCCGCCTGTCTTGCTGCGGAGGAGGTCGCCGACGGTGATCTCGTGGATGTGGCCGTCGAGGGGCTCGCGGAGGAAACCGTAGGACGCCATCCAGTCGTCGTTGAAGACCTTGGAGAGGTAGCCACGCCCGCCGTCGGGGAGAAGCACGACGACGATCGCGTCAGGTCCAGCCTTCTTGGCGACCTGCAGGGCTGCCACGACGGCCATACCGCAGGAGCCGCCGACGAGGAGGCCCTCTTCGCGTGCGAGGCGACGAGTCATGTCGAACGAGTCGGCATCGGAGACGGCGATGATCTCGTCGGGGATCGAGGGGTCGTATGCGCTCGGCCAGAAGTCCTCACCGACGCCCTCGACGAGGTAGGGGCGACCCGTACCGCCGGAGTAGACCGAGCCCTCGGGGTCGGCGCCGATCACCTTGATGTCCGGGTTCATTTCCTTGAGGTAGCGACCTACGCCGGTGATGGTGCCGCCGGTTCCGACGCCGGCGACGAAGTGGGTCACCTTGCCGTCGGTGTCGGCCCAGATCTCGGGTCCGGTCGTCTCGTAGTGGCTTTCGGGGCCAGCCGGGTTGGAGTACTGATCGGGCTTCCAGGCACCCTCGGTCTCGCGGACGAGGCGGTCGGAGACGTTGTAGTAGCTGTCGGGGTGCTCAGGCGGTACGGCGGTCGGGCAGACCACGACGTCGGCCCCGTATGCCTTCATCGTGTTGACCTTGTCTCCGCTGACCTTGTCTGGGCACACGAAGATGCACTTGTAGCCGCGCTGCTGGGCGACGAGCGCGAGGCCGACACCGGTGTTGCCGGATGTAGGTTCGACGATGGTTCCGCCTGGTTTGAGCAGGCCTGCGGCTTCAGCAGCGTCGACCATCTTGACCGCGATGCGGTCCTTGGCGCTGCCTCCGGGGTTGAGGTATTCGATCTTGGCGGCCACCGTGGCAGATCCTGCAGTGGTGACGGACGTGAGCTTGACCAGCGGGGTATTGCCGATGAGCTCAACGATGTGTTCAGCGATTCGCATGCGTCCATACTCCCACTCGGCTGTGTCAATGGGGATTGGGTCACGGGTGGGTGAGGACGGGTACGGCTTCCTTGACCTCGAGCTCGGCGGTCGGACCGGACGCGAGAAGGGTCTGGTCGATCGTGTTCCATGAGCCGCCGTCGACGCGGTATCGCACCCGGTATGTCACGTCGACGCGCGGACTGATGGCCTCGGCGGGTTGTCGGTAACGGTAGGTCACATCTGTCGATGGGTAGGGCCTGCCGGGCTTGGAAGTCGTCGCTGCCGTGCCGTCACCGTGGAGCCAGCGGTATCGGATCGGCGATGCGATCAGGTCGACGTCAAAGCCCAACAGGGTCACGCTGCGGTTGAACGCTTCCGGCTCGGCGTAGAAGATCGTCGGCACGTTCACCAGCGTCGAGGTCCCGGGCTGGATCTGCACCTCAAGGCTGGGCAGCCCAATCTCTCGCACCGCCCGCAGGATCGCACCCTCGGTCAACTCAGGATCGTCAGGATCCGCTGGCACGTAGACCCGGCATCCGTACCGACCAATGGTGGGATCGACTCGACAATCCATCCGCGGCCGAGGCTTCGGCTTGGATTCCGTGCCGAACACCCGGTCAACTGTTTGCTGGCTACGGGGGACCTCCCGGCCAGCGTGGAGTTGAACCTTTGCATCTTTGGGTTTCACATCAACGCCGGCGAAGCTGGGCCCATTGAGCCCGATGCAAAGCAGGCTCATGAGGAGAACCGTCGCTCCGCGGATCACGACGCGGCCTGCAATTCGAGAGTGTCAAGAGTCCAAGTGCCAGACTTCATGGTGAGGATGAATGTCAGGTCAGAATCCTCTGGATTGCCTGGCTGAGGGGTCGCAGAACTACGTTCGGCGTACGTGCCTGGTGGGGAAGTCACGGATCCGAAGACTAGGACTCTGCCTTTGCCAAACGTGACATCGAGGTCACCGAGCTTCCAGGCCGAGTCTTTGAAGAATCCTCCATCTACGTAGGTATCGCGATAGAGGTTGATGTAGTTCTGGCACCCGTCACATCGGGGGGACGACAGCTGGGAGAGCTCCTCGACATCGCCGGTGCTCGCGGCGTAGTTAAAGACGTCGATGTAGTGGGCGACGAAGGCGGAGGCACCTTCTGGGGTGTTCTCCTTCGCCTGCGCTGGCATGGTCGGCGCTGTTGCGGTCGGCGTGGCGGAGGTTGTGGGCTTGGGTTCCTTGGGCTCGGGGTCAGTGCACCCGGCAACCAGGACCAACAGTGATGTCGCAACGACCAGTCTCAGCATGATCCCCCCGAATCGAATGCGAAAAACCTACCGAAGCCTGCGCGCCTTGTCAGTAGCGAATTTCCGCCTGTGGACGGTCAGCTACGCAGCGGGCGCCCATGCTGATCCACGGGGTCGCCGACGAGAATCAGGATGCCGTCGATGAATGGCCAGATGGCACCGATGCCGCAGGTCGCCAGGGTGACGACGAGCTGACTGATGCCGGTCTTGGTGTCACCCATGTACATGCGCCCAATGCCCAGCGGAATGAGGATCTGGAGCAGCCCTGCGACGAGCTGGTTCTTGTCGGAGTACGGAACGCCCGTGACTGGGTGCACGCCATAGGGAGCAGCCGGATTGTGGTGCGGCGGCGGGGGAGGCGGCATCGAGGTCATGGGCGTCAGCGTATGGCAGCCAGCCGCTGCCTACGCTGAAGCCATGACTCGTACTCTCGGCTCCAGCGGCATCTTGGTCTCGACCGTCGGCGTCGGCTGCAATGCGTTCGGCACCCGCATCGACCAGGAACAGACCACCGCCGTCGTGGATGCCTGCTTCGAGCACGGCGTGAACTTCTTCGACACCGCCGATGTGTATGGGGAGAGCGAAGTGCTGCTCGGCAACGCGCTGAAGGGCCGTCGCGACGAGGTGGTCGTTGCCACGAAGTTCGGCATGGATCTCCAGGGCCGCAACGGCGACGACAAGGGTCGCCGCGGCAGCGCGGCCTACCTCAGGACAGCGATCGAGGCGAGCCTCAAGCGACTCGGCACCGACCGCATCGATCTCTACCAGCTGCACACGCCGGATCCCCGGACCCCGATCGAGGAGACCCTCGGCGCGCTCAACGAGCTCGTCGTGGAGGGCAAGGTTCGCGCGATCGGCAGCTCCAACCTGCAGGCCTGGCAGGCGGTGGACGCGGACTGGGTGTCAAAGACCAAGGGGTACGCATCGTTCGTCACCGCGCAGAACGAGTACTCGCTCTACAACCGCACCGCTGAGACTGAGCTCGTACCGGCTTGCCTTGAGCTGGGCGTAGGCATCCTGCCGTACTTCCCGCTGGCGTATGGGTTGCTCACCGGGAAGTACCGGAGAGGTGAGCAGGCCCCTGACGGTACGAGGCTCGCCGTGCAGACGCATCGCCTCGAAGCGGCCAACTGGGACACG
>JBBSJW010000042.1:0-24888 GCA_038256885.1 Propionibacteriales bacterium
CTCGAAGCGGGCCGTGGCCTCGTCGACGACGAGCCGGAGGCGCTGGAGCATGGCCTGGTCCAGCGGCTCGGTCACCAGCGAAGCATCAAGGTAGGCAGCGTCGGCGCCGAGCCCGTACTGCTCCTCAGGAGCCAGGACGAATTTGCTCGCGTTGAGCACCTTCATGGCCAGGCGGCGGCCGACTTTCATCTGAGTCTCGTCGAACGGCGAGTCAGTGCCGGGTCGGGCGCCAGCAGCGCGCCAACGTACGGCGTCGGCGCCGTAGTTGCTGATGATCTCGTCGGGCACCACGACATTGCCCTTGGACTTGCTCATCTTCTTGCGGTCGGGGTCGACGACGAATCCAGAGATCGCGGCGTTGCGCCACGGTGCCACGCCGTGCTCGAGGTGTGAGCGGACCACGGTCGAGAACAGCCAGGTGCGGATGATGTCGTGGGCCTGCGGGCGCATGTCCATCGGGAAGGTGCGCTCGAACAGGTCGTTGTCGCTCTCCCAGCCGCAGGCGATCTGCGGCGACAGGGAGGACGTTGCCCAAGTGTCGAGGACGTCGGGATCGGCGATGAATCCACCGGCCTCGCCGCGCTGTGACTCCTCGAAGCCGGGAGGCGCCTGAGCTGCTGGGTCGACAGGCAGCGATGACTCATCGGCGAGGATCGGCGAGTCATAGTCGGGCTCACCGTTGGCGTCGAGGCGGTACCAGACCGGGAACGCGACGCCGAAGAACCGCTGACGCGAGACGAGCCAGTCACCGTTGAGTCCGTCGATCCAATTGGTCAGCCGTGACTGCATGTATTTGGGGACCCAGTTGATCTCGTCGCCGCGGGCAACCAATGCCTGGCGCAGGTCTGCGTCGCGGCCGCCGTTGGTGATGTACCACTGGCGGGTCGAGACAATCTCGAGCGGCTTGTCGCCGCGCTCGTAGAAGTTGGCCATGCGCTGGGTGGGCTTGGGCTCGCCGTCCAGATCTCCGGTCTCGCGGAGGGCGGCGACGGTGAGCTCACGAGCAGTGAAGGTTGTCTTGCCGACGATCTCGGCGTAGCGCCCCTTGCCCTGTGTGTCGGTGATCCAGTCGCCAGCGTCGGCGAGGATCCGTCCGTCGCGGCCGATGATGGTTCGGTTGGGGAGCTGCAGCTCACGCCACCAGATGACGTCGGTCAGATCGCCGAACGTGCAGCACATCGCAATGCCTGCGCCCTTGTCCATCTCAGCGGCCGGGTGTGCGACAACCGGGATCTCGACGTCATACAAGGGGGAGCGCACGGTGGTGCCGAACAGCGCCTTGTAGCGATCGTCCTCGGGGTGGGCGATCAGGGCAACGCAGGCCGCGAGCAGCTCGGGCCGGGTGGTCTCGATGAAGACGGGTGCATTCTCGCCGTGGAAGGCGACGCGATGGTAGGCGCCGGGGTACTCGCGAGCCTCCAGCTCAGCCTGCGCGACGGCCGTCTGGTCGGTGACGTCCCAGAGCGTCGGGGCATCCTGCTGGTACGCCTCGCCACGTGCGACGTTGCGCAGGAATGCGCGTTGGGCGACGGTACGGGACTCGTCGCCGATCGTCGTGTAGGTCTGCTTCCAGTCGACGCTGAGGCCGAGGGTGCGCCACAGCTGCTCGAAGACCTTTTCGTCCTCGATCACGAGCTGGTTGCAGAGCTCGATGAAGTTCTGTCGGCTGACGGGCACCTGGCGCTTGGGATCCGGCTCAGCAGGAGGCGTGTAGTCGGGCTCGTAGGGGAGTGACGGATCGCAGCGCACGCCGAAGTAGTTCTGGACGCGGCGCTCGGTCGGCAGGCCGTTGTCGTCCCAACCCATGGGGTAGAAGACTTCCTTGCCACGCATGCGCTGGTAGCGCGCGATCAGGTCGGTGTGCGTGTAGGAGAACACGTGTCCGACATGCAGCGATCCCGAGACGGTCGGCGGGGGAGTGTCGATCGAGAACACTTCGTCGCGTGTCTTGGTGCGGTCGAAGGTGTAGGTGCCCTGCTCAGCCCAGCGAGCGGTCCACGCGGCTTCCAGACCTTCGAGGACGGGCTTCTCGGGAACGCCCAACGGCGAGGTCTGCGTCTTCTTTTGAACCGTGGTCACAACAGGCAAGTCTAGGCGGCGGCGTCGCGGGCCACCTGAGTGACCCGCGACGCCTTGACTGTCTTAGACCTTGACCTTGGACTCGATCAGGTCGTCGCCGGCTGTTCCCTCGGGCACATCGTCCTTGTGGGCGAGCTTGCTCGGCCACCAGATCTTCTTGCCGATGTCGAGGTTGAGCGCCGTGACCAGAACCGATCGAACGATGATCGTGTCGAGGAGCACGCCGATCGCGACGGCAAATCCGAGCTCGGCGAGGAACACGATCGGCAGCGTTGCGAGCGCTGCGAACGTACCGGCGAGCACAAATCCTGCCGACGTGATGACGCCGCCTGTCGCCGCAAGTCCGATCAGGGCGCCTCGACGGGTGCCGAACTTCAACGCCTCCTCGCGGACTCTCGTCATCAGGAAGATGTTGTAGTCGATTCCGAGCGCCACCAGGAACACGAAGACGAACAACGGCAGTGACGAGTCAGCGCCTTCGAACCCGAAGACGTACTTGAATACCAGTCCGCTGATGCCGAGCGCTGCGGCGAAGGACACCACGACCGTCAACAGCAGGATCACCGGGGCAGCGATCGATCGCAGCAGTATGGCGAGCACCAGAAGCACCACGACAAGGATGATCGGGATGATCAGCAAGTTGTCCTCGGCAGAGGCTTCTTGCACGTCCTTGTTGACCGCGGTGTATCCGCCCACGAGCGCATCGGCGCCGTCGACGGCGTGGGCAGCATCTCGTGCACGATCGATGGTGTCGAACGCGTCCTGCGAGTCCGGCGCGGAGATGAGCGTCGCCTCGAAGTAGGTGGTGCCTCCGGCCGCGCCCTTCTCGACGACTGACTTCTGATCGAGACCCTCGACGCCCTGCAGTGCCTTGAGGACCGCAGGCGCCTGCGCGGTGTTGGCCACTGCTGCGACCGGGCTGCCGGCACCGCCTGGGAAGTGCTCGGCGAGCTTTGCCTCGGCGACGATCGACGGTTGCTCTTTGGTGAAGCTGTCCTCGTTGCTGAGCCCATTGGCACCGAGCTGCGTGATGCCGAAACCGAGTCCAATGAGGATCACAGTCGTGGTCACCCAGACCGCGCGAGGGCGCTTGGCGATGCGCTGGCCGGTCCTGGCCCAAATGCCCTTCTCGGCCTTGATCGGGTCACCGAAGCGCGGTACGAACGGCCAGAAGATCCAACGACCGACGATGACGAGCAGCGCGGGCAGCGTGACCATCATGATCAAGAGCGCACAGGCAATGCCCGCAGCTCCGACTGGTCCGAGGCCGGCCGTCGAATTCATCTGGGCAAACATCAGGCACAACAGGCCGATGATCACGGTCGCACCACTCGCGAGGATGGCCGGAGCCGCACGGTGCAGCGCGTGAGCCATGGCCTCGTGGCGATCCTCGTAGTTGTGCAGCTCTTCGCGATAGCGGGCCACAAGCAAGAGGGCGTAGTCGACTCCCGCACCGAGCACAAGGACGCTCAGAATGCCTGCGCTCTGCCCGTTGACCGTCAGATCGGCGTACTTCGCCAACAGGTAGACGAAACCTTGCGCCACGCCCACGGCTGCCACGCCACAGATCAGGAACAGGATGGCGAGCTGGAGGCTGCGGTAGGTGATCAGCAGGATGATGAACACGATCGCGACTGCTGAGAGCAGCAGCACACCGTCGATACCCTCAAACGCCTTGGACTGGTCCGCGCCGAGAGCAGCCGGTCCTGCGAGGCTGACCTCGAGATCGCCGGTGTCCTTCTTGGCGATGTCGCCGATGTCATCCATCAGGTCAGGAAGCTTGTCCCAGCCGTCGTCTCCGAGGAGCAGCGTCGGGACGACCTGAAGAGCCTTGCCGTCTTCTGACGGAATCGGTCCGACGACGGCATCTGTGACTGACTCGACGGACTTGAACGCCTCGGCGTCAGCGGTGGCCTTGGCGAGGTCGGCGGGGGTGATGCCCCCCTCGTTGACGTAGAGGACGACTGCGGGGATCGCGTCGGGATCTGAGAACTCAGCCGACTTGTTGATCACCTTGGTCGACTCAGCACTGCCAGGAAGCCACGAGCTGATGTCGTTCTCCTGGACGCTGGTGAGCTTGGAGCCCAGCGATCCCATGACCATGATGAGTCCGAGCGAAAGGGCCAGAATGACCCATTTGGTCCAGTGGTGGGTGACCCACCCGGCGAAGTTGCGCTGCATGTCAAAGCTCCTCGATGGCGAGCGAAGGTTGGTCGTGATTTCGGTGGTCTCATCATGCCGGATCTGACCGACAGAAACGCCATCGGTGTCGACCCTGAGACCTCCCCTGAGCGATGCGATACTTGGCGGCAATGACACCCACGTACGCCGAGGTCGAGCGGGCACTCCTTGGTCGCTGGCCCGAGACCCGACTCGAACCTTCCCTTGATCGCATCGCAGCGCTGTGCAGGCTGCTGGGCGACCCCGAGCACGCCTATCCCGTCATCCATCTGACGGGTACGAACGGCAAGACCTCGACGAGCCGGATGATCGACACGCTGTTGCGTGCGCTCGACCTGCGAACCGGCCGGTTCACGAGCCCTCACCTGCAGTCGATGACCGAGCGGATCGTGCTCGACGGTGAACCGCTGTCGGAGCAGCTGTTCGTCGACGCATTCGCAGATGTCGCCGCGTACGCGCAGATCGTCGACGAATCATCGGCGCACCCGCTGTCGTACTTCGAGATGATGGTCGCGATGGCGTTTGCTGCCTTTGCCGACGCACCCGTCGATGCAGCCGTGATCGAGGTCGGCATGGGCGGATCGTGGGACGCGACGAACGTCGCCGATGGACAGGTCGCCGTGATCACCCCGATCGGCGTCGATCACGCCAGCTACCTCGGCGATCGTCCCGAGATCATCGCCGTTGAGAAGGCCGGCATCATCAAGGCCAGATCACACGCTGTGATCGCCCAGCAGGAGCAGGACGTGCTCGACGTGCTGATGCGGCAAGTTCTCGACGTCGGCGCGATTGCGCTCCATGAAGGCAACGACTTCGGTGTCACCAGTCGAGCGACGGCTCTCGGCGGTCAGCAGGTCTCGCTGCAAGGCGTCAGCGCTCAATACACCGACATCTTCCTGCCGCTGCACGGCGCGCATCAGGCGCACAACGCCGCGTACGCGCTGGCAGCGGTCGAGGCGTTCACGGGCAGCAAGCAGCTTGACGAAGAGCTCGTACGTGATGCGTTTGCGCAGGTCACGTCCCCCGGCCGGCTCGAGGTCGTACGCCGGAGCCCCACGGTGCTGCTCGACGCCGCCCACAACCCGCATGGGGCCCGCGCGACCGTCGAAGCGGTGCAGGACGCGTTCTCGTTCAGCCCGCTCATCGGCGTCGTCGGCGTGATGGCTGACAAGGACGTCGAGGAGATGCTGCGGATCTTCGAGCCCGTGATGGCCGAGATCGTCTGCACGCAGAACAGCACCCCGCGGTCGATGTCGGCGATGGATCTGGCCGAGATCGCCGAGGACATCTTCGGTGCTGAGCGCGTCACCGTGGTGGCCCGACTCGACGATGCCTTGGAGCGCGCCGTGCTGATGGCGGACGCGGCCGAGGGCTATGACGACGCCATTGGCAGCGGTGGCGTACTCGTCACCGGTTCCGTGGTCACCGTCGGTGAGGCACGCACGCTGTTAGGCGGAGCCATCTCATGAGAGGACTCTGCTCATGAGAGGACTCTGCTCATGAGAGGGATGTGCGCGGCGATGCTGTCGCTCGAGGCGATCATCCTTGCCCTGGCGGTGCCGGTGATGATCTCGGTCGAGGATGTGTCGACGCCGCTGGCGCTGACCCTCGGTCTCGGTCTGGCTGCGCTGTGCCTGCTCACGGCCGGTGCGCTCCGTCGTCCCAAGGCCTACATCGTCGGCCACCTCATCCAGGTCGCCGTGATCTGCCTTGGCTTCCTCATACCCGTGATGTTCTTCGTCGGGGCGATGTTCGCCGCACTGTGGCTGGGAGCGTTCCTCCTGGGCCGCAAGATCGAGGCAGACAAGGCGCGATGGGCCGCTGAAGCCGAGGGTGGATAGGCTCGCGGCATGGCTCAACGCACTCTTGTCCTGATCAAGCCCGATGCCGTACGCCGCGGTCTGGTGGGTGAAGTCCTGTCCCGCTTCGAGGCCAAGGGACTCACCATCGTCGCGATGGAGCACCGCTCGATCGACGCAGCCCAGGCTGACGCGCACTACGCCGAGCACACCGAGCAGCCGTGGTACCCGCCTCTGCGCGAGTTCGCCGTCTCCGGCCCGCTCGTCTCGCTCGTGCTGGAGGGTGACGAAGCGATCGCCGTCGTACGCCTGCTCAACGGCGCCACGGATGGCCGCCAAGCCGCTCCGGGCACGATTCGCGGCGATCTTTCGCTCTCCAACCGCGAGAACGTCGTCCACGCGTCTGACTCCGAGGAGTCGGCGGCCCGCGAAATCGCTCTCTGGTTCCCCGAGCTGTCATGACCTCCATCGGCGTACTGGGCACCGGCATCGTCGGACGTACGCTCGCGGCCCGGTTGGCCGAGCTCGGCGTCGATGTCATGGTCGGCGCTCGGTCAGCCGATTCCGAGAGCCTCCAGCCTTTCGATGCGCTTGGTGTGAAGACTGGCTCGTTCGCTGACGCCGCTGCGCACGCCGACGTCATCATCAATGCGACGAACGGGAGTCACACGCTCGCTGCGCTGGAGAGCGCCGGACCTCTCGCTGGCAAGACGCTGATCGACGTCTCCAATGAGCTCGAGCCGGTCGAAGGCGGATTCCCCAAGCCACTGGCATCAGCCGACGACTCGTTGGGCCAGCGCATCCAGGCGGCATTCCCTGACCTGCACGTCGTGAAGTCGCTCAACACGATGAACTGCACCGTGATGGCCGATCCGTCGATCGTCCCGGGCGATCACGTGGTGTTCCTGAGCGGCGACGATGCCGGCGCCAAGGACCGTACGCGTGAGGTGCTTTCCCGGATGGGTTGGCGCGATGAGCAGATGATCGACCTCGGTGGCATCGACACGGCTGCCGCTGTCGAGATGACCATGTCGCTGTGGATTCGCATCACCGTCGCCCGCGGCAATGATGCGCCACCCTTCAACTGGGCGATCAACAGCTAGGTATAGGTCGGGCGCCGCAGGTGATGGCTGACCTCGTGGAACTGGCCGCGCACGTCCTCCGGCAGCCAGATCACGTGGTTGGAGACCGAAGCCAGGTCGACGTCCTCTTCCAGCGTCGCGACGTCCACCACCTGGCGTGGGTAGTCACGTTCGCGCTCTTCGAACTCGAGCAGTGAGATGCGGACCGTGACGCCGAACGGGTTGGGGTTGACCAGCCCGATGCCCCAAAAATCCTCCGGCACGTCCGTGGCCTTCTGGTCGAGATCGATCATGACACTGCGGATGTCGGACTCAAGCACTGGATGATCGATCTCCTCGACGTCGGCGAGCGTCACATCGACGACGCGTACGTCGCGGGCGCCGGGACCGTCGAACCGCAGGATGTCGCGCAGCGTGCCACCGGCGAGCAGAAGGGGTCCGCCTCGGTGTGAGCCGTGCACCGTCTGGGTCGTGACGTTGGGCAGCTCGCGGCCCCAGATGTCGCGGGTCGTGAACGCCAGCGTCGGAAGCACCGATACGTCGGTATGGTTCTCGACCGTCAGGACCTGGTCGGGGCCACCGTCGGTCGCGACCGGGACGTACTGGATCGAGAACGGACGCTTGGTGCGAGATCGACGGGCCACACCGGAAATCCTAGGCGGCGATGCCAGTTACCCTTGATGCCATGTCCGTCGAGTCGCTCTTCCCCCGCCTGGAGCCGTTGCTGCCGTCCGTCGGCAAGCCGATCCAGTACGTCGGCGGCGAGCTCAACGCGACAACCAAGCCCTGGGATTCAGCCAAGGTGCGCTGGGCGCTGATGTACCCCGACGCGTACGAGGTCGGCCTGCCCAACCAGGGCGTGCAGATTCTCTACGAAGTCCTCAACGAGCGTGATTGGATCCTGGCCGAGCGGACGTACGCGGTGTTCTCCGACATGGAGAAGGTCATGCGCGACAACGACATCCCGCAGTTCACGGTTGATGCTCACCGCCCCGTCAAGGCGTTCGACCTGCTTGGGCTCTCGTTCTCGACCGAGCTCGGCTACACCAACATGCTCACGGCTCTCGATCTGGCCGGCATCCCGCTGCACGCGGTTGACCGCGGCGATGACGACCCGATTGTGCTGGCCGGTGGCCACTCGGCATTCAACCCCGAGCCGATCGCCGACTTCCTCGACGCGGCCGTTCTCGGCGACGGCGAGGAGATCGTTCTCGCCATCAGCGAGGTCGTCCGCGAGTGGAAGGACGAAGGTCGCCCCGGCGGTCGCGACGAGGTGCTGATGCGTCTTGCCAAGTCCGGCGGCGTCTACGTCCCCAAGTTCTACGACGTCACCTACCTGCCCGACGGTCGCATCCAGCGGGTGGTGCCCAACCGCCCCGGTGTGCCGTGGCGCATTGCCAAGCACACGCTGATGGACCTTGACTCGTGGCCGTACCCCAAGAACCCGTTGGTCCCGCTCGCCGAGACGGTCCACGAGCGCTTCAGTGTTGAGATATTCCGCGGCTGTACGCGTGGTTGCCGCTTCTGCCAGGCCGGCATGATCACGCGGCCTGTACGCGAGCGGTCGATCGAGGGCATCGGCGCCATGGTGCAGAACGGACTCGAGAAGACCGGCTTCGAAGAGGTCGGCCTGCTGTCGCTGTCGAGCGCCGACCACACCGAGATCGGTGAGGTCGCCAAGCAGCTCGGCGACCGCTACGAAGGCACCAACACCTCGCTGTCCCTGCCGTCGACCCGCGTCGACGCCTTCAACATCACGCTCGCCAACGAGTTCAGCCGCAACGGTCGCCGTTCGGGCCTGACCTTTGCGCCCGAGGGTGGCAGCGAGCGTCTTCGCAAGGTCATCAACAAGATGGTGACCGAGGAAGACCTGATCCGTACGGTTGCCGCTGCGTACTCGCACGGCTGGCGCCAGGTGAAGCTCTATTTCATGTGCGGCCTCCCGACCGAGACTGACGAAGACGTGATGCAGATCGGCGAGCTCGCCAAGCGCGTGATCCAGACCGGACGCGAGGTCTCGGGCCGCAACGACATCCGCTGCACCGTGTCGATCGGTGGGTTCGTGCCCAAGCCACACACGCCGTTCCAGTGGGCCAGCCAGCTCGATCACGAGACGACTGACGAGCGCCTCAAGAAGCTCCGCGATGAGGTGCGCGCTGATCGCAAGTACGGAAAGGCGATCGGCTTCCGCTATCACGACGGCAAGCCCGGAATCATCGAGGGACTGCTGTCCAGAGGCGACCGTCGCGTCGGCAAGATCATCGAGGCCGTATGGCGCGATGGCGGCCGCTTCGACGGCTGGAGCGAGCACTTCTCGTACGACCGCTGGGCCACCCAGACTGCCGAAGTCCTGGCGGACGAGCCGATCGATCTCGACTGGTACACCGTCCGTGAGCGCGAGTACGCCGAAGTGCTCCCTTGGGATCACCTCGACGCCGGACTCGACCGTGACTGGCTGTGGGAGGACTGGCAGGACTCCCTCAACCCCGATGGCGCCCTCGAGGTCGAGGACTGCCGCTGGACCCCGTGCTTCGACTGCGGCGTCTGCCCGCAGATGGACACCGAGATCCAGATCGGCCCCACCGGCAAGACGCTCCTGCCGCTGTCTGTGGTTTGAGCTTCCCGGACGGGTCGGCTAGCTGAAAGTGCTCCCGCGGTCGGCTCGGCCAAGTACGTTGCAATGGTGGAAATTCTCGAAGTGGGCGGGCTCGAGATCGCCTACGAGTTGGTCGGCGAAGGGCCACCCGTGGTCTTCGTCCATGGCGCAGCCGAGGACGGCCGAATCTGGCAACCGCAGTTTGCCGGTTTGGCTGACGAGTTCACCGTGGTTGCCTGGGACGAGCCGGGTTCTGGTCGATCCGGCGACCTTCCTGACGGATTCACCTTGGCGGCCTTTGCAGATGGCCTTGCAGCGTTGCTTGAAGCGCTCGAACTTGGACCCTCGCACATCGTTGGCCAGTCGTGGGGTGGAACGGTGGTGCTTGAGCTCTACCGTCGCCATCCTGAGCTTGCCGCAACTTTGATCTTGATCGACACCTACGCCGGCTGGAAAGGCTCTCTGCCTGCCGACGAGGTGCGAGCGCGAGTCGAGGGCGTCCGCAAGATGCTCGGCGCGCCACCCGAGCAATTCGACCACACGTTTCCGGGGCTCTTCGCCGGGGAACCTCCCCGGAGCTTCGTGACTCTTCTTGCCACGATCGCCGCGGACGTCCGTTTGGCCACCCTGCAGCAGGAACTCGACATCATGGCCGAGGCAGACCTGTCCGACGTGCTTCCTCAGATCGGGGTGCCTACGCTGCTGATTTGGGGGGAGTCGGATGTCCGCTCGCCACTCGCGATTGCCCGCCGCTTCGACGAATCGATCCCGGACTCGAAGCTTGTTGTGATTGAGCGCGCAGGTCATCTGAGCAACCTGGAGCGTCCCGAGCACGTCAACGAGGCCATACGCGAGTTCTGTCGCGCCCACGCCCCGACCTCGCCCGCCTAAGACATTGGCGTCTGAGTGAGGTACCTCAGACGTACTTCTGAGGTAGGACCGAACAGAAGTTAGGGCACATGTCCGATGTGTGGCCTCTAACTCAGCGACGAATGTAGGTCATGTCAGCAAGTCCTCTGAAAGGGAATCGACATGATCACCGAATACATCGCACAGCAGGAGATCCACAACCGTGAGCGTGAGCTCGTCACCAATGCCGAGCGTCGCCGCGTCGCCGCAGAGCGGGTCGCAGCCGAGAAGTTCAATGGCGACCGTCTCGCACTGATGGCACACATCGCCCGTCAGGCACGCGCCACCCGCGCGGTTGCACACCCGGCCGTTTGATGGGGCCAAAGGAGCTCCCCTCCAACCACTGAAGTTCAGGTAGAGGAGGGGAGTTCTTCTATGTCCGCAGGGTGTCTTCGACGTACGCCGGACGCGCAACGATCGAACCGAACACTGCGATGAGCGCAGCCAGCACCATCATCATCGAGATCGACGCATACCAATCATCTGTGAGGTCGTGGAGCAGTCCGGTGCCGAACGGCCCAATCGCCGAGATCGCATAACCAGTTCCCTGCACGAACGACGACAGTGCCGCCGTACCGCCAGCCGTACGGGACCGCCGCCCGATCATCGTCAGCGTCCAGGTGAACGCGCCACCTCCGAGCCCCAGCAGGATCGCCCAGAGCCACGGTGCCTGCTCGGGCCACAGCATCAGACCCAGCCAGCCCAGCACCGTGACGGCCGAGAAGGCCCATGGCAGCCAGGCGCGATCGCCGACGCGGCGCATCAAATACGGCAGCGACAGGGTCAGCGGCACACCGACCGCACCCAGCAGTCCGACCATGGCTCCCGCGTATGAGTCGCTGAGGCCCGCATCGACGAGGATCGCCGGCATCCATCCGAACTGCGCGTACGCCTGGGCTGACTGCACGCCAAAGAGCAGCGCCATGGCCCAGGCAAGGGGAGACCGGGCAAGCTCTCGCAGCTTGAAGCGCGCTTCGGCAAGCGGGTCGACGTGAACCGACTCCCGCAGATAGGGGAGCCACAACAGGAGTGCGATCAGCGCGGGAACGGCCCATGCGGCAGTGCCCCAGCGCCAGTCGCCGAGCGCCGACGAGAGCGGAACCGTCGAGACCGAAGAGACCGCACCGCCACCCATCAACGCGGCACCGTATGCGGCGCTGATCCCGACGATGTGATCCGGGAAGTGCCGCTTGGCGAGGGGCGGAAGGAGGATGTTGCCGATCGCGCATCCAGACAGCGCCACCACGGAGAAGAACAGGAACAGCTCGGGGGAGTCAACGAGCGAACGCGCCGCAACGCCGACCACGGTGAGTACGAGCACCAGCACCGTCGTGACGTGCAGTCCGAGCTTCGCGATCACGCTGTGTGCCGCAATGCCGGCTGCAGCGAAACAAAGCACCGGCAGCGTGGTCAGGAGTCCGGCGACGGTGACCGACATACCCAGATCGCCGCGAAGGGCATCGAGGACTACTCCGATGCTTCCCACAGCGGGACGCAGGTTGATCGCAAGAAGGACGATCGCGACGCCGACCAGCCAGCGTCCGGAGCGGCTGGGCGTGGGCACCGACCCATTCTGCGCGTCGAGTGCGCGGGTAGTCTCGTCGGGTGACGACGCTCGAGGGAACTCCCAATCCGGAGGCACCCAACCCACAGCTTCCGATCGTCCAGAAGCTGCGTATGCGCTACGCCAAGCGCGGCCGGCTGCGCTTCACCAGCCACCGTGACTTCGCTCGAGCCTTCGAGCGCGCGATCCGCCGATCTGGAATCCCCATCGGTCATTCGTCCGGCTTCACGCCGCATCCCAAGATCTCGTACGCCAACGCTTCTCCGACCGGCGCGGCGAGCGAGGCGGAGTACCTCGAGATCGGCATGACCCGCGAATGCGACCCCGACGAGGTACGTACGCTGCTCGATTCCGCGTTGCCAGACGGTCTCGACATCGTTGACGTCGTGGTGGCCCGTCCAGGCGCCTTGGCAGACCGACTGCAGGCGAGCAAATGGGACATCGTGCTGCCGGAAGTAGCACTCGAAGACGCCGAATCCGCGGTGCGAGCGTTCCTCGCGGAGAACGACGTACCGATCGAACGGATGATGAAGCAAGGCCCTCGAATCTTGAACTGCCGCGAACCAGTGGTCGATCTCGTGGCGCGTTCAGATGTGAGCAACGGGGACCCATGTGCGATACTTGCCCTGGTTGTGCTGCACGTAACACCGTCAGTGCGACCAGATGACGTTCTCGCCGGACTCAAGTCCAGCGGTGGCCTCGAGCTCAAGCAGACGCCCATGGCGACTCGTTTGGCTCAGGGTCCTCTGGAGACTGAGACCGGCACGGTAGGCGATCCACTTGCCTTCGACCGCGACGCATCCTGATCGGGTGCTGACCGCGGCGGTGAGTGTGAAAGCTGATGTGACAAGCCGCTGATCGTCGTCAACACCTTGGCGCGTGGCGCTGGGGATGACCGAAGGCTTTAGGCCCGCTTGCGGGCCGCAGACGTGTCCGGATCGATCCCGATCGGCCCGGGCGAAGGAGAGCACATGCTCGACGACAACGAATCAACTACAGAAGCAACATCCGAAACCGCTCCCGCCCGACGCCGCGCCGCTGGCCGTCCCGCTGGACCGCCGGCCGCCGTGAGCTTCGCGCCGCCTGAGGCACCCAAGAAGAAGGCTCCGGCCAAGAAGGCCGCAGCGTCCGACGACAAGTCCAAGGCAGAGTCGACCGACGTGGCACCGGCCCAAAATCCCCCGCGCAAAACCGGCGCGGGAGGTGCCCCCACCGCGGCCAAGAAGGCGCCGGCCAAGAAGGCAGCCAAGAAGGACGACGCGGAGGAGCCCAAGAAGGCTGCAGCGTCGTCAACCGCCGCGATGTTCAAGGCGCCCGAGCCCGGTCTCGCGCCGGCTCGCCCCAAGCCTGCTCCCGCCGAGTCGCAGAACGATGACGACGACGGCGACGACGATGACGATCCCAACGCACCCAAACGCCGCCGCCGCAGCCGTGGAGGCCGCCGCCGCAGCAAGGGTGCCGGCGACGACAACGCCAGCGATGACGACAACAACGATGAAGACGGCGACGACAACGACTCCGAGGATGACGGCAACGGCAACACGCGCCGCCGCCGTCGCCGTGCCCGCGCGGGTGAAGGTGTCGACGGATCTCCCGACGATCCCGAGAACACCGTCGTCCGCGTACGCAGTGGTCGCACCGCCGAGGACGAGATCACCGGAGTAGCCGGATCCACGCGTCTGGAGGCCAAGAAGCAGCGCCGCCGCGAGGGTCGCGAGGCCGGACGCCGTCGTGCCCCGATCGTGTCGGAGGCCGAGTTCCTCGCCCGCCGCGAGTCGGTCAAGCGCGAGATGGTCGTACGTCAGCGTGACGACTACACGCAGATCGCCGTCATCGAGGACAACGTGCTCGTCGAGCACTACGTGGCCCGCGAGTCGCAGGTCTCGATCATCGGCAACGTCTACCTCGGCAAGGTGCAGAACGTGCTGCCCAGCATGGAAGCCGCCTTCGTCGACATCGGAGCGGGCCGCAACGCCGTGCTCTACGCCGGTGAAGTCGACTGGACAACGCTCGGCAACGGCAAGGCTCGCAAGATCGAGGACGCCCTCAAGCCCGGCCAGACGATCCTGGTGCAGGTCTCCAAGGACCCCATCGGCCAGAAGGGCGCGCGGCTCACGAGCCAGATCAGCCTGCCGGGCCGCTTCCTCGTGCTGGTGCCCAATGGTCAGACCAGCGGAATCTCCCGCAAGCTGCCCGAGAACGAGCGCACGCGTCTCAAGGGTCTCCTCAAGGAGGTCCTGCCCGAGAACGTCGGCGTCATCGTCCGTACGGCTGCCGAGGGTGCGACAGAAGACCAGCTCACCCGCGACGTCACTGCCCTGACCGCGCGCTGGGAAGACATCGAGCGCAAGGTCGCGGCTGGCAAGGCGCCCGACCTGCTCTACTCCGAGCCCGACCTGATGATCAAGGTCGTCCGCGACCTGTTCAACGAAGACTTCAACGGTCTCGTCGTCGAAGGCGCCGACGCCTGGGACATGATCAAGGGCTACATCGACCACGTCGCTCCCGATCTCGCCGAGCGCGTCACGCGCTACAGCGACGAGGACAAGGACGCGTTCACGTCATACCGCCTCGATGAGCAGATCCACAAGGCACTTGAGCGCAAGGTGTTCCTGCCATCGGGCGGGTCGCTCGTCATCGACCGTACGGAAGCCATGACGGTCGTCGACGTCAACACCGGCAAGTACACCGGTTCAGGCGGCAACCTCGAAGAGACCGTCACCAAGAACAACCTCGAAGCCGCCGAAGAGGTCGTACGCCAGTTGCGTCTGCGCGACATCGGCGGCATCATCGTCGTCGACTTCATCGACATGGTGCTCGAGAGCAACCGTGAGCTCGTGCTCCGCCGGCTCGTCGAGTGCCTCGGCCGTGACCGTACGCGCCACCAGGTTGCCGAGGTCACCTCGCTGGGACTCGTCCAGATGACGCGCAAGCGCATCGGCACGGGCCTGCTCGAGTCGTTCAGCCACGAGTGTGAGCACTGCAACGGTCGCGGCGTCGTGATCGCCGATGCGCCGGTCGAGCCCAAGAAGGAAGAGCAGCGTCGCGGCGGCCGTGGAGGTCGTGGCGGCGGTGGCAATGGTGGGGGAGGCAGCGGCGGTGGCGGAGGTCGTGGCGGAGCAGCCAACGGCCCCGGAGGTCGTGGCGGCAGCCGCAAGAATGATGACGTCGATGCCAAGGACGACAACAAGTCGTCCGACGACACCAAGGCAGACAACAAGCCTGCGGCTGAGGACAAGGCCGACGTCAAGGCTGATGATGCACCCAAGAACGACGCGCCAAAGGCTGAGGCAGCGCCAGCTGCGGAGCCTGCCGCGCCGAAGAAGACAGCACGCAAGCGCTCGGCCTCGAAGCCTGCAGGACCCCCTGCTGGTGCCGCCGAGAGCACCCCAGAAGCGCCCGCTTCAAGCGGTGAGACGGGCCCCGTTTTGACCAGCGAGGGTCAGGCTCCGTAAACTAGTCCCTTGGTGCGCCATGCGCGCCTTTATCGCGTGTCCTGCCGAACCGCAGGAACGCCCCAGTTGTGGAAATGAGTGAGGATTCCGTGGTGTACGCAATCGTGCGCAGTGGCGGCAACCAGACGAAGGTTGCAGTCGGCGATGTCATCGAGATCGACAAGGTGACGCAGGCCGAGGGTGAGACCGTGTCTCTGCCCGCCGTGCTCTTCGTCGACGGCGACACCGTGACGGCTGACGCCGACTCGCTCGCCAAGGTCAAGGTCACAGCCGAGGTTCTCGGCCTGACCAAGGGCCCCAAGATCGTCATCCAGAAGTACAAGAACAAGACCGGTTACAAGAAGCGCCAGGGTCACCGTCAGAAGTACACCCAGGTCAAGATCACCGGAATCAAGAAGTAGGGGACTGACATGGCACACAAAAAGGGCGCAGCCTCTACCAAGAACGGCCGCGATTCAAATGCTCAGCGACTGGGCGTGAAGCGTTTCGGCGGCCAGCTCGTCAACGCCGGCGAGATCATCGTCCGCCAGCGTGGCACGCACTTCCACCCCGGCACCAACGTCGGCCGCGGTGGCGACGACACGTTGTTCGCACTCTCGGCTGGTGCCGTGGAGTTCGGCCGCCGTCGTGGTCGCAAGGTCATCAACATCGTTCCCGGCACGCCGGCGGACTGAACAGGCGCACACCTTCACTTTGATGGGGCAGTCCGCAGCAGCGGGCTGTCCCATCGCTTGTTTTTAGTTGAGCACTGCTTATCGATGCCCTAGGGCCGTACGAAAGGAGCGACACGTGGCTGTTCCCAGCTTCGTCGACAAGGTGACGCTCCATGTCGCGGGCGGTTCCGGTGGTGACGGTGTTGCCTCGGTGCACCGCGAGAAGTTCAAGCCCCTCGGTGGACCCGACGGCGGCAACGGTGGTCACGGTGGCGACGTGATCCTGAAGGTCGACGCTGACGTCACCACGCTGATCGACTACCACCACGAGCCCCACCGCAAGGGCACCAACGGTGCTCCCGGTGCTGGCAACAACCGCAGCGGTGGACAGGGTGAAGATCTCGTCCTGCTCGTCCCCGACGGCACTGTCGTACGCGATGAGTCCGGCGAGGTGCTTGCCGACCTGATTGGCCACGGCACCGAGATCGTCATCGCGGCCGGTGGCCGCGGTGGTCTGGGCAACTCTGCACTCGCTTCTGCCAAGCGCAAGGCTCCCGGGTTTGCGCTCAAGGGCGAACCGGGCGATGAGCTCACGATCACCCTCGAGCTCAAGGTCGTCGCCGACATCGGACTCGTCGGCTTCCCGAGCGCCGGCAAGTCGAGCCTCATCGCCTCGATGTCGCGGGCTCGACCCAAGATCGCCGACTACCCGTTCACGACGCTGATCCCCAACCTCGGTGTCGTCACCGCTGGCTCGACCACGTTCACGGTCGCCGACGTACCCGGACTGATCGAGGGTGCAAGCGAAGGTCGCGGGCTCGGACACGAATTCCTGCGTCACGTCGAGCGCTGCGCCGCACTGGTGCACGTCATCGACTGCGCGACGGTCGATCCCGGCCGCGATCCGCTCTCTGACCTCGACGTGATCGAGGCAGAGCTTGCGGCCTATGGCGGTCTCGACGATCGTCCCCGCATGGTCGCACTCAACAAGACTGACGTACCGGATGCCAAGGAGATCGCCAGCTTCGTACGCGCCGATCTCGAGGCCCGCGGGCTCGACGTCTTCGACGTGTCAGCAGCCAGCCGTGCCGGACTGAAGGAGCTCTCCTTCGCGATGGCGGAGATCGTCGCGTCACGCCGCGCGGCAACGCCGGTCTCCGAAGCAACCCGCATCGTGCTCCGCCCGCCGGCTGAGGCAGGCGTCGGACGCGAGTTCACGATCACGCACATCAACGACCAGTGGGTCGTACGCGGCGAGAAGCCCAAGCGCTGGGTACGCCAGACCGACTTCAGCAATGACGAGGCCGTCGGCTTCCTCGCTGATCGCCTCAACCGTCTCGGTGTCGAGGATGAGCTGCTCAAGCTCGGCGCCAAGGAAGGCGACGACGTCGTCATCGGCGACGAGGACAACGCTGTGGTCTTCGATTTCGATCCGCAGGTCACTGCCGGTGCCGAGGTGCTCGGTCGACGCGGCGAGGACCTCCGCATCGACCAGTCGGATCGCCGTACCAACGTGCAGCGTCGCGAAGAGCTGGCCGCCAAGCGCGCCTTCGAGGCCGGTGCTCGCGAATCACGCGCTGAGGGTGGCGCTGGTCCAAACCCGGACTGGACCTTCCCCGAGGACGATCCGCTGGACGAGGACGAGGACTGATGTCTCGCGTCGTCGTCAAGGTCGGTTCTTCGTCCTTGACCACTGCGGAGGGTCACATCGACCCCTTGCGCCTCGACGGCATTGTCGAAGCGATCTGCGATGCCCGCGATCGCGGCGACGAGGTCGTGTTGGTGTCATCAGGTGCCATCGCGGCCGGACTCGGCCCGTTGAGCCTCAAGACTCGTCCGCGGGACCTGGCCACCCAGCAGGCGGCTGCGAGTGTCGGCCAGGGCGCGTTGATCGCCAGCTACAGCGAGCGGTTCGCCGCTCGGGGCCTGGTCGTCGGACAGGTCCTGCTGACGGTCGATGACGTCACTCGACGCAGTCACCACCGCAACGCCCACCAGACTTTCGCCAAGCTCCGCGAGCTCGGCGTCGTCCCGATCGTCAACGAGAACGACACCGTCGCGACGACCGAGATCCGATTCGGCGACAACGACCGTCTGGCCGCCCTGGTGGCCCACCTCGTACACGCCGATCTGCTGATCCTGCTTTCTGATGTCGACGGTCTCTATGACGGTCGACCCGGTACGCCGGGTGCGAAGCTGGTCGAGGAGATCCGCGATCCCGCCGAGATCGAGGGACTCGACATTGCCCATGTCAGCCCGTCCAAGGTCGGTACCGGGGGAATGGTCACCAAGGTCGAGGCCGCACGCATCGCGACAGCTGCCGGCATTCCGGTGGTCCTCACGTCCGCCGCCAACGCGCGCGAAGCCCTCGCGGGCGACAAGGTCGGCACCCGCTTTGAGTCGACTGGACGACGCCGTTCGACCCGCTTGCTGTGGCTGGCGCATGCCAGTGAGACCAAGGGTGGCGTGCATCTCGACGAGGGAGCCGTACGCGCGCTGACGACTCGCAAGGCGTCACTTCTACCGGCCGGCATCACCTCGGTCACCGGGACGTTCAAGGCAGGCGACCCCATCGACGTCATCGGCCCCGACGGAGCAGTCATTGCACGCGGAGTCGTCAACTACGACAGCGCCGAGCTGCCCGACCTGATGGGCCGCTCCACGCGTGACCTCGCCGTCGAGCTCGGCGAGGAGTATGAACGTGAGGTCATCCACCGCGATGACCTGATGCTGACCTGACGACAGCACGTAGTCTGGTCGTCATGCATCCCGACGAGGTCGTGCGCGTCACCTTGCGCGGTCTCACTCATGATGCTGGTGCAGGGCTAGAGGTACTGCTCGGTGTCCCGGATGACGACGATGCCGTCGCGGCTGCGATCTTCCTGCAGATCCTGAGTTGTCGGTTCGACGATGCGCTCGACAGCGCCGACGCGCTGACTGTGGCTGGCAGATTGGCCGCAGCTTCGGTCGCGATGGCTCGCGCCGTCGGCACGGGTGTGGCAGGGAAGCCGCCCCTCCCGATGCCCGACGTCGGTGCGTTCTCCGGGCTGACGTCGATGCTCGAGCTGGAGGCGGCCATGTCGAGCGGGCAGATCTCGGCCGCAGACGAGATCGCCACTCGGCTCCGTGCCGACGAGACGCCCACCTCGATCGATCAAGTCTGGGCAGGTATCGGACTCGTGCGAGCTCGAGGGTTTGCCGGACGCTTCACCGACGCCGATGAGCTGCTCACCCGGATCGAGGCAGCGCCCATCATGGTCGACCTGCCTCAGCTTGTCTTGCTTGCGCGTGGTGCGCGGATATTTGTTGACGGACACCTCGGCCGTGCTGAGGCGGTCGAAGACGGCTTGGCCTGGCTCTCGGACGCATATCCGCAGACGGTCAAGCCGGACTACGTCTATGCCGGCGCGTACGTGCTGGCGGCATTTGGGGTCAATGCGCTCGGCAACCTCGCGGAGGCAGCGGCTCTCATGCTGCACGGTGGGGGAGGCGACAACCTTCCGCGGCTCCAGGTGGTCGATCGTGTCTACGGCTACGAGATGCTCGTCGAAGCGGCGCTGGCCGAAGACGATGCGGACTTGGCACTCACGTGGTCTGAGAAGGCCGCAACGCTTCCCCTCAACGGACACAACATGGCAGGTGCAGCTCTCGGTCGCATCAAGGCCCGAGTCGCATCGGCCCTGAGCGACCACGAGGCAGGCATACGGGAGTCGGCCGATGCCGGAATGCTGGCGGCTCTCGTCGGCGGGGACCTTGAGGTTGTTCGCGCCGGAATCATCGAGGCATCGGCCCGGGCCGCTTCGGGAGACCGAGTCCGCGGCATCGATGAGCTCGAGGAGGCGGCGCGTCGCGCCGAGGCAACAGGCGCATCGGCAGTCAAGGCATGGGCCGAGCGCGAGCTGGCTGCCTTCGGTCGACGGCTGCGCAACGTACCCGGCATCGGTTGGGACGCGCTGACGCCGACGCAGAAGATCATTGCGCGACTGGCGGCAGCAGGACTCCGCAACCGTGAGATCGCCACAGCCTTGTACGTCTCGGAGAAGACCGTCGAGACGCACATCGCGGCGGTGCTGGGTGCGCTCGGCACGACGAATCGCGTCGGCATCGGTCGCGAGCTGGCGGGTGACGAGGTGGATCCGCAGTTCGCCGAGCAGGTGACGCCACGACAACGCGATGTGGCTGTCCTGGTTGCCAGGGGTCTCTCCAATGCTGCGATCTCTCGTTCACTGGGCATCAGTGGGAAGACCGTCGAAAAGCATGTCGCCGACCTCTTCGATCGCCTGCAGGTGCGCAGCCGATCGGCGTTGGCCGCCCGCGTACGAGGCGTTTCTGTGCCCACCGAAGCCTGACAACTAGAATCGTCACCATGACCGACGTGAAGCAGCAGGTGCACGATGCAGCGCGTCGAGGGCGCGTTGCCGCCGCAACTTTGGCGCTGTCGCCTCGCGCCGCCAAGGACGAAGCGCTGAATGCGATGGCAGACGCGCTCGTGGCCGCGTCGGCGGAGATCCTCGAGGCGAATGCCAAAGATGTTGCCGCAGCCCGCGAGGCAGGCACGGGCGAGAACGTCATCGACCGGCTGAGCCTCGACGAGGACCGCATTGGCGCATTTGCCGACGGCGTCCGTGACATTGCGGCTCTGCCCGACCCCATCGGCGAGGTCGTACGCGGCTCGACCTTGGCAAACGGTCTCAGGCTGCAGCAGATCCGCGTCCCCATGGGTGTCATCGGCATGATCTACGAGGGCCGACCCAACGTGACCGCGGATGCCGCCGCGATCTGCCTCAAGGCAGGAAGCTCCGTGCTGCTCAGAGGATCGTCGTCGGCGTCACAGTCGAATGCCGCGATCATCAAGGTGATGCGCGAGACTTTGGCCGGCACATCGATCCCGCCGGATGCCATCCAGCAGATCGCCGCAGACGACCGAGCGTCGGCGACGCACCTCATGCAGGCGCGAGGACTCGTCGACCTGGTGATCCCGCGCGGGGGAGCTGGTCTGATCAACGCGGTCGTCGCCGAGTCGACGGTCCCCGTGATCGAGACAGGTGTCGGCAACTGCCACGTGTATGTCGACGCCGATGCCGATCTCGACATGGCGCTCGACATCGTGGTCAACGCCAAGACGCAGCGCAACAGTGTCTGCAACGCGGCGGAGTCTCTGCTGGTCCACAAGGCAGTCGCCGATACGTTCCTGCCTCGGGTTGTCGGCGCTCTCCAGGAGCAGGGCGTCACGGTCCACGGCGATCCCTCGTTCTGCGCGATTGACGGTGACGTAGTACCCGCGACCGACGAGGACTACGCCGCCGAGTACCTCTCGGCAGACATCTCAGCCAAGGTCGTCGAGTCACTCGACGATGCTGTCGACCACATTCGTACGTTCTCGTCGGGCCACACCGAGGCGATCGTCACCTCGTCGCTCGCGGCTTCGCGACGATTCACCATGGGAGTCGACTCGGCGGCCGTGATGGTCAACGCCTCCACGCGGTTCACCGACGGCGGAGAGTTCGGCTTCGGTGCAGAGATCGGCATCTCGACCCAGAAGCTGCATGCCCGCGGACCGATGGGTCTGCCCGAGATGACGACGACCACGTATGTCGTGACCGGCTCCGGTCACGTGCGCTGACTTCGAATCGGATAGATTGACGACATGTTCACGACGCTTGCAACGGCAGAAGCCGAGCACCACCTCCGCGACATCGGCATCGACCCGTACGCCGTCGGCGCCATCGCGCTCGTCATCTTGACTCTGTCGATGCTTGCGCTGCTGCAATTCGGCAAGGGCCGCGAGCACTCCTGAGCCCCATGACTGATCATCGTCTGGATGGTCGCCGCCGGATTGGCGTCATGGGTGGCACGTTCGACCCGATCCATCACGGCCACCTGGTGGCTGCGAGCGAGGTCCAGTCGTGGTTCGACCTCGACGAGGTCATCTTCGCGCCCACCGGCGAGCCCTGGCAGAAGGCCGACCGGGAAGTGTCTCCTGCCGAGGATCGCTATCTGATGACCGTCATAGCGACGGCCGCCAACCCGCGTTTTGCCGTGAGCCGCGTCGACATCGATCGCGACGGCCCCACCTACACGATTGACACCCTCCGCGATCTGGCTGCGCTGCATCCTGACGCGGACCTCTACTTCATCACTGGTGCCGACGCCATGGCCGCGCTGCTCACCTGGCGCGACCACGAGGAGCTCTTCAAGCTCGCGCACTTCGTCGGCTGTACGCGTCCGGGTCACGAGATGGACGAGAGCACCCTCGAAGGGCTGCCGAAGGACCGCATCACCCTCGTCGAGATCCCGGCGCTCGCGATCTCCTCGACCGACTGCCGTGACCGCGTCGCACGGGGTGAGCCGGTTTGGTACCTCGTGCCGGATGGCGTCGTCCAATACATCGGCAAGCACAGCTTGTACGCCGAGTCGGAGCTGACACCCTGAGCGCCACAGAATGGGCTGTAGAGCTCACGCGTGCTGCGGCAACCGCCGCCGAGGACAAGCTGGCGCAGGACATCATTGCTTTCGACGTTTCCGATCAGCTCGCGATCACGGACGTGTTCTTGCTGTGCTCCGCCTCGACGTCACGCCAGGTACGCGCCGTTCAGGACGCGATCGAGGAACGCATGATCGAGCTGGGCGCCAAGGCTGTTCGGCGCGAAGGAATGCGCGAGGGTCGCTGGGTCCTGCTCGACTTCGCCGACATCGTCGTCCATGTCATGCACCAGGAGGAGCGGGCCTTCTATGCGCTCGAACGACTCTGGAGTGACTGTCCGGTCGTGAAACTGACATGAGCTGGCGCCAGGTCGTCCTGTGGCGTCACGGACGTACGGAATGGAATGTTGCCGGCCGGGTGCAGGGGCAGAGCGACGTACCGCTTGATGATGTCGGCCGTCAGCAGGCACGTGACGCGGCTGCACGCCTGGCGGCGCTCAACCCGTATCGGATCGTCAGCTCGGATCTTCTCCGTGCTTCCGAGACCGCACGGATCCTGAGCGAGGTGACCTCGAAGGAGGTCGAGTTCGATCCTCGACTTCGCGAGATGGACTTCGGTGCACGCGAAGGGCTGACCTGGGGCGAGGCGTGGGAACAGTTCCCCGACGGTATGCAGGCGTGGATCGACGGCGACGAGACGCAGATCCCTGGCAGCGAGACACATCGTCAGGCAGGGGAGCGGTTCGCCGCTGCACTGCACGATCACCTCGAGGATCTCCCGCACAAGGGAGTTCTGGTCGTCGTTGCCCACGGTGCGGTCCTGCGTACGGGTGCATGCGCATTCCTCGAAATTCCCGAGGTGCACTGGAGCACGTTCGGCGGTCTCGGCAACTGTTCGTGGTCGGTGCTCGAGGAGTGGAGCCGCGACGACTGGTCGAAGTGGCGCCTGACTGAGTGGAATGCGGGCACATTGCCGGAGCCTGTGCTCTCCGACGACGAATGACCCAAGTGAAAAAACAACGACCCGGCCATGAGGCCGGGTCGTTTGCTTTGTGGAGCATAGGAGATTCGAACTCCTGACCTCTTCCATGCCATGGAAGCGCGCTACCAACTGCGCCAATGCCCCGCTGCTGCCCCTAAGGGCCTCGCCAATGTTAGCCGTTGTCACCCGCTGACCCAAAACCGGTCCGCCCCTTGCCGATGACGGCGATCCATCGGGCCGACGTTGTAGCGTGTGGCCGTGCCCCGGCTGACGCTCAAGACGACATTCGTCGTCGCTGCCGCATTGGTCGCACTGTTCCAGCTCACCGCCGTGACCCTGGCGTCCCTGCCGCCCAACCGATACTCGGACGCTGCCGCACCGCACACGACGTACCTGAGCCCGATGTTCACTCAGAACTGGCGCCTGTTCGCTCCCAACCCGATCGCCGAGGACCGCAGGATCCTGTTCCAGGGTTCTTACCGTGCCGCCGATGGCACCCAGAAGCAGACGGAATGGGTTGACTGGACCGAGGTCGAGCTCGACCTGATTCACCATCGACTGATCGGCGGGCGCGCGGGCTACGTCACGAACAAGCTGTTCAGCCCACTCGGTGTCCGCTATGGAAGGCTCCTTGACGCGCAGCGCCGCGTCGCCACCACGACCGAGGAGAAGGATCCGCCAAGCTGGTCGGAGCTGAGCGAGAGTCTGCTTACTGCAGGTCCGAGCCGACCAGACTCGACCGAGGTCTACCTCAGGTACGAGAGGGCGACGATCCGGCTTGCCACTCAGGTCCTGCAGGCGCGCTGGCCCGACCGAGACTTTGTCGCTGTCCGTTACTCGCTCAACCGCCAGCGAGTCACGCCGTACGACGCGCGTCACGGCTCGGAAGAAGAGCGAGAAGCTGCACGCGATCGCGAGAACCAGCGCCTGGGCGGCTGGCGCATTCCTGAGGTGGGCAACGCCGCTGAACGTCGCGTCATCGCCGACTTCGATCGGAGACACCGATGATCAGCCAGGCCTTGGGATGGTTGACGGATGACAAGCGGTCGACGTACGGAGTCGCCGTCACGCGGATGATCCTGGGATTCATCGTCGCGAGCCAGCTCATCGTGAACTGGCCGGACCGCCACTACACGTGGGGGGACGGTGCCAGCTGGACCGAACA
>JBBSJW010000043.1:0-23863 GCA_038256885.1 Propionibacteriales bacterium
GATCACGGTGGCTCCAGCGATGACGCTGACCGATGTCGAGTACCAGCGTCTGCGCGACATCTCGATCGGCATCATCCGCGAGGTCGGCGTCGACACCGGCGGCTGCAACATCCAGTTCGCGGTCAACCCCGATGACGGACGCATCGTCGTGATCGAGATGAATCCGCGTGTCTCGCGCTCATCGGCGCTCGCTTCGAAGGCGACCGGCTTCCCGATCGCCAAGATCGCCGCGAAGGTCGCGATCGGCTACACGCTCGACGAGATTCCCAACGACATCACCCAGGTCACGCCGGCGTCGTTCGAGCCCACGCTCGACTACGTCGTCGTCAAGGTGCCACGGTTCGCGTTCGAGAAGTTCCCCAATGCCGACGCCACGCTGACGACGCACATGAAGTCGGTCGGCGAGGCCATGGCGATCGGCCGCAACTTCACCGAGGCGTTGCAGAAGGCGCTGCGCTCGCTGGAGCGCCCCGACTCGGTCTTCGACTGGAGCCAGAAGTGGGTCGACCTCGACAAGGCCGCGCTGCTTGAAGAGATCGCGATCCCGCACGACGGCCGCATCAAGAAGGTCATGGACGCGATCCGCGCCGGAGCCACTCCGCAGGAGATCTTCGACGCGACCAAGATCGATCCCTGGTTCGTCGACCAGCTTGCGCTGATCAACGAGATTGCCGTCGAGCTCATCGAGGCCAGGGAGCTGTCACCGGCGCTGCTGCGCAAGGCCAAGCGCCACGGCTTCTCGGACGCCCAGCTCGGCAAGATCCGCGGACTGCGTGAGGACGTCGTACGCGGCGTACGGCATGCGCTCGGCGTACGGCCCGTCTACAAGACCGTTGACACGTGCGCCGCAGAGTTCGCAGCCACCACGCCGTACCACTACTCCTCGTACGACGAGGAGACCGAAGTCGAGCCACGTACCAAGGAAGCTGTCCTGATCCTTGGCAGCGGTCCGAACCGCATCGGCCAGGGCATCGAGTTTGACTACTCGTGCGTCCACGCTGCGCTGGCACTGTCCGAGGTCGGCTACGAGACGATCATGGTCAACTGCAACCCCGAGACCGTCTCTACGGACTACGACACGTCGGATCGCCTCTACTTCGAGCCGTTGACGCTCGAAGACGTGCTCGAGGTCGTCCACGCTGAGCAGCAGGCTGGGCCAGTAGCAGGTGTCATCGTCCAGCTCGGCGGCCAGACTCCGCTTGGACTGGCCGCAGGACTCGAAGCAGCTGGCGTGCCGATCGTGGGCACGCAGCCGAACGCGATCGACCTCGCCGAGGAGCGCGGAGCATTCGGCAAGGTGCTTGCCGAGGCAGGACTGCCGGCTCCCAAGCACGGCATGGCGACCACGTTCAGCAACGCCCGCAGGATTGCTGCCGAGATCGGCTACCCGGTGCTCGTGCGCCCCTCGTACGTCCTGGGTGGCCGCGGCATGGAGATCGTGTACGACGAGGGCACTCTCAAGGAGTACATCGATCGCGCCACCGAGATCTCGCCTGAGCGCCCGGTGCTGGTCGACCGGTTCCTCGACGATGCGATCGAGATCGACGTCGATGCCTTGTACGACGGCGAGGAGCTCTTCCTCGGCGGAGTCATGGAGCACATCGAGGAGGCTGGCGTGCACTCTGGTGACTCGGCCTGCGCCTTGCCGCCGATCACGCTCGGCGGGCTGGAGATCCAGCGCATCCGCGAGTCGACCGAAGCCATCGCCAAGGGCGTCGGCGTGCGTGGACTCATCAACATCCAGTTCGCGCTGAGCTCCGACATCCTCTACGTCATCGAGGCCAACCCGCGGGCGTCCCGCACCGTCCCGTTCGTCTCGAAGGCAACCGCGACGCCGCTGGCCAAGGCCGCGGCCCGCTTGATGCTGGGCGAGTCGATCGCTGACATGCGCAAGGCTGGTGTGCTGCCTGCGACCGGCGACGGGGGAGACCTGCCCGATTCCGCACCCATTGCGGTCAAGGAAGCCGTCATGCCGTTCAACCGGTTCCGCACCTACGACGGCAAGTACGTCGACACACTCCTCGGCCCCGAGATGCGGTCTACCGGCGAGGTCATGGGTATGGACCACGCGTTCGGCACAGCCTTCGCGAAGTCGCAGGCCGGCGCCCAGAACGGCCTCCCGACGGCCGGCAAGGTCTTCGTCTCGGTCGCCAACCGCGACAAGCGGCACATGATCTTCCCGGTCAAGCGCCTTGCGGACCTCGGTTTCGAAATTCTCGCGACCAGCGGCACGGCCGTGGTGCTCGCCCGTAACGGCGTTCACGCCACGGTGATCCGCAAGCTCAACGAGGATCCGTTGGCCGGCGAGTCGCGCTCGACGATCGTCGAGAAGATTCATGAGCAGGACGTCCAGCTGATCATCAACACGCCGCACGGCGTCACTGCTGGGGGCAATGCACGCATCGACGGTTACGAGATCCGCACGGCTGCCGTTGCCGAGGGCATTCCGTGCATCACCACGGTGCAGGGTCTGGCCGCAGCGGTGCAGGGCATCGAGGCGCTGATCGAAGGCAAGATCGGCGTCACCTCGCTCCAGGAGTGGGGACGAATCGTCACTGCAGGTCGCGAATGACCACCCCAAACATCCACTCGCGCCGTCGCGCCGCCGTGTCCGTCCTGTTGGGGAAGCGCTCACGGATGCCCGGGGGCCCCGGATGAGTTTCGGCTCGCGCGCCCGAGCGGCGATGGCCGCCTATGGGCCGGCCTGTGTGGGAATTGATCCTCACGCCGAGCTGCTCGCCGAGTGGGACCTGCCTGACTCCGTCGACGGCCTCGATCGGTTTGCCAGCATCTGCGTCGAGGCGTTCGCCGGACACGTTGCCTTCGTCAAGCCGCAGTCGGCCTTCTTCGAGCGCTTCGGCGCCCACGGCGTCGCCATCCTCGAGCGCACGATTCAGGACCTCCGCCACACCGGCACGCTGGTGGTGCTTGACGTAAAACGGGGCGACATCGGCTCGACTGCCGCTGCGTACGCCGACGCCTACCTCGACGAGGACGCGCCGATGGCCGCCGATGCCATCACGGTGAGCCCGTTCCTGGGCTTCGGTTCGCTGCAGCCGTTCTTCGACGTCGCCGAGCGCAATGACGCAGGTGTCTTCGTGCTCGCACTGACCTCCAACAAGGAGGGTCCCGAGGTGCAGCACGCGCTCAACGGTGACACCACTGTTGCCGGTGGAATGCTGAGCCAGCTGGCGGCCCTGAACGCCGGCAAGGCGCCTATGGGCTCGTTCGGAGCTGTCGTCGGAGCGACGATTGGTGACGTCGGCGAGGACCTCGCGATCAACGGCCCCCTGCTGGTCCCGGGTTTCGGCGCGCAGGGCGGAACGGTCGACGACATACGACGACTGTTCAGCTCGGTCATCGACAACGTGATTCCGTCGACCTCCCGGGGAGTTCTCGCCGAAGGACCAGATGTGTCCGCACTGCGCGGTTCTGTCGCCCGGGTGAACTCCGAACTTGTAGGCTCCTAGGGTCCGGGACACCGGCTCACCGATTCGCACGCTCTAGGAGCCATTGCATGACACGCACCGCAGCCTTCCTGGTCTCGACTCTCGTCTGCGCCACGGTGCTCTCGGGGTGTGGCGGCGGAAGCGCCTACTGCGATGCGGTCGAGAAGGACAAGGCGTCACTCAACTCGTTCGGTGAGAAGCGCACCGATGCGGCATACGCCGGGTACGCCAAGGTGCTCGACGGAGTCGCCAAGGTCGCTCCCAAGACGGTCAAGAAGGACTGGACAGCTCTCGCCGATGTCACCAAGGGTGTCATTGCAGCGCAGAAGACAGTCGACCTGAGGCTCGAGGAAATGACCATTACCGCCAAGGTCAAGAAGCTCAGCCCAGCACAGCTCAAGCAGCTCAACACCGCGTATGAGGCGTTCAATGCAACGACAGCGCAAAGAACAGCAGTTGTGAAGAATGTGAAGCAGGAATGCAAGATCACGCTCAAGTGACTCATCTAGCGACGAGGTGACGAAATGGCACTCCCAATATTGACGGCCGAACAGCGTCAAGCAGCTCTCGAGAAGGCTGCGATCGCACGCAAGGTGCGCGCAGACATCAAGGACAAGCTCAAGCACTCCCGCGCGAGCCTGACCGACGTCCTCCAGGAATCCAAGGCCAACCAGTTCATCGCCAAGCTCAAGGTCATCGACCTTCTGCAGTCGATGCCTGGCGTCGGCAAGGTCAAAGCGCAGGAAATCATGGATCGAGTCGGCATTGCCGCCAACCGTCGCCTGCGCGGCCTCGGCGACAACCAGATCTCCGCCCTGATCGCCGAGTTCAAGGAACGAGCAGACCGCTCTGGCCGTGGCTGAAGCCGCACCCGAACGATCACGGCTCGTCGTGCTCGCGGGTCCGACCGCGGTCGGAAAGGGCACGGTCGCAGCCTGCGTACGCAGCTCGCACCCCGACATCTGGATCTCCGTCTCCGTCACGACCCGGTCCCCGCGCCCGGGCGAGATCGACGGCGTGCACTACCACTTCATCACTGAAGCCGAGTTCGACGAGATGATCGCCAACGACGGCCTGCTCGAATGGGCTGTCGTGCATGGAGCTGCCCGCTATGGCACTCCCAGGGCTCGCGTCGAGGAACGGCTGTCCGCGGGTAAACCGGCGCTGCTCGAGATCGATCTGCAAGGCGCTCGGCAGGTCCGTGAACGCATGCCAGACGCCCTGATGGTCTTCCTCAAGCCGCCGAGCTGGGAAGAACTCGTACGCCGACTCGTCGGGCGGGGGACCGAGGGACCCGAAGAACGTGAGCGGCGTCTGGCGACCGCGCGCATCGAGCTCGAGGCCGAGAACGAGTTCGATGTGACGATCGTCAACACCAATGTCGAGAGTGCCTGCCAGGAATTGGTAGACTTGTTCTGATCCGGCAGCAGCCGGACCACATTCCTAGAACTTTTCTGTGAGGCTCTCTGTGTCCACGACACGCTCCGTCGCCATCGGCATCACCAACCCGCCGCTCGACGACCTGCTCGAGAAGGCCGACTCCAAGTACAAGCTCGTCCTTTACAGCGCCAAGCGCGCCCGGCAGATCAACGCCTACTACTCGCAGCTCGGCGAAGGCCTGCTCGAGTATGTCGGCCCGCTGCTCGAGACCGGCGTGCAGGAGAAGCCGCTTTCGATCGCGCTCCGCGAGATCAACGCTGACCTGCTGACCGTCGAGGACATCGACCCCGAGGCAGAAGCAGCAGCAGCTGCCGCAGCAGCAGAAAAGGCTTGATCCGCGGCTTCTGAACAGTGGGCTCCAGCTAGGAGGCAAAGGCATGGCCGAGATCGTTCTTGGTGTGTCAGGTGGCATCGCGGCTTACAAGTCCGCTGAGCTGCTGCGCCTTTTCACCGAATCGGGCCACAGCGTCCGCGTCGTCCCCACCGTTTCGTCACTCAATTTCGTGGGTGCTGCCACCTGGGAAGCGCTGTCGGGCAAGCCCGTGCAGGCTGAAGTCTTCGAGCACGTCGATGAGGTCGCACACGTACGTATCGGCCAGGGCGCCGATCTCGTCGTCGTGGCACCGGCCACCGCCAACATCCTGGCCAAGGCCGCGCACGGCATCGCTGACGATCTGCTGACCAACACGCTGCTCACGGCACGGTGTCCGGTGATGTTCGTCCCCGCGATGCACACCGAGATGTGGGAGAACGCCGCGACGCAGGCCAATGTCGCAGCTCTCCGCGAGCGCGGTCACGTCGTCGTCGAGCCCGCCGTGGGACGCCTCACAGGCGTTGACACAGGCAAGGGCCGCCTCCCTGATCCGCAGCAGATCTTCCAGATTGCGACCCAGCTCCTCGAGCCCCACGCGCAGGACCTCGCAGGCAAGCATGTTGTCATCTCAGCCGGTGGCACTCGCGAGTTCCTGGATCCAGTCCGCTATCTCGGCAATCGCTCTTCGGGCCGTCAGGGCTATGCCCTCGCCGAGGCGGCCGTCGCACGCGGCGCCCGGGTGACTGTCGTGTCCGCCAACGTCTCGTTGCCCGATCCCGCTGGCGCCGATCTCGTACGAGTTGTCAGCACCGAAGAGCTTCGCCAGCAGGTTCACCAGGCAGCTGTTGATGCAGATGCCGTGATCATGGCTGCTGCACCAGCGGATTTCCGCCCGGCCGAGTTCGTCGACGCCAAGATCAAGAAGGCCTCCGACGGCGTTGCTCCGGAGATCCAGCTGGTCGAGAACCCCGACATCCTCGCTGAGCTCGTCGCTGCGCGTACGAGCAAACGTCCCGTCATCGTCGGCTTTGCAGCCGAGACTGGCGACGCCAACGCCTCGGTCATCGAGCACGCCCGCGCCAAGCTCGCGCGCAAGGGCTGCGACCTGCTCGTCGTCAACGACGTGGCGGCCGGCAAGGTATTCGGCTCCGAGAACAACGAGGCCGTTCTGCTCGGTGCCGATGGCACCGTCGATGACGTGCCGCTCGGCCCCAAGATCAACTTGGCTCATGCGGTGCTGGACGCAGTCGTCCAACGCATGGACTGACCGAAACTCCACGTCTGATCACTCGTTAGACTCACTGCAGACCTCAAACCCAGGAGAAACACCTTGAGCCGCTTGTTCACGTCCGAGTCCGTCACAGAGGGACACCCGGACAAGATCGCCGACCAGATCAGCGACAGCATCCTTGACGCGTTGCTGGCCAAAGACCCCAAGAGCCGCGTCGCCGCGGAGACCTTCGTGACCACCGGCCTCGTGCTGGTCGGTGGCGAGGTCACCACCGAGGCGTACGTCGACATCGCCCGCATCGCTCGCGATCGCGTCATCGAGATCGGCTACGACTCCTCAGTCAAGGGATTCGACGGAGAGACCTGCGCCGTTCAGGTGACTCTCGACGCGCAGAGCCCTGACATCGCGCAGGGCGTCGACCGTGCCGAAGAGGCTCGTGTCGGCGGCGCCACCGACCCGCTCGACCTTCAGGGCGCCGGTGACCAGGGACTGATGTTCGGTTACGCGTGCGACGAGACTCCCGAGCTCATGCCGCTGCCGATCACGATCGCCCACCGTCTCGCGGAGCAGCTGACCGCCGTGCGCAAGGACGGCACGCTGCCCTACCTGCGTCCGGACGGCAAGACCCAGGTCACCATCGAGTACGACGATGACGACAAGCCCGTACGCGTCGAGGCGATCGTCATCTCCTCGCAGCACGAGGCCGGCATCGACCTCGAGACCCAGCTCGCCGTTGACATCCAGAAGCACGTCATCGACGAAGTTCTCGGCCAGTACGACATCGACTCGTCGGACTACAAGGTGCACATCAACCCGACCGGCAACTTCGTCATCGGCGGCCCCATGGGTGACGCCGGCCTGACGGGCCGCAAGATCATTGTCGACACCTATGGCGGCTACGCCCGTCACGGTGGTGGCGCGTTCTCCGGCAAGGACCCGAGCAAGGTGGACCGCTCGGCTGCCTACGCGATGCGTTGGGTTGCCAAGACCATCGTGGCTGCCGGTCTCGCGACCAAGGCTGAGGTCCAGGTCGCGTACGCGATCGGCGTCTCGACCCCGGTCGGCTTCTACGTCGACACCTACGGCACCGAGACGGTCCCGGTCGACAAGATCCGCGAAGCAGTCCTCGAGGTCTTCGACCTGCGCCCCGGCGCGATCGTTCGTGACCTCGACCTGCTGCGTCCGATCTACGCGCAGACAGCCGCATACGGCCACTTCGGTCGTCCCGGGCTGCCATGGGAAGACACGAGCCGCGCTGACGCGCTCAAGGCTGCGGCAGGAGCCTGACGCTCACCCGGTCCGTCAGAACAGCCCTCGCTACGGCGAGGGCTGTTCTGCGTCCTGCACGCCCAGTCCGGTGATCTCGTTGCCTTCGAGGCCGATGACCAGCGTCCCGTCCTCGGCCTGCAGGAAGGCCGCATCGTCCTGCTCGGCGAATCCGATGCGCCGCGTCGCCGCGTACTGGTGAAGTGCCCGCCGGATGTCCCGTGGGCGCCCTGGTCCTGCCATGACCGTCTCGATGGTCTTGCGAAGATCGTTCACGGTCGGCGGTGGCATCTGGAACCCGTCGATCAGGAAGTAGCCCGTGTCGCCGTTGTCGGTCTGGAAGACGACCGGCGTGTAGACGCGAGAGATGGATGCTGACGCCTGCAGCACGCGCTGCATGAGGCGCGGCTCGCTCGCGAAGTCGGCCTCGGCCAGCTCGGGGATGCCGAGCTTCAGGCCCTGCGTGCGTATGTCGTGGACGATCGTGGGACCGGTCTCCTCGCCGGGCAGGTAGCCCCACGCCCAGGTAAACCGATCCGTGGTCGAGCTCGTGGTGCCGATCATGTGGGCGATGTACTTGTCGGTGCCGTTGACCGTGTACAGATCGGTGTTGCCGGTGCCCTTGCTGAGCTTGGTGAAGCCGCTCTCGCCACGGCCCGAGTAGAGCTGCGCCTCGGACTCCGCCACGATGAACGCTCCAGCGTCGGCGATGCGGTCGAGGTACTGATTCTCGGTCATGACGTCCTCTGCTGCGCGTGGCTGATGCATTCCAATTGTCCACGACGCGTCACCGTCAGCAGCGGCTGGTAGAACTGCATCGTGACGGGCGACGGGAGCGACGAGATGGAGCCGCGGCAGCTGGCTCTGGTTCCCGAGTCGACTCCGCCCCGCAAACGAGCCGCCAAGGCCAAGCCCGCGCTCGAGGCAGCGCCCCACCGGTCCGTCGCGCAGGTTGTCGTCGACACCGGGCTCTCGCACCTCGACCGCCCCTTCGACTACCTCGTGCCGACCACGCTCGACGAGCTGGTTGTCGTGGGGTGTCGGGTGAAGGTTCGGTTCGCCGGGCGCCTCGTCGATGGCTTCGTGGCGGATCGAGTCGACGACTCCGAGCACGCCGGCAAGCTCGCCTTCATCGCCAAGGTTGTCTCTCCGGAGCCCGTCCTGCGACCAGACGTCCTAGAGCTCGCTCAAGCCGTCGCCGATCGCTACGCCGGCACGTTGGGTGACGTGCTGCGTATGGCGATCCCGCCTCGCCACGCACGGGCAGAGGCATCCGTACGTGAGTTCGGGGCGGGGGAGCTGCCAGAGGTCGATGCGGCAATCTGGCGGGCACACACGCATGGGCCAGAGTTCCTGAGCTCGATCCGTGCTGGAGACAGTCCGCGGGCCTGGTGGAGTGCAATGCCTGGCCAGGAGCCATCCCGAGCGGTCGCTCAAGCTGTCTTGGCGGCGCTCCACAGCGGTCGCGGCTCGATCGTCTGCATGCCCGACGTGCGAGATGTCGCGCGCTGGGACGCCGCGTTCACCGATGTGCTGGGCGAGGGACATCACGTCGTGCTGACTGCGGCGTCCACGCCCGCAGCGCGCTACGCCGCATTCCTCGCGGTGTCGCGGGGACAGGTGAAGGTCGTGCTCGGCACGCGGGCGGCGGCCTTTGCGCCGGTGCACGACCTCGGACTCGTGGCGATGTGGGACGACGGCCACGATCTCTACTCCGAGCCACGGGCCCCCTACCCGCATGCCCGCGAGGTGCTCCTGCTCCGCGCCACGGCATCGGCGACTGCGCTGCTGATCGGCGGCTACGCCCGTACGGCCGAGGGGCAGTCGCTCGTCGAGAGCGGCTGGTGCACCGAGCTGGTCGCTGACCAGAGGGCGCGACGTACCGCGTGGCCGCGCCTTGAGGTCACTGATGGGTCAACCGCGGGGTCTGCGCCGGCCAGGCTTCCCCAGGAGGTCTTCCGGGCGGTGCGTGCTGCCAAGGGCGCCGTGCTCATGCAGGTGCCTCGCCGCGGCTATCGTGAGTCGCTCTCGTGCCAGGCCTGCCGTCACCCGGCGCGGTGCACCGCCTGCCAGGGGCCTCTCGTACAGGCCTCCGCGTCGGCGCCGATTGCCTGTCGCTGGTGCGCCACGGCGTCGCCCAACTGGACGTGTGCCAACTGCGGGGGCTCCAAGCTCCGCGCTCCTGTGGTGGGCCAACTCAGGACCGCTGAGGAGTTCGCCAAAGCGTTTCCCGATCTTCAGGTGGTCACGTCGGGCGGAGACACGATCCTCGACGATGTCGGGCCGGGGCGCATGCTGGTGCTGGCCACGCCCGGTGCCGAGCCGCACGTCCGAGGTGGCTATGACGTCGTCGTGCTGCTGGACACCTGGTTGATGACGGGTCGTGACGACATCCGCGTCGAAGAAGAAGCTCATCGACGCTGGTTCAATGCGCTAGCGCTGGCTGGTCCCGGTGCCAGCGCGGTTGCCGTCGGTGACGCCTCCATGCTGCAGGCGCTCGTACGATCTGACCCCGCCGGATTCGCCGCCCGCGAGCTGGCGAGCCGAGCCGAGACGCATCTGCCTCCAACCGCCCGACTGGCAACAGTCGATGCGACTGATGACGTTCTCGCTGAGCTCGCGACGCGCACCTGGACTCCCAACACCGAGGTGCTGGGGCCGGTGCCCATCGACCCTCGCGACGATCAAGCTGGCAAGAGGCTGATCCTGCGGGCACCGCGCCGCGAAGGCTCGCAGCTGGCCTCCGGTCTCAAGGCTGCCGCTGCCGAACGCAGCGCCGCGAAGCAACCGGCACTGCGCATCCAGGTCGACCCGCAGGGCCTCTGACCTCAGCACCTAGACTCTCGGGCGTGAGCGAGCGCCAGCGAGTGAACCAAAAGCCCATCATGCCACTGCGTCCGTATCGTGGGTTTCTACCGGAGGCAGTGGCGTGAGAGTCGTGTTTGCAGGTACGCCGGAAGCTGCGGTGCCGACCCTCGAAGCGCTGGTCGCGAGTAGGCACGACGTGGTCGCCGTGATCACCCGTCCGGATGCGCCGGCGGGCCGCGGGCGCACGCTGACACCCTCGCCGGTTGCGGTGGCTGCAGAAGCGCACGGCATCGAGGTGCTCAAGCCCGCAAAGCCGTCCGATCCAGAGTTCATGGCGCGCCTGCGCGAGCTCGAGCCGGCGTGCATCCCGATCGTCGCGTACGGCGCCCTGATCCGCCGCGAGGCGCTCGACATCCCCGAATTCGGCTGGATCAACCTGCACTTCTCGGTGCTTCCGGCATGGCGCGGGGCGGCACCGGTGCAACGCGCGATCATGGCTGGCGACGAGGTCACTGGTGCCACGGTCTTCAGCCTCGTGGAAGAGCTCGATGCAGGCCCGACCCTTGGCACCATCACCGAGCTCATCCGCGACGACGACACGGCGGAGACGTTGCTTTCGCGCCTCGCGGAGTGGGGGAGCAAGCTGCTCGTCGACGTCATCGATCACATCGAGGACGGCGACATCTCAGCGATCCCGCAGCCAGACGAAAACATCTCCTACGCGCACAAGCTCACCACGGATGACGGGCGCATCGAGTGGAACCGCCCAGCGTTCGCGATCAATCGGCACATCCGCGGGTGCACACCCGCCCCCGGCGCCTGGACGACCTTCGCCGATCAACGTCTCAAGGTTGGCCCACCTCGCATAGCGGACGACCGCACGCTCACGCCCGGGAAGCTCGGGATCAGCAAGCGCGAGATCAGGGTCGGCACCGCGACGACCGACGTGATCCTCGGCGATGTCCAGCCAGTCGGCAAGAAGCTGATGCCCGCGGCCGACTGGGCGCGCGGAACATCCGTCCCCGACGATTCGTCCTTCTCATGACCGATCCCGTACGGATGGTCGCGTTCCACGTGCTTCGCGCCGTGGCCGAGCGTGACTCATATGTGAACCTCGTGCTCCCAAGCATGCTCAAGGAGCACTCGATCGAGGGCCGCGACGCGGCGTTCGCCACCGAGCTGGTGCACGGAACCGTACGCCGCCAGGGCACGTACGACGCGATCATCGGCTCGGTCGCCAGCAAGGGTCTCGCCGGTATCGATCCGCCCGTGCTCGATGCCCTGCGTTTGGGCACCCACCAGCTGCTCAGCATGCGCGTGCCGCCGCACGCTGCGGTGTCGACGACGGTCGACGTCGTACGCCGGGAGATCGGCTACAAGCCGGTGCACTTCGCCAACGCGCTGCTCCGCAAGATCGGACAGAAGGACCTCGAGGGTTGGCTCGACGCGGTCTCCGAAGGGCTGGACGGCGACGAGGCCCGAGCTATCCGTACCTCGCACCCTCTTTGGATTGTGAAGGCTCTCACCGAAGCGTTGGGCGGACACGCGACGCAGATCGACAAGCTTCTCGCGGCAGACAATGCCTCACCGCGGGTGACTCTCGTGGCCAGGCCTGGACTGTGCAAGCCCGAGGACCTGCCGGGTGCACCCGGCACGCTTTCGCCGTACGCGCGCATCCTCGAAGGTGGAGCGCCCGGAGATATCCCTCAGGTACGCGACGGTCGGGCGGGCGTGCAGGACGAGGGGTCGCAGGTCGTCGCGATCACCCTCGCTGACGCCCCGATCGACGGACCTGACGCGCAGTGGGTCGACCTGTGCGCCGGCCCCGGAGGCAAGGCAGCGCTGCTTGGTGCGATCGCCGAGCAGCGTGGGGCGTCGTTGGTCGCCAACGAGGTATTGGAGCACCGCGCCGAGCTAGTACGACAGAGTGTCCATCTTCTCGACAACGTCGAGGTCACGACATTCGACGGCCGACACGGCCCGTGGGAGGCAGGGTCGTTCGACCGCGTACTGGTCGATGCTCCGTGCACCGGACTTGGCGCGCTGCGACGACGCCCGGAATCGCGTTGGCGACGAGTGCCCGAGGACCTCGAGTCACTCGTGCCGCTGCAGATGGCGCTGCTCAACCGAGCACTCGATCTCGTCCGACCCGGGGGAGTCGTTGTGTACGCGACCTGCTCACCTCACCTGGCCGAGACGACGGGCGTTGTCGATGCCATCACCGACGCCCGGACGGACATCGAGGTCGAGGCATCGCGTCAGCTGTGGCCGCACATCGACGGCACGGATGCGATGTTCATGACCACGCTCAGACGCACCGATACTGTCTGAGCATGGGCATCCAGATCGCGCCGAGCATGTTGTCGGCTGACTTCGCCAACCTCGAGGCCGAGGCCGCTCGCATCCCCAGCGCAGACTGGCTCCACATGGATGTGATGGACAACCATTTCGTGCCCAACCTGACGCTTGGTGCACCGGTCATCGAAGCGCTCGCCAAGGTCGCGAAGCAGCCGATTGACGCCCATCTGATGATCGAGGATCCCGATCGATGGGCCCCTGCGTTCGCCGAGGCCGGCGCCAAGAGCATCACATTCCACGTCGAGGCCGCCCGCGCTCCGTTGCAGCTCGCCCGCAACATCCGCGGTCAGGGCGCGCGTGCATCGATGGCGGTCAAGCCTGACACGGCTCTGGAGCCGTACGAGGGATTACTGGCGGAGATCGACATGATCCTGATCATGACGGTCGAGCCGGGATTCGGCGGTCAGTCGTTCATGGACTCCTGCCTGCCCAAGGTGGCACGTGCCCGCGAGCTGATCGACAAGCACGGCGGCGACATCTGGCTTCAGGTTGACGGGGGAGTGTCACTCGAGACGATTGAGCGGTGCGCCGAAGCCGGAGCCGACATGTTCGTCGCCGGATCTGCCGTCTTCGGTGCGGACGATCCGGACGCCATGATTGACTCCCTGCGGTCGCATGCCGAACGTCACACCACCGACTGACTCTCAGCCGCTAGACTTTCACCACGAGCAACCAGTATTGAACGCTCGCGTGCTCCGGGGTCGGTGTAATTCCGAACCGGCGGTTATAGTCCGCGACCCGCGGCCACACTTCGGTGAGGCAACGGTTGAGCCGGTGAAATTCCGGCACCGACGGTGAAAGTCCGGATGAGAGGCGCACGATGTCGCAGCGCTGCGCGCTGCGACCGCTTGGGTGACACCAGGCAACCCCGGATTGCGTGAGCACGAATCCGGAGGATGAATGGCCACCGACATCGAGATCAGCGCGATGCGTCGTGCACTCGACGCCGCACGGGCTACCGCCCGTACGCTGCCCAACCCGCGCGTGGGCTGTGTGCTGCTGAGCCCGGACGGCAAGCAGCTGGCACTCGGCGCTCATCGCGGCGTCGGCACGCCGCACGCCGAGGTGGACGCGCTCGAGCAGGCGGGTGAGGCGGCTCGCGGCGCCACGGCCGTCGTAACCCTCGAACCGTGCAACCACACCGGTACCACGGGACCGTGCACCAAGGCACTGATCAAGGCTGGCGTGGCTCGAGTCGTGTTCGCCCAGATCGACCCGAATCGTGCGGCCTCGGGCGGGACCAAGACCCTCAAGGCCGCCGGTATCGACGTCGAGGCGGGACCGCTGGCCGCCGAAGCCGCTGACCTCAACGAGGAGTGGACGTTCGCGATGACGGCGGGCCGCCCGTTCGTGACGTGGAAGTACGCCGCGACTCTCGACGGTCTCAGCGCCGCGCCTGACGGCACCAGCAAGTGGATCACCAGCGAAGAAGCTCGCCGCGACGTGCAGGTGTTCCGTGCCGAAGCTGACGCCATCGTCGCCGGCACGGGTGCCGTGCTGGCCGACGACCCGCGGCTCACCGTGCGCGACGCGAAGGACCTGCCTCTGCCATTCGACCGACAGCCGCTGCGAGTCGTCGTCGGCGAGACCAAGATCCCCAACTACTACCGCGTGTTCGACCGGGTTGCCCCGACGCTGCTCATCCAGTCCCGCGACCCCGAGGTCGTGATGCAGAAGCTCGTCGAGAACAACATCCGACACATCTGGCTCGAAGGCGGACCGCGCCTGGCAGGTGCGTTCTGGAACGCCGGCGTCATCGACCGCATCATCGGCTACATCGCCCCGGCGATGTTGGGCTCCGGCCGCGCTGCGCTCGAGGGCGAAGCAACCACGCTGGCTGACCTGCGGCCCATCACGATCGACGACCTCACGATGGTCGGTCCCGATATCCGCATGATCGGCACGCCGGGACGTATGCAGCGAGAGGACTTCGACTGATGTTCACCGGACTCGTGGAGGAGAAGGGCACGATCACGGCCGTCGAGGAGCTCGGCGACTCCGTACGGATCACGATCCGTGGACCGCTTGTGACCTCCGACGCCAAGCACGGCGACTCGATTGCGATCAACGGCTGCTGCCTCACTGTGATGGCCCAGGATGGCGACACGTTCGCCGCAGATGTCATGCAGGAATCGCTCGACAAGACGTCGCTCGGCGACCTGGAGGTTGGCGACGAGGTCAACCTCGAGCGCGCGACACAGTCCGGCGCCCGCTTGGGCGGCCATATCGTCCAGGGTCACGTTGACGGCACCGGCACGATCCTCGATCGCACACCCAGCGAGCACTGGGAGGTCGTGCGCATTGCATTGCCGGCCGAGCTGGCCAAGTACCTCGTCGACAAGGGCTCGATCACCGTCGACGGCACTTCCCTGACTGTCGTCGAGGTTGTCGACGCCGCTGAACCGTGGTTCTCGGTGTCGCTCATCCCGACCACACTCGCGGACACCACCCTCGGCGCCAAGTCACCCGGAGACCGGGTCAATCTCGAGGTCGACATCCTCGCCAAGTACGTCGAGCGCCTCCTTGGTGCTCCCAATCTGGATCAGCGGAGTGAAGGAGCAACATCATGACTGAGCATGCGAATGTTCGTCTCGACAGCATCGAGCGCGCAATCGCGGACATCCGCGACGGCAAGGCGATCATCGTCGTCGACGACGAGGGCCGCGAGAACGAGGGCGACATCATCTTCGCCGCGAGCAAGGCGACGCCTGAGCTGATGGCGTTCCTGGTGCGCTACTCCAGCGGCCTGATCTGTGCCCCGACAACCGGCCAGATCCTTGACCGGCTCTCGATCCCGTTGATGACCCCGCACAACCGCGAAATGATGCGCACTGCGTACACGATCTCGATCGACGCCCGTGACGGCATCACGACCGGCATCTCTGCAGCCGACCGCGCGCGTACGTGCCGCGTGCTCGCCGACTCGGCGACCGAGCCGTTCGAGCTCAACCAGCCGGGCCACATCCTCCCGTTGCGGGCCAAGGACGGGGGGGTGCTCGAGCGTGGAGGTCACACCGAGGCCGCGGTCGACTTCACCCGCCTCGCGGGCCTGACCCCGGCCGGAGTCATCGGTGAGGTGCTGCACGACGACGGCACGCTGATGCGTGCACCGGCCTTGCGCGAGTTCGCCGACGAGCACGGTTTGGCTCTCGTGTCGATCGAGGACCTGCAGGTGTTCCGACGCCTGCACGAGACCCAGGTCAAACGCCTCGCCACGACGCGGCTTCCCACCGAGTTCGGTGAGTTCACGGCGCACGGTTTCCGCGACCAGATCGATGGTGCTGAGCACATTGCGCTGGTGTTCGGGGACCCTGGCACGCAGGACGTGCTCACCCGCATCCACTCCGAGTGCCTCACGGGTGACGTCTTCGGGTCGCGTCGTTGCGACTGTGGCCCTCAGCTCGAGCTGTCGATGACCGAGGTCACCGCTGCCGGAGCAGGCATCGTCGTCTACCTCCGTGGCCACGAAGGTCGCGGTATCGGCCTGCTTCACAAGCTGCAGGCGTACGCCCTGCAGGACAGCGGACGCGACACGGTTGACGCCAACCTCGACCTCGGCTTCGGCGAGGACGAGCGCGACTACGCCGCTGGCGCCCAGATCCTCCGCGATCTGGGAATAACATCGGTACGACTGCTGACGAACAACCCCGACAAGACGACGGCACTCGAGGCATATGGGGTGAAGGTCACCGAGCGGCTGCCCCTGGTGGTGGCTCCGACCGAGGACAGCCTCCGCTACCTGCAGACCAAAGCCGAGCGTATGGGCCACGACCTTCCTGGATTGGAGAAGAGCTGATGTCAGGAGATGGAGCACCCACGCTGTACGTCGATGCAACGGGCGCACGCGTCGCGATCATCGCCTCGCGCTGGCACACCGAGGTGATGGACGGGCTGATCGCCGGAGCGGAAGCTGCACTCGCCGACGCCAAGGTCACCGACGTGACACTCGTACGGTCGGCCGGCTCGTTCGAGCTGCCGATCCTGTGTCAGGCCTACGCCAGCGCGGGCTACGACGCGGTCATCGCGCTCGGCGTCATCATCCGTGGCGGCACCCCTCACTTCGACTACGTATGTGCGGCGGCGACCGACGGACTCAACCGCGTTGCGCTCGACACGGGCGTGCCGATCGGCTTCGGCCTGCTGACCACCGACGACGAGGCGCAGGCTCTGGATCGTGCCGGTCTGCCCGACAGTCGCGAGGACAAGGGACGCGAGGCAACAGAGGCCGCGCTGTCCACCTGGAACGTCCTGCGCACCCTGTCGACACCGCGCGGATAGACTTCGGGGCGATGAAGACCTTCGACCAACTGTTTGCTGAGCTGTCCGACAAGGCAGTCAGCCGCCCTGAGGGCTCGCGCACCGTCGCCGAGCTCGATGCTGGCGTGCACACAATCGGAAAGAAGCTCGTCGAAGAAGCCGCTGAGTCGTGGATGGCAGCCGAGCACGAAGGTGCCGAGCGAGCCGCCGAAGAGATCAGCCAGCTGCTCTATCACGCCCAGGTCATGATGATCGCTTCCGGAATCACGCTCGACGACGTCTACGCGCATCTGTGACGGCTGGCCGCATCGCGGTCATCCGTGCCTTCGCCACCCTCACAGAACCCCTGAGAAGAGAAACTGATGCTCAAGATCGCCGTACCCAACAAGGGCGCCCTCGCCGAGTCCGCCAGCCAGATGCTGGCTGAAGCGGGCTACCGACAGCGCCGCAACGCCAAAGACCTCGTCACCCTCGACCCCGACAACGACGTCGAGTTCTTCTACCTGCGTCCTCGCGACATCGCGATCTACGTGGGGGAGGGCACGCTCGACGTCGGAATCACCGGACGCGACCTGCTGCTCGACTCCGGCGCACATGCAACCGAGGATGTCGCGCTCGGATTCGGCGCTTCCACGTTTCGTTTTGCCGCGCCGATCGGCAAGATGAGCTCGGTCGACGACCTCGCCGGCACGCGTATCGCCACCTCGTACGAAGGCATCGTTGGTGCCTACCTCGCCGAGCGTGGCATCGAGGCTGAAGTCGTACGCCTCGACGGTGCCGTCGAGTCGTCTGTACGCCTCGGTGTCGCCGACGCGATCGCCGATGTCGTCGAGACTGGCAGCACGCTGCGTCAGGCCGATCTGGAGGTGTTCGGCGAGCCGATCCTGTCGTCGGAGGCCGTGCTCATCACCCGCCAGGACACACCCGACCCGGACGGTTTCGACGTGTTCAAGCGCCGTCTCGATGGCGTCATCGTCGCGCGCACGTACGTGATGATGGACTACGACATCCGCGTCGAGCAGGTCGAGCGTGCAGTTGAGTTGACCCCCGGCATCGAGTCGCCGACAGTGTCACCCCTTCATCGCGAAGGGTGGGTCGCGGTGCGCTCGATGGTGCCGCGCGACGCCGCCCAACGTGTCATGGATGGGCTGTATGAGCTGGGTGCTCGCGGAATCCTCGTCACGGACATCCTGGCGTGCCGGATCTGAGGACGTTCCGACCTGGCGGCTCGCGCATCGTTGCGTACGGCGTCTCGGTCATCCTGGTCGTGCTCACTGCGATCATCGGTGTGGCTCTGCCGTCGTACGTCACGTTTACGCCGTTCGAGCTCGCGACGCTCGCCGCGATCCTGTTCACCGTGCTGGCCTTGCTGCACGCGGTCGGGCGCAGTGTCGTGCGGGTCAGCGATGACGGTGTGGAGATCGTCAACGGCTACAGCCGTCGGTTCGTGTCATGGGTGGACATCAAGGGCTTCGCGATGAATGAAGGCGCACCCTGGCCGACCATGGTCTACGGCGACGACGAGCGCGTCATCCTGTTCGCGATCCAGCGGTCCGACGGCCCGTATGCCAAAGAGGCCATGGCCTATCTGCGTGGACGAGTCACATGAGCGACCACCAGCGTGACCTTGCGGCTCCGGCGTTCCCTGATGATGACGGTCTCACCGACCCGCTCCTGGCGCCCGCTCTCGGCGACGATCTGGCAGTGCTCGAAGCATTCGCCGAGGCCCGAGTCTTCGTCCCGATCATCCCGCTCTTGGGCGAGGTGCCAGCCGAGGGTGACAAGAACGCCGACATGGCGGCGGTGCTGATGACTGGCGCCGACGGTCGTACGGCGTTGCTTGCGTTCAGCAGTGTGCAGACGTTGGCCGCCTGGGATCCGCAGGCGCGGCCCGTACCCGTCATCGGGCGAGACGCGGCCCGCGCAACAGTCGCCGAGGAAGCCAGCGCGCTGCTGCTCGATCTGGGGAGCCCGTCGTTCACGGTGGTCGAAACGGTGGACGTCGAGCACCTTGCAGCAGGTCACGTGCTGGTCCGCTCGGCGGCCGGCAGCGTCTGGCTCGTGGATTGACTCAGCCGGTCGTATGTACAGCGCCCAGTGGCATCGAGCCAAGCGGGACTGAGATGTGCACGCTGCCATCGCGGCGTTCGATCCGTGCCATGAATCCGGCATTGCCGACAGCGCGGAGCAGCTTGTCGTTCGACTCGGCAGTGATCAACGTCAGCCGGTCAGCGCCACTGCCTTTGGCGTGGCTCGCTGCGCGCCTCACGAGAAGCGTTTCAAGAATGCCGCCTATGTGGGTGTCCTGGATCAGCAGCCTGAATGTCCAGATGCGGTCGAGCTCCTCGAGCAGGCCGTGTGCGACAACGTCGTTCCCTTGCTGGACCACGAGGGCCACTCCGTTGTCCGGCGCGACGAGTCGGCGGGTCATTCGCGCCGTCATCGGTAGCTGTAGCGGGACTTGGTAGCGGTCGAACAACGTCCTGTCACTGCAGCGTTGGTGAAGGGCGTCGACCGCTGACACGTCCGACAATGACGCCAGGCGTACGACCGGCACCTGGGAGCTCGGCAAGGTGGTGACCCTCGCCGACGTGCCAATGGACCCACGAGTGAGGTCGAGGAATGCCTGCGCGCGCTCCTTCTCGACCGGTGTGAACGGCCCGGCCCTGCTGATGCTCAGCTCTGCACCGTTGCGTCGGGGGAGCTCGAGGACGTCGTGACCTGCGTAGTCGGCCACGTCTGGTGGCTCGGTCTCGAGCAGCTCTGCGAGCACATCAGCCACGTCCCGCCCGTCCTCAAGAACTTCGCGTACACCTTGCAGGTAGCGGGTGGCCGAGTCGACCGTCGCACCCTCATCGACGCGGGTGACAGACACCTGCGAACCGCCAGCGCTTTCGAAGAGGTGGGCGATGTCGAGGTCTGTCCACCCTTCGGGAGCGCTGACGACAAACACATCCGTCACCCGGTCGCCCATGGCGAACACCTGCATGCCGAGGATGTTGACGCCGGCTTCACCGCAGGCCAGCGCCGTCTCGGCCAGGATTCCTGGCCGATCCACGAAGGTCGTCCGCACTCGCCACAACATGCCTCGATGCTGGCAGCCGCATTTGTCACGCACGCAACATCGGTGTTTCGTGCGGGCAAATTCTCTGCTCGCCCGTCCTCGATTTCACAAGGGCACACCGGCGCTGATATCCTTGAGGACGAAGTGGAGGTCCACCTCCCACCTGCTTGGTCGCACGACCTTGGGGTTACGCCAGACAGAAGTGCCCAGATCTCACGATCCGGGTCCACATGACTGGCCGACGGCGTGTTCCAAAATGCGGAATACGCCACCGGTGGCCTTCGTTTCTCACGGGGGCCATTTTTTGATGGCCTCTCACATGATCTCAGGAGGATCCATCACCACAGAGCTGCGCGTCAACGACCGAATCCGCGTTCCAGAAGTTCGCCTCGTCGGTCCTGGCGGTGAACAGGTAGGCATCGTACGTATTGAAGATGCCCTGCGACTGGCTGCTGAAGCCGATCTCGATCTCGTTGAGGTTGCTCCGACAGCTCGTCCTCCCGTTTGCCGACTCATGGACTACGGCAAGTTCAAGTACGAGACGGCCCAAAAAGAGCGTGAGTCCCGCCGCAACCAGACGCACACCATCATCAAAGAGATGAAACTGCGTCCGAAGATCGATCAGCACGACTACGACACCAAAAAGGGTCACGTCGTCCGATTCCTCAAGGCTGGCGACAAGGTCAAGATCACCATCATGTTCCGCGGTCGCGAGCAGCACCGCCCCGAGCTGGGTTACCGGCTCTTGCAGCGGCTCGCCGGCGATGTTGAGGAGCTCGGATTCATCGAGTCCAACGCCCGCCAGGACGGTCGCAACATGACGATGGTGCTCGGTCCGCACAAGAAGAAGTCCGAAGCCCAGGCAGAGGTCAAGGCCGAAAAGGTCAAGTCCATGGGCGCGAAGGCTGCTGAGAAGGAGGCCGACGAGGCCGCCGACAAGGCACACCGCGAAGCCGCCAAGAAGGTTGCAGCACCCAAGAAGCCACGTCGTCGTTCCGAGAACCTCGACCCAGACATGGAGGCATAAATGCCGAAGTTCAAGCCCCACTCGGGGATGAAGAAGCGCGTCAAGGTGACGGGCAGCGGAAAGCTCCGTCGCGAGCAGACCAACCGCCGTCACTTGCTCGAGGTCAAGTCGTCCTCGCGCAAGCGCCGTCTCGCCAACACCACGGACGTCGCCAAGGCTGACGTCCCGCGCGTGAAGAAGATGCTCGGTCTCTGACCGAGCCACCCCCGACATTCCGAAGATCTGAAGGAGAACTGAGATGGCACGCGTCAAGCGCTCTGTCAACGCACAGAAGAAGCGCCGCCAGACACTGGAGCGCGCTAAGGGTTACCGCGGTCAGCGTTCGCGGCTCTACCGCAAGGCCAAGGAGCAGGTCACACACTCCCACGTCTACAACTACCGTGACCGCAAGGCTCGCAAGGGCGACTTCCGTCGTCTGTGGATCCAGCGCATCAACGCCGCCGTCCGCGCCGAAGGTCTGACCTACAACCGCTTCATCCAGGGCATCAAGGCCGCTGGTGTCGAGGTTGACCGCAAGATCCTCGCCGACCTCGCGGTCAACGATCCAGCAGCGTTCTCGGCGCTGGTGCAGCTGGCCAAGGAGAACATCCCGGCTGACGTCAACGCACCCAAGGATGGCGCCGCGGCCTGACCGCGGTTCCACCCACGTTGTGGCGAGCCTGCCTGGTGAGCTCACCGTCCGTTCAGGGCGTGTGAAGTACGCCAAGCGGCTCGCCACTCGTGCGTTCCGCGAGTCCTCGGGAGAGTTCCTCGCTGAGGGACCGCAAGCCGTACGCGAGGCGCTCGACATCGAGGGTGCGGTCCTCGAGGTGTTCGCCACCTCGGCGGCAACTGATCAGCACGTGGACCTTCAGGCAAAGTCGGACGCCGCTGGCATTGCGTGGAACGTTGTCACCGACGACGTGGTCGAGGCGATTGCCGACACGGTCCAGCCGCAGGGCGTCGTCGCCCGCTGCATTGCGATCGATCGGACCCTTGACGAGCTGTTGGCGACTGAGCCGACGTTTCTTGTCGTATGCGCCGACATTCGCGACCCCGGCAATGCCGGTGCCGTGATTCGTACCGCCGACGCAGCGGGTGCGGATGGCGTGATCTTCGCGGGCGACAGCGTCGACCCCTACAACCCCAAGTCAGTACGCGCGACCGTGGGCAGCCTGTTCCACCTGCCGATCGTGATCGACAAGGATCTTCCCGCAATCATCACGCGCCTCCAGGCCGCCGGACTTCAGGTTCTGGCAGCTGACGGCGGGGGAGCCGTCGGCCTCTACGACGCTGAGCTCGACCTGTCGGCACCCATCGCATGGTTGATGGGCAACGAGGCATGGGGCCTGCCGGCGGAGGTGCGAAGCGCTGCCGACCAAGTAGTCGCAGTGCCGATCTACGGCAATGCAGAGAGCCTCAACCTCGCCACTGCCGCTGCTGTGTGCCTCTATGCCACAGCCCAAGCTCGCGCCTGACACGGCAACAATCCAGCGGCTGCTGTCGTACCAAGTAGTTCGTTGGTACTAGATTCACCATCCATGGACCCCGACGACTTCCCGGACGGCATCATCATTGCCGGACCTGATGGCGCCGTCGAGTACGTCAACCACCGGGTCAAGGTCATGGCTCGAGCTGAAGGCGACGAGATGATCGGCATGCACCTGCGTGAAGCCGTCCCGTTCGACGACCTGAACGGCAACTCCTGGTACGACTCCACCAAGCCGTACGAAGGCATCTCGACGCGTACGCGCATCTCCGAGCAGGCGTGGTGGTCTCCCAAGGGCAGCGAGTACTTGATCACGGCATCGATGGTGCGCGAAAAGCCCGGCGGACCTGTGAAGCAGGTGGTCGTGAGCATCCGCAACGCTCGGGTCCGCAATCAGCGCGACCGCGAGCGATCTGACCTTGTCGCCACAGTCGCGCACGAGCTGCGCTCACCGCTGACTGGCATCAAGGGGTTCACCTCGACCCTTCTGACCAAGTGGGACAAGTTCTCCGAGGAGCAACGCCAGTTCATGCTCGAGACGGTTGATGCGGACGCCGACCGGCTGAGCAGGCTCATCACGGAGCTGCTCGACGCCGCGCGTATCGACGCAGGCCGACTCACGCTCAAGCGAGGTCCGGTCAAGCTCGATGAAGTCGTACGTCACGTGCTGCGCAATGTGTCCGGCGGATCGACACCGCCGTTCGAGGTCAGCATCGGCGAGAACCTCGACCTGATCTGGGGCGACAGCGACCGTATGTCTCAGGTCGTCACGAACCTGGTCGAAAACGCCATGCGCCATGGATTCGGCCTCAAGCAGGTGTCGGTCAAGAACGCACAGGTGTCCGGCGAGGACGGAGTGGTCCTCCACGTCATCGACCAGGGTCCAGGCATCCCCGAGGAGATGCGCCAGAGGGTGTTCAGTCGCTTCTGGCGATCGGGTCCGGGCGCTGGCAGTGGCCTCGGTATGTACATCGTTCGAGGCATCGTGGTCGAGCACGGCGGACAGGTGGACATCACGGACGCGGAGGGTGGCGGAGCAAGCATCAGTGCGTGGTTCCCGATCAACGAGCCCGACGCGCTGACCGACTGACCACGGCCCACCCGCCGACCGATAAAGTCGACCGCACCAGCCACACGAAAGGTCGGCATGTCCGCGCCCAACTCCGAGTACGACCCCGTCGA
>JBBSJW010000044.1:0-23480 GCA_038256885.1 Propionibacteriales bacterium
CACGACCGAGCAGCTCGAGAACTTCTTTCCCGACCTCAGCGACGAGCGCATGGAGTCGGCGTTGGCGATCGTGCACAGTCGGTTCTCGACCAACACGTTCCCCAGCTGGCCGCTCGCACACCCGTTTCGCTTCATCGCGCACAACGGCGAGATCAACACCGCACGAGGCAACCGCAACTGGATGCGAGCGCGAGAGGCGTTGCTCGAGAGCGACCTGATCCCGGGCGACATGAGCCGGCTCTACCCGATCTGTGACCCGGCGGGTAGCGACACCGCCTCGTTCGATGAGGTTCTTGAGCTGCTCCACCTCGGTGGTCGCTCGCTGCCGCACGCCGTGATGATGATGATCCCCGAGGCGTGGGAGAACAACACCGACATGGATGCCGAGCGGCGGGCGTTCTACGAATTCCACTCATCGGTCATGGAGCCCTGGGACGGTCCTGCCTGTGTGACGTTCAGTGACGGCAACCAGATCGGTGCCGTGCTCGACCGCAACGGGCTTCGCCCCGGCCGCTACTGGGTGACCGAGGACGGCCTCGTCGTGCTCGCATCCGAGGCGGGAGTCCTCGACATCGACCAGAGCACGATCACCCGCAAGGGCCGTCTCGAGCCCGGCAAGATGTTCCTCATCGACCTCGACGAGCACCGCATCATCGAGGACCACGAGATCAAGAACACCCTCGCCGGCGAGCACCCGTACGACGAATGGCTCTACAGCGGACTGGTTCGTTTCGAGGACCTGCCTGACCTCGAGCACATCGTTCACACACATTCCTCGGTCACCCGACGCCAGCAGGTGTTCGGCTACACCGAGGAGGAGCTCCGCCTCCTGATCGCGCCCATCGCGCGCTCCGGCGGCGAAGCCATCGGCTCCATGGGCACCGACACGCCCATTGCGGCGATCTCGGATCGCCCCCGCCTGCTCTTCGACTACTTCTCACAGCTGTTTGCGCAGGTCACCAACCCGCCACTCGACGCGATCCGTGAGGAGGTCGTCACCTCGCTGGCCGGAACGATCGGCCCGGAGAAGAACCTCCTCGCACCTGGTCCGGCGTCCTGTCGCATGCTGCAGCTGCCGTTCCCCGTGGTCGACAACGACGAGCTCGCCAAGATCCGGCACATGAACAAGGACGGCGACATGCCGGGCTTCTCGGTGCACGTCGTTCGCGGTCTCTACGAGGTCGACGGTGGCGGAGCCGCGCTCAAGGCGCGTCTCGAGGAGATCTGTGCTGACGTCTCGGAGGCGATCGCCGAAGGTGCGCGCATCATCGTGCTCTCGGACCGCCACTCCAACTCCGACCTGGCGCCGATTCCGTCGCTGCTGCTCACGGGCGCCGTGCACCACCACATGGTGCGCGAGCGTCTGCGTACGCAGGCTGGACTCATCGTCGAGTGCGGTGACGTACGCGAGGTGCACCATGTCGCCCTGCTCATCGGTTACGGCGCGACTGCGGTCAACCCCTACCTCGCGCTCGAGTCGGCAGAGGACCTCGCTCGCGAGCGCATCTTCGTCGAGGGCGTCGCGCCTGCCCAAGCTGTACGCAACCTCGCCTATGGGCTCGGCAAGGGCGTGCTCAAGGTCATGAGCAAGATGGGTGTCTCGACCGTGGCGTCCTACACCGGCGCGCAGATCTTCGAGGTCGTCGGCCTGTCGCACGAGCTCATCGCCGACTACTTCACCGGCACGTCGTCCAAGCTCGGCGGTGCAGGCCTCGACGTCATCGCCGACGAGGTGCGTTCACGTCACCTCAAGGCCTACCCGACCAGCGGTATTGCTGGTCCGCGTCGTCAGCTCGAGATCGGCGGCGAGTACCAGTGGCGCCGAGAAGGACCTCAGCACCTGTTCGACCCGGAGACGGTGTTCCGTCTGCAGCACTCGACGCGTACCGGCTCGTACGAGATCTTCAAGCAGTACACGTCGCGCGTCGACGACCAGTCCGAGCGACTGATGACGCTGCGCGGACTGTTCGAGTTCAAGGCAGGGGAGCGTGCTCCGATCTCGATCGACGAGGTCGAGCCGGTCTCCGAGATCGTCAAGCGCTTCTCGACGGGCGCCATGTCGTACGGCTCGATCAGCCAGGAGGCGCACGAGACCCTGGCGATCGCGATGAACCAGCTGGGCGGCAAGTCCAACACCGGTGAGGGTGGCGAAGACCCCGACCGCCTGTACGACCCGACGCGCCGTTCGTCGATCAAGCAGGTCGCCTCGGGACGCTTCGGTGTCACGTCGGAGTACCTGACCAACTCCGATGACATCCAGATCAAGCTGGCGCAGGGTGCCAAGCCCGGCGAGGGCGGTCAGCTGCCCGGACCCAAGGTCTACCCGTGGGTCGCGAAGACACGTCACTCGACGCCCGGCGTCGGACTGATCTCGCCCCCGCCGCACCACGACATCTACTCGATCGAGGACCTCAAGCAGCTCATCCACGACCTCAAGAACGCCAACCCCTCAGCTCGCGTGCACGTCAAGCTCGTGTCCGAGGTCGGCGTCGGCACGGTCGCGGCGGGTGTCTCGAAGGCCAAGGCTGACGTCGTGCTGATCTCCGGTCACGACGGTGGTACGGGCGCTTCGCCCCTGACATCGCTCAAGCACGCCGGTGGACCCTGGGAGCTCGGCCTCGCCGAGACCCAGCAGACGCTGCTGCTCAACGGACTGCGCGACCGCATCGTCGTCCAGTGCGACGGTCAGCTCAAGACCGGCCGCGACGTCATCATCGCTGCACTGCTGGGTGCCGAGGAGTTCGGTTTCGCGACCGCACCTCTCGTCGTCAGCGGCTGCATCATGATGCGCGTGTGCCATCTCGACACCTGCCCAGTCGGCGTTGCGACACAGAACAAGGCGCTGCGCGAGAAGTACTCCGGCAAGGCCGAGTACATCGTCAACTTCTTCACCTACATCGCCGAAGAGGTTCGCGAGCACCTGGCACAGCTGGGCTTCCGGTCGATCGACGAGGCAGTCGGCCACGCCGAGGTCCTCGACGTCCGCAAGGCAGTGGACCACTGGAAGGCGGACGGGCTAGACCTGGAGCCGATCCTGTTCGTGCCGGAGCTGCCCGAAGGCGCTGCGATGCACTGCACGACGACCCAGGACCACAGCCTCGACCGCGCACTCGACAACGAGCTGATCGCATTGAGCGCTGACGCGCTCGAACGTGGAGAGCCCGTACGCGCACAGCTGGAGATCCGCAACGTCAACCGTACGGTCGGCACGATGCTCGGCCACGAGGTCACCAAGCGCTACAAGGGTGCGGGCCTGCCCGAGAACACGATCGACCTGACCTTCACGGGCTCGGCCGGTCAGTCGTTCGGCGCGTTCGTGCCCAAGGGCATCACGCTTCGCCTCGAGGGCGACGGCAACGACTATGTCGGCAAGGGCCTCTCGGGCGGTCGTCTGATCGTGCGGCCCCCGCGCGACGCGCAGTTCACGGCCGAGGCGCAGATCGTCGCCGGCAACGTGATCGGCTTCGGCGCGACTGGCGGCGAGATCTTCCTCCGTGGCAAGGTTGGCGAGCGGTTCTGCGTACGCAACTCCGGCGCCAGTGCTGTCGTCGAGGGCGTGGGTGACCACGCGTGCGAGTACATGACGGGTGGAACCGTCGTGATCCTCGGACCGACCGGTCGCAACGTCGCTGCCGGTATGAGTGGAGGTGGCGCGTACGTGCTCGACCTCGACGAAACCCTGGTCAACACCGAAATGGTCGAGCTGCGAAGCGTCGAAGGCGACGCAGCCGATGCGCTCAAGTCACTCGTCGAGAAGCATTTCGAGGAGACCGGATCGGTCGTCGCCGAACAGCTGCTCAGGAAATGGGAGCAGTCGCTCGAGCGGTTCACCGAGATCATGCCGGTCAACTATCGCCTCGTTCTCCAGGCACGCGCCGACGCAGAGTCTGAGGGACTGTCCGACGAAGACACGACGACACGAATGATGGAGGTGGCTGCACGTGGCTGACCCACGCGGATTCATCAACACCCCCCGACAGCTTGCACCGCGGCGACCCGTCGAGGAGCGCATCAAGGACTGGAACGAGGTCTACCCGGGAGGTCCCGGCAAGGCGCTTCTCCCGATCATCAGTGAGCAGGCCGGTCGCTGCATGGACTGCGGCATTCCGTTCTGCCACAACGGCTGTCCGCTCGGCAACCTGATTCCCGAGTGGAATGACCTCGTGTGGCGCGAGGACTGGGACGAGGCTCTCGACCGGTTGCACGCAACCAACAACTTCCCGGAGTTCACCGGTCGCCTGTGCCCGGCTCCGTGCGAGACCGCCTGCGTTGTGGCGATCAACCGCGACGCGGTGACCATCAAGAACGTCGAGGTCTCGATCATCGACAAGGCATGGGACGACCGCCAGGTCCGCCCCGAGCCGCCTGAGTGGCTGACCGGCAAGACGATTGCCGTCGTCGGCTCCGGCCCCGCTGGACTTGCTGCTGCACAGCAGCTGACCCGTGCGGGTCACACCGTCGCGGTCTACGAGCGCGACGACAAGCCCGGTGGACTGCTGCGTTATGGCATCCCCGAGTTCAAGATGGAGAAGATCCAGGTTGAGCGTCGCATCGACCAGATGGAGCGTGAGGGGACGGTTTTCCGTACCGGCGTGCAGGTCGGCGACACGCTGACCGGCTCGCAGCTCCGCGACCGCTATGACGCTGTCGTGCTGGCGATCGGCGCGACCATTCGCCGCGACCTGCCGGTGCCGGGGCGTGAGCTCAATGGCATCCACCAGGCCATGGAGTTCCTGCCGCAGGCCAACCGCGTCGCTCTCGGCGAAGAGGTCGAAGGACAGATCCTCGCCACCGGCAAGGACGTCGTCATCATCGGCGGCGGCGATACCGGAGCTGACTGCCTTGGCACATCGGTACGACAGGGTGCCAAGTCGATCACCCAGCTCGAGATCCTGCCCAATCCAGGGGAGGACCGTCCGGAGAACCAGCCGTGGCCCACATACCCGATGATCTACCGAGTCTCGTCTGCACACGAGGAGGCCGGTGATCGCGTCTACTCGGTCTCGACCAAGGAGTTCGTTGGCGAGGACGGGAACGTCAGCGGCCTGCGCCTGGCTGAAGTCGAGTTCATCGACGGCAAGCTCACTGAGGTCGAAGGCACCGAGAAGATCATCCCGGCTCAGCTCGTGCTGTTCGCGATGGGGTTCACTGGCCCGGAGACCGAAGGCCTGGTCGACCAGCTCGGCGTCGACATCGACGAGCGCGGCAACATCGTGCGTGACAACAACTACATGTCGAGCGTCGACGGTGTGTTCGTCGCGGGAGATGCGGGTCGTGGTCAGTCGCTGATCGTGTGGGCCATTGCGGAGGGCCGTTCGGCCGCTGCGGGCGTCGACGCGTACCTGTCAGGCTCAACGAGCCTGCCGTCACCGATACCTCCGACGGCCCGTCCGCTCACCGTCTGAGAATAAGTTGTCGCAAACCACTAAGTAACTCGCGGGTAGCCACACCAACTCGATAGGTTGAATCTGTGCGTAGAGCAAAGATCGTCTGCACCCTCGGTCCAGCGGTCGCGGGCGCAGAGAAGATCCTCCAGTTGGCCAATGCCGGCATGGACGTCGCCCGGCTCAACATGAGCCATGGCGTCCAGGCCGACCACGAGCAGAACTACCAGTGGGTGCGTGAGGCTGCAGACAAGACCGGCAAGGCCATTGCGATCCTCGCCGACCTCCAAGGTCCAAAGATTCGTCTGGGGCTTTTCGCGGCAGGGCCTGTGACGCTCAACGCCGGGTCGACGTTCACGATCACGACAGACGACATCCTCGGGGATGAGACGCGCTGCTCGACGACGTACAAGGGCCTCCCGGGCGACGTGAACGTTGGCGACGAGATCCTGATCGATGACGGCCGTATGCGACTTCGTGCGACCGCGGTGACCAAGACCGACGTCACCTGCACGGTCGAGACCTCTGGTCCCGTCAGCAACAACAAGGGCATCAACCTGCCCGGCGTGATGGTCAGCGTTCCGGCGATGAGCGAGAAGGACAACGAGGACCTGCGCTTCGCGCTTCGTCTCGGTGTTGATTTCATCGCACTGTCGTTCGTGCGCTCGGCGAGCGACTACGACGACGTACGCAAGATCATGGACGAAGAAGGCATCGTCATTCCGGTCATCGCCAAGATCGAGAAGCCTCAGGCTGTGCAGAACCTCGACGGGATCATGGACGCGTTCGACGGCGTGATGGTGGCGCGCGGCGACCTCGGTGTCGAGCTGCCGCTTGAAGACGTGCCGATCGTGCAGAAGCTGATCGTCGAAAAAGCACGCCGCAACGCCAAGCCGGTCATCGTGGCGACCCAGATGCTCGAGTCGATGATCTCGGCTCCGCGTCCGACTCGCGCCGAGGCATCAGACGTCGCCAACGCCGTCCTCGATGGCGCCGACGCCGTGATGCTTTCCGGCGAGACGAGCGTGGGGGAGTACCCCATCCACACCGTCAACACGATGGCTCGCATCGTCGAGTCGACCGAAGACCATGGCTTGCCGCGCATGGCAGCGTACGTCTGGAAGCCGCGCACCAAGAGTGGTGTCATCTGCCGGGCAGCGTCTGAGATCGCCGAAGCCGTCGACGCGCGCTACCTCGTCGCGTTCACGACATCGGGCGACTCGGCCCGCCGTATGACGCGCTATCGCTCGCGCGTCCCCGTCATCGCGTTCACGCCGAACGCCAAGGTTCGCTCGCAGCTGGCTCTCAGCTGGGGCATCGAGACGTTCCTCGTGCCCGAGGTCAAGCACACCGATGACATGGTGCTGCAGGTCGACAAGGCGCTGCTCGAGATCGGCCGCTGCGGCGAAGGTCAGCAGGTTGTCATCGTCGCCGGCAGCCCTCCCGGCATCCCCGGTTCGACCAACGCCCTGCGCATCCACAACATGGGCGACGCCATCAACCGCGTCGCGCCCGCGTACGGCGACCCGCAAGGTTAGCTGCGCGATCAGTCGGCAAGGGTGTCCAACCCGCTCATCGAAGTTGGCCGATCCGACGGTCGGCGCCCTCACGGTAGCGGCGCGACAACTCCCGCGATACCAACGAGTCCGGTGAGATCCTGCGGCGGATGCGGTCGGCTGTACAGGTAACCCTGAGCGCTGGTGCAGCCGAGCTCGCGCAGCACCTCGAGTTGCGTCGTGGTCTCGACCCCCTCGGCGATGGTGGCGATGCCGAGTGATTGGGCCAGTGCGATGACCGACTGCACAATTGCCCGGTCCTCGGCGTTGCTACCAAGCCCGAAGACGAACGAGCGGTCTACCTTCAGCGCATCGACGGGGAAGCGTTTGAGGTAGCTCAGCGAGCTGTAACCGGTACCGAAGTCGTCGATGTCCAGCCGGACGCCAAGCCCTCTGAGGTCACGCAGCACTGTCACGGTGTCCTCTGCATCGCGCATCAACACGCTCTCGGTCATCTCGAGCGCCACCCGCTCAGGGTTGGCGCCGGTGCGCTCCAGTGCTCCGGCTACCTGGGAGACGAGGTCGGTACGGGAGAACTGCAACCCGGACAAGTTGATCGACATGGTCAGCTCCGGATTGTTCCCCTGCCAAGCGGCGAGCTGCTTGCAGGCGTGCTCCAGTACCCAGTCGTCGAGCTGCACGATCAGGCCGATCTCTTCCGCGATGGGTATGAACTCGCTGGGAGGCACCAGACCGCGGGTCGGGTGCTGCCAGCGGACGAGAGCTTCGACGCCGGTCACTCGTCCGGTCGCCAGCTCGATGATGGGTTGGTAGTGCAGCACGAGCTGGTCGTCGCTCAGTGCCCGGCGCAGCTGTTGCTCGGTTTCGTGCCGGCCTATCGCCTCATCACGCATCTCGTCGGCGAACACCACTGAGCGATCCCGACCGCCCTGCTTCGCGCGATACATCGCGGCGTCGGCGTCCCGGAGCAAGGCGCTGGGATGGTCGGTGACGCTACGGGACACCGCGATGCCGGCACTGACTGTGACCATCACCTCGCTGTCCTGTACCGAGATGGGGCGGTTGGTCACATTTTGCAGCCGCTCGGCGGTCGTCAGGGCCTCGCCGTCGTGAGCGAGCTCTTCACTGAGGACGACGAACTCGTCCCCGCCGAACCTGGCAACTGTATCGCCGGGACGCAGCACCGAGCTGAACCGCCGGGCCAGCTCGACAAGCACTTCGTCGCCTGCTTCGTGCCCGAGGCTGTCGTTGATGACCTTGAAACGGTCGACGTCGATGAACATCACGCACAGCGGTCCGTCGCGCCGGGGTAGGCGGGCGATGGCCTGGGTCAGACGGTCGACGAGCAAGGCTCGGTTGGGAAGGCCGGTAAGGCTGTCGTGGAGCGCTTCGCGGACGAGCTGTTCCTCGATCTGCTTGCGCTCGGTGATGTCCCAGCAGATTCCCATCATCCGCATGGGGTTGCCGTCGGCGTCGGCGACCACCTCACCCCAGCTGGCCAGAGTTCGTACCTGACCGTCTGGCCAGCTGATGCGTTCCTCCATCTCGAACGGCTCGAGAGTCTGCATTGATCGCTGGTGAACTGCAATAACGTGCTCGCGGTCCTCTGGTTCGATCATCTCGAGGAAGCGCTCGTAGCTGGCGTTGAAGGACTGCGGCTCGCGCCCGTAGATGCGGTAGAGCTGGTCGCTCCAGACGTTCGTGTTGGTGGCGATCTCGAAGTCGTAGCTCCCGACATGAGAAATGCGTTGCGCCTCGATCAGCCGCTGCTCGCGCGTCATCAGGTCCTTTTCCCGCCGATCGCGGGCCAGAGCGACAGTGAGAACCTCTCCGACCTGATGGACGAAGGTTGCCTCCGCTGGGCCGAGCTGCCCATACGCATGCAGTGAGCCGATCGTCGCGCCGTCATCGTCGAGGAGGAGAGCGACGACCCCGTCGGATGTAGAGGTGTCGTCAGACATCTCGATGGACTCGGGCAGCGCCTCCCCGAAGGCTGCGCAGATCGTGAGGTGGGTGGCACCCGGTGTGCTGAGGTACACGCCGGATTGGGTGGTCTTCGGAAGACCACCGATCAGGCGAACCGCTTGAGTCAGGACGTCCTGCACCGGACTGTCGGCTACGGCCAGGTTGCGTAGCGATTCAATACGCTCCAGATCTGCCTGCAGCCGAAGCGCCTGCTCCCTCAAACCGCCCATGCTCACCTCGGTTCTCCCTCACCCAGTATGGGTGGGGATCCCGGCCATACTACGGCCCATACGGACCAGGTTCTGATTCAAGTGCGTGAGCGGTTGGCGCCGGCGAGGTCGGCCCGCCTTGGCGAAGCCGACGTACCGGCGGCGATACGTTGTGCCGAGTGCGGGACTCGAACCCGCACGCCCTTTCGGACAATGGTTTTTGAGACCATCGCGTCTACCATTCCGCCAACTCGGCTCGCACAGAAATTCGGTGCAGATAACCTTCTCATGTGACTGACTCAGACTCTTCTTCGGCTCCTCGTGTCGTCATCGCCGAGGACGAGGCGCTGATCAGGCTCGACCTGGCCGAGATGCTCGCCGAGGAGGGCTACGTCGTCGTCGGCCAGGCCGGTGACGGCGAAGCAGCGGTCGCCCTTGCGATGGAGCACCGACCAGATCTCGTGGTGATGGACGTCAAGATGCCCAAACTTGACGGCATCGCGGCGGCATCCCAGATCGCCGCCGCGAGGATCGCCCCCGTCGTGATGCTGACCGCGTTCAGCCAGCGAGAGCTGGTCGAGCGGGCCCGTGACGCCGGTGCGATGGCATATCTCGTCAAGCCGTTCTCCAAGACAGATCTGGTGCCCGCAATCGAGATGGCACGAAGCCGATTCGCAGAAATCACAGCTCTCGAGAAGGAGGTCGGCGACCTCACAGGCCAGTTGGCCACCCGCAAGGCAGTCGAACGAGCCAAGTCGGTCCTCCAGGAGGCGCTGGGCCTGAGTGAGCCGGAAGCGTTCAGCTGGATTCAGCGCACGGCAATGGACCTCCGACTGCCGATGCAGCAGGTTGCCCAGGGCGTCATCGATCAGGGGCCGGGATTGCGGGACACCATGGAAAGCGGCGACTGAAACCGCCGCTACAAGCCTTGGTTACAACTCGATGACGTTGTCTCTGAACCTGAGAAAGTCCCGTGCAAATGCACCCCGCTGCGGCTACGTTCGGACATACATTGACGCTCCTTGGCACGCATGTGCCTCGGACTCTCTAAATATCCGGAGGATTGATGAAGCGCAGTAACAAGACATATCGTCTTGCTGCCGTCGCCGCAGCGGGAGCCCTTGTGCTCGCTGCGTGTGGTGGAAGCGATGACAAGAGTGAAGGCGACGCGCCTGCCGCCAAGGGAGACGGCGTACTGACCATTGGCTCGCTTCTCCCGCAGACCGGCAGCCTTGCGTTCCTCGGCCCGCCGGAGTTCGCTGGCGTCGACTTGGCCATCAAGGACATCAACGAAGGCGGCGGAGTCAACGGCAAGGATGCAGTCCACGTTCGAGCTGACTCCGGCGACACCGACTCAGGAATCGCTCCGGCTGAGACCGACAAGCTACTCAAGGCCAAGTCCGACGTCATCGTCGGTGCTGCGTCCTCGGGTGTCTCGCTGACGGTCATCGACAAGATCATGTCGGCAGGCGCGATCATGTTCTCGCCTGCCAACACGTCGACCGCGTTCGACGAGGGTGACTACTCCAAGCCGGACCTGTACTTCCGTACGGCGCCGTCCGACATCCTTCAGGGTGCCGTGCTCGCCAACCTCCTCATCGAGGACGGACGTCAGAACGTTGCCATCCTGGCCCGCCAGGATGCGTACGGCGAGACTCTGGCCAGCGAGGTCAAGAAGAACCTCGAAGATGCTGGCTCGAAGGTCGCCACGTCGGTGCTCTATGACGAGAAGAATGGTCCGGGCGACACCCAGATCACCGAGATCGCCAACGCCAACGCCGACGCTGTCGTCCTGATCGCGTTCGACGAGACCACCACGATCGTTCCGAAGCTGATCCAGGCTGGCGCTGGCCCGAAGGACGTTCCGACGTACTTCGTCGACGGCAACACGTCGGACTACAGCAAGACCGGTACCAAGCAGCTGCCCCCGGGCACGCTGGAAGGCACCAAGGGAACGATCCCCGGAGCTGACTCGGGTGACGCCTTCAAGAAGCGTCTCCTCGAGGTTGACCCGAAGCTGAAGGACTACTCGTACGCGGGCGAGTCCTACGACGCCACCATCCTGTCGGCACTTGCAGCAATTGCTGCCGGTGATGACGCTGGTGAGTCGGTTGCCAAGGAAATGATCAACGTGAGCTCCGGTGGCGAGAAGTGCACGACGTTCAAGGAGTGCGCAGACTTGCTTGCGGACGACAAGGACATCGATTACGACGGAGTTTCCGGCGAGATCGAACTCGGCAAGACCGGTAGCCCCACGGCGGCATCGATCGGCATCTACGAGTACGACGCGGCGAACAAGATCGCTCCCGTCAAGTTCATCAAGGGCAACATCTGATCCGAAGGATCAGATCAGCCTGAACGGTTGGGCCCCCGGTGCTTCGGCACCGGGGGCTCTTCTGTGTATGGACTGAGCGAGCTCTGCGAGCGAACGTCGAAGCGCGCTAGCGGAGCTGGGGGTCCCCCCACGCATACACGACGCAGGTCGTCTCCTCACCGCACGCGTAGGGGGCGAGCGTCCCGCGGCGGAGCCGCCACACTGCGAAGCGTGGTGAGGTGCTGCTCCCGGCGCTGGAAGAGCCCTTGTAGCAGAGACGCCCGTGCACCATCAGGTGCCGTGCGTTCTAGATGCCGCGGGTCAGTCTTCCTTCTGGCCCAGGGTGCCCAGGTAGAGCTCGATGACCTTGGGGTCGTTGACGAGGGACTTGCCGGTGCCTGAGTAGGCGTTGCGGCCCTGGTCGAGCACGTAGCCGCGGTCGCAGATCTGCAGGCAGCGTCGGGCGTTCTGCTCGACCATGATGACCGAGACGCCCGCCTTGTTGATGTTGCGTGTCTGGACGAAGACCTCGTCCTGCAGGACAGGGGAGAGGCCGGCGGAGGGCTCGTCGAGCAGGAGTACCGCGGGATCCATCATCAGCGCGCGACCCATGGCGACCATCTGGCGCTCACCGCCTGACAGCTGGCCAGCACGCTGTTTGCGACGCTCGCCGAGGCGGGGGAACAGGTCGGTGACGAAGTCGAAGCGCTCGTTGAACTTCTTGGGCTGCTGGTAGCAACCCATCTCGAGGTTCTCCTCGATCGTCAGGCTTGGGAACACGTTGTTGTTCTGCGGCACGAATCCGATTCCCTTGGAAACCAGTTGGTCAGCGCGCTGACCAGTGATGTCGTTGCCGTTGAGCAGCACCGTTCCCTCGTGGATCTTGACAAGGCCGAACAGGGCCTTCAGGAGGGTCGACTTGCCGGCGCCGTTGGGCCCGATGATGCCGACGAGCTCGCCCGGCTGGCAGTAGAGGTCAGCACCGTTGAGGATGTTGACGCCGGGCAGGTAGCCGGCGATCAGGTTGTCGGCCCTGAGAACGGCACCCTCGGCGTTGGCGAGGTGATTGTCGCGCTCTGTGGACTGCGCTGCCTCGGTCATGACTTCCCCTCCAGCTCGGCTTCTGCCTCGACTTCAAGTTCGTCGACGTCGACCTCAGTGATGTCTGTGTCGTGATGGGCGCCGAGGTAGGCGTCGATGACTGATTGGTTGGCCATGACGGACTGCGGGGTGCCCTCGGCAACGATCCGACCCTGCGCCATGACGATGACCCAGTCGGAGATGTCGCGGACCATGTCCATGTCGTGCTCGACGAACAGGACGGTACGCCCCTCGTCGCGCAGAGACTTCACGTGACCAAGAAGTGACTGCTTGAGCGCCGGATTGACGCCTGCCATGGGCTCATCGAGCATGATCAGTTCTGGGTCGACCATCAGAGCGCGAGCCATCTCCAGCAGCTTGCGTTGACCGCCTGACAGCGATCCGGCAAAGTCTTCACGCTTGGCGTCGAGCTTGAACCGCTCCAGCAGGGCGTCGGCACGCTTGGTGACCTCGTCCTCCTGCGCGCTCCACAGGCTCTTGAACGGTGCGGACCAGAACTTCTCTCCACGCTGTCCGGTGGCACCGAGCAGCATGTTGTCGATGACCTTGAGCTTGGAGAGCACCTTGGTCAGCTGGAACGTACGGACCATGCCCAGACGGGCCACCTTGAAGGCTGGCACCTTGCCGAGCTGCTTGTCGTTGAACGACCAGTTGCCGTCGTCCGGCACGTCGAATCCGGTGAGCAGGTTGAAGAGCGTGGTCTTGCCGGCGCCGTTGGGGCCGATGAGGGCCGTGATGACACCGCGCTGGATCTCGATGTGGTCGACGTCGACCGCCTTGAGGCCGCCGAACGTACGGACGATATTGCTGCCCTTGACGATCGGGTCCGGCTTCGGGGCACCTGGTTCGGCTGGTACGCCTTCGAGTGCTTTGCGTGCTTCGCTGAGTTCAACGGGCATCGATCGCGATCTCCCTTCGATCTCCAAAGATCCCCTGTGGCCGGAAGATCATGAGGAGCATGAGGCCCAATCCGAGCAGGATGAAGCGGATGAGGCTGGACTGGGTGTTGGTCATGATGAAGTCAGGAATCAACGGATCAGCGCCGGCCGTGGCTTGGCCGAAGAACGAACCGAGGCCCGCGATGAGGAACCAGAATACGATCGAGCCGATCACTGGACCGAGCACCCTTGCCGCGCCACCTATCAGCAGAGCTGCATAGGCGTAGAACGTGAACGTCGTGTTGAAGTCGGTTGGGACGGCCGAACCTTGCTTCAGGATGTGATAGATGCCGGCGACGCCTCCGAAAATGCCACCACGCACCAGGGCCTGCATCTTGTAGGCGAACACATTCTTGCCGAGTGAGCGGACGGCATCCTCATCCTCGCGGATCGAGCGGAGCACACGGCCCCATGGGCTGCGCATGAGCGCCCACACGAGGATGCAGCCCAGTGCGACGAGCGTCCAGCCGACAGTGATGTTCCACATGTCGCCGCGACGGAACGACACGAAGCCAAGGTCGATGCCGTTCTCGTACGGGTTGAGGTCGCGGTACGTACTGGAGAACCCCGTGAGGCCGTTCGACCCTCCGAAGGTGTCCTTGAATTCCACCGCGCCGAAGATCAGTCGCAGGATCTCAGCAGTTGCGATTGTGACGATGGCCAAGTAGTCGGCACGCAGACGCAGTGTCGGCACGCCCAACACCAGTGCGAGCATGACTGACCCGACCAGGCCGATGGCGATCGCGAGCCAGAAATTCAGGTCCCAGGTCACGACGCTGACGGCAACGCCGAACGCGGCAATCGACATGAACCCGGCCTGACCGAAGTTGAGCAGTCCGGTATATCCGAAGTGGATGTTGAGACCAATGGCCGCAAGCGCGAAGACGATGGCCTGGGGTCCAAGCGCTGCCGAGAAGGCGGCGTCGATGACTGTTCCGAAGTCCATGATTCCCCCTTAACCGATCCGCTGAGCTTTGCCGAGGATGCCTTGAGGTCTGACGAGCAGAATCAGGATCATCACGAGGAGGGCGCCGACGTCCTTGATGGATGCCGGGACCGGGTGCCATCCGCCGATCGAGAGCACCGGCGCGACTTCGACCATGAGGCCGATCACGAGAGAGCCGAGCAGCGCGCCCCAAATGGTGCCTAGGCCACCTAGGGTGACCGCGGCAAACACCAGCAGCAGCAGCTTGAACCCCATCTGGAAGTTGACTTGTTGGTTGATGGCGAGCAGTACGCCGGACAAGCCGGTGAGCGCGGTTCCGAGGATCCACACGGACGAGATCACACCATCGACGCGCATGCCGGACGATGCCGAGAGCGCCGGGTTGTCGGAGACCGCGCGCATGGCCTTGCCAAGCCGGGTACGCATCAGGGCGATACACGTCACGACCAAGGTGATGATCGAGATCGCAAAGATTGCGACCTCTTTGTCCGAGAGTGCAATTGGTCCGTAGTCGTTTCGGCCCTGTGCGACGTACTGGCTCAGCGTTTTGGTCGACCCGCCGAAGGTGTACTGGTAGATGCTTCGCAGGAGCAGCGCGAACCCAATCGAGACGATCATCATGGCGATCAGGCCGGTGCCGCGGCTGCGTAGCGGTCGCCACAGACCGCGATCCTGCACGAAGCCGAACAACGCCGAGGCGAGGACTGCGAGGATACCCGCGACGATCACGGGGAATCCCAAACCACGGTTGAACATGAACGTCATGATCCCGCCGAACGTGATCAGCTCACCATGCGCGAAGTTGGTGAGCCCCGTGGTGCCGAAGATCAGCGACAGGCCGAGGGCGGCGAGGGCGATGATCAGCCCGTACTTGAGGCCTGATGTCGTCGCGTCGATCAGCTTGCTACTGAACGTGGCAGCCGTGCCAACCACGGCGCCGATCTGATATTGCGCGAAGTTGCTCCCTCCGAGTCGCGCTGTGATGGTCTTGTCGGTCTCGGCCCTGCCGCTGAGCTTGACGTCAGGAGGCAAGGTGTCCGGATCGAGAACGACTACGTACACGCCATTGCTCGGGATGGCGATGCTCACTCGTCCGTTCGAATCGGTGACCTGCGTGCCGATCACTTCGCCGTCTTTGCTGTCGGCGTAGACGGTGAGCGTCACGCCCGGGAGCGTCTCGGGCTCACCTTCACCGCCCTTGAGGTCTCTCAGCGTGACGGTGATGTTCTGGCCCTCGACGATGGGGTTCTGCTCGGGGATTTCCGCGCCCGCCGAGGGCGTCGGAGTGGGTGTCTCCTCAGCCAAGGCCGGAGCCGAGCCGAGGAATATGGACACTCCCACTAGTGCTGCGAGTAGGGCCGCGAGTCGCATTCGCACGCAAGTACTCCTGTCGGCATAGCCTGATTGATTCAGAGTGATCCTCGGACTATAGCCAACCGATGGAGCATTGCAGCCCGAGTCAGCCCCATCCGAGGTAACAGTTGGGTTGCGATCGCTCGAGGGTCAGTGCGCCGCGATGGCGATCTGGCACAGCAAGGGCGCGATGACCAGCGCGGGGAGCAGGTCGGCCACCGGGATGGCTTTGAGATTGAGCAGCCTGAACGCGACGCCGACGAGGATCAGACCTCCGGTGGCAGTGATTGCGAGGAGATGGGCGTCAGGAAGGAATGAGCCCAGCAACGCTCCGAGTGCTGTGAGCGATCCCTGGATGATGGCGATCGACAAGGCTGACACCATCACGCCGATACCGAACGATGCTGCGAATGCGAGCGAGGCGAAGCCGTCGAGGACCGCCTTCAGCAGAAGCTGATCGGCACCATTGCCCAGGCCTTCGTTGATCGAGCCGAGAATCGTGAGTGGACCCACGCAGAACACGAGTGAGCTGATGACGAATCCCTCGACGAAGCGTTCGCGCCCGACCCCGGCTGGGGGACCCTCCACCTCCGCTTCCAGGATGCTGGGAACGTCGGGCGCAGGCGGACGTAGGGGGCCCCGTCGTACGAGGTGCTGCTGCAGCCAGCCGCCTGCATTCTCGAGACGGTCCTCGAGACGGGCCCACGATCCGAGAATCCCGCCGATGACCAACGCGCCCAGCACGATCAACACGGGTGCGCTGACGCCCACAGCATCGATGAGCTCTGGATCCGACACCGCAAATGCGGCCTGGGCGGCGATCAGAAGGGTGACCAGACCCAGTGCCGAGGTGACGGTCGAGCGGACGCGTTCGCTGAGTCGGTGCCCGATCAACAGGCCGAGGCCCGAGCCGACGATCACCGTCGCGACGTTCGCCAACGTACCGAACCCGGTGAACATGTAGGGTCTCCCTCGAAACTCGCTTGACAACTTTCAACTAAGGCAGCAGGCGCCCAGCGGTAGTGTGTCATTCACGCTGGCTTCGCCCGGTGTCACGGACAGAATCAGGATCCTATGTCTGCCAGAACCCCCATCGTCCTGCGGGACGCTGATCGAGACGACGCAGCAGCGCTCATCGCGTTGTGGTCAGAGTGTGCCGCGGCCAGTCTGGATGAAGGTTCTGAAGCATTCACGCAGCAGGCATTGTGGCGTGAGCCCGGAGTGGCCGAGGCTTCTGCTGCTCTCGACATCAACCTCGGGCAATCCAACAAGCGCATTGTGGTGGCGGTCGCAGATGACGAGATCATCGGAGCGACCGTTTTCTCTGTCAACACGTTGACGCCCATCAGCCTCACCCGCGTCCTGATCGTCACCGAGATCCAGGTCTCGCCACGCTTCCGTCGTCGTTCGGTCGCCTCGATGCTGCTGTCGGCGGCCGCTCATCACGGTGAGGACCACAACTGCGAGATCGTCGTTGCCTCCATCCCGGCACACTCACGCGAACCTCATCGCTATCTCGCCAAGATCGGGTTCACCCAGATCGCGATCACGCGAGCGATCCAGGCGAGCAAGCTCCGCTCGCGTCTCTCAGGCAAGGCCACCAACTCACGTGACACCGGCAAGCTCATCGCCGTACGCCGGACACTTCGCCGCCGTCAGGTCGACGCCCATGGTGTCGGCACCCGTCACTGATTGAGTGTCCGGGGCGTGCCATAGAGTCGCCGGTGTGGACCGCCTACTTCTGATCGACGGCCATTCCGTCGCCTATCGCGCCTTCTTTGCCCTCCCTGTCGAGAACTTCTCGACCACGACGGGACAGAGCACCAATGCGGTGTTCGGGTTCACCTCGATGCTGATCAACGTCCTCCGCGACGAGAAGCCCACGCACGTCGCGGTGGCCTTCGATGTCTCACGTCAGACGTTCCGTCTGGAGCAGTTCGCGGAGTACAAAGGCAACCGTTCCAAGTCGCCGCCTGAGTTCAGCGGTCAGATCCCCCTGATCAAGGAGATCCTCGATGCCTTAGGTATACGGGCGTTCGAGAAGGTCGGCTTCGAAGCTGACGACATCATCGGCACGCTCTCAACGCGCGCCGAGGCCGCTGGGATGGAAGTCCTGATCTGCACGGGTGACCGTGATGCTCTGCAGCTTGTCACCGAGCAGACGACTGTTCTCTACCCCCGCAAGGGTGTCTCCGACCTGGCGCGCATGACGCCCACCGCGGTCGAGGAGAAGTACGCCGTCACTCCCGAGCACTACCCGGACATTGCCGCGCTCGTCGGCGAGACGAGCGACAACCTCCCCGGCGTGCCCGGTGTCGGGCCCAAGACGGCCGCCAAGTGGATCAACCAGTACGGAACGCTCGATGCACTGGTCGCCGACGTCGACAACATCCCCGGCAAGGCAGGGGAGTCGCTTCGCGAGCACCTCGATGATGTGCTCCGCAACCGCCGCATCAATGCACTGATCCGAGACCTCGACCTTCCGGCCGGGCCGGCCGATCTGGGCTTCGACACGGTGTGGGACCGCGAGGCGATCCATACGGTCTTCGACGCACTCGAGTTCAACGCGCTCCGGGTGCGACTGTTCGAGGCCTTCGGTGAAGTCGAACCGCAGACCGAAGAAGGGTTCGACCTCGATGGCGTCAACGTCCAGCCCGGTGCCGTCGCAGCCTGGCTCGATGAGCACTCGACCCCGGGCGCGCGTCTCGGTGTCCACGTGCAGGGCTCCTGGGGTCGCGGCACAGGCGATGTGGTCGGAATGGCAGTTGCCTCCGACACGGCCGCTGCGTGGATCAACGTGGACGAGATCACCGCAGAGGACGACGCCGCGATCGCAGCCTGGCTTGCCGATCCGCAGCGTCCCAAGGTGCTGCACGACGTCAAGGGTCCTGCTCTTGCGCTCGCCGCTCGCGGCTGGTCACTCCACGGCGTGGCGGCTGACACTGCCTTGTCGGCCTACGTCGTACGACCGGACCAGCGGTCATACGATCTCGCCGATCTCTCGGTGCGCTACCTCAAGCGCGAGCTGCGCGACGACTCCGAGCCGTCGGGACAGCTGACGTTCGACACTGACAATGCCGGAGCCGAGTCCGGGATGCTGCGCGCCCGCGCTACGCTCGACCTTGCCGCGGTGCTGGACGAAGAGGTCGAGTCGATTGGTGGCACGCCACTCGTCCACGACGTCGAGCTGCCGCTGGTCGCGACTCTGGCCCGTATGGAGCGTGCTGGTATCGCGATCGATGACGCACACCTGATCTCACTGGAGTCGGAGTTCGCTGCGCGAGCCCATGACGCCGCCTCGGAGGCCTACGCCGCGATCGGCGGCAAGGAGATCAACCTCGGCTCGCCCAAGCAGCTGCAGGTCGTGCTGTTCGACGAGCTCGGCATGCCCAAGACCAAGCGCACCAAGACCGGCTACACGACCGACGCCGAGGCGCTCCAGTCTCTGTACGACAAGACTGAGCACCCGTTCCTGCAGCACCTGCTCGAGCATCGTGATGTCACTCGGTTGCGCCAGACCGTTGACGGTCTCCGGAAGTCGATCTCCGACGACGGTCGCATCCACACGACGTACGCGCAGACCATCGCAGCGACCGGACGACTCAGCTCCAACGACCCCAACCTGCAGAACATCCCGATCCGGACTGCATCTGGTCGACGCATTCGTGAGGCGTTCTGCGTTGGCGTGGGCTACGAGACGCTGCTGACGGCCGACTACAGCCAGATCGAGATGCGCATCATGGCGCACCTGTCGGAGGACGCGGATCTGATCGAAGCGTTCAAGTCGGGCGAGGACTTCCACACGGTCACGGCATCCAAGGTGTTCTCGGTGCCCGCCGAAGAAGTCGACACCGAGCTCCGGGCGCGCATTAAGGCCATGAACTACGGACTCGCGTACGGGCTGTCGTCCTATGGACTCAGCGCACAGCTCAACATCTCCACGGGTGAGGCGCAGGGCCTCATGGACGACTACTTCTCGCGGTTCGGTGGTGTGCGCGACTATCTCCGCGGGCTCGTCGATGAGGCGCGGCAGACCGGGTTCACCGAGACGATCCTCGGCCGTCGTCGCTATCTCCCCGACTTGGTCAGCGACAACCGCCAGCGCCGGGAGATGGCCGAACGTATGGCTCTCAACGCTCCAATCCAGGGCTCGGCCGCCGACATCATCAAGGTCGCCATGCTCAACGTCGAGCGCGCGATCGACGTGGCCGGCCTCGGCTCACGGATGCTTCTGCAGGTCCACGACGAGCTCGTCTTCGAGGTCGCACCCGGTGAGCTCGATCAGCTGGAGAAGCTCGTACGTGCGCAGATGGCGTCTGCGGCGGACATGTCCGTGGCGCTCGACGTGTCGGTCGGCATCGGCAAGACCTGGCACGAAGCTGGCCACTAGGCCCGGCTAGCGCGGAGGGTCGGTGCGTTCGCCCGGTGTGACCCAAACAACCGCGGCCAGCGCGGCGGCGACGAGCGTCACGGTGACCACCAGCCCAGTGAACCCGACGCCAAGTCCGTACGCCGCCGCGAGAACTGCGGCTACTGCGCCCCACAGCATCACGACGACCCCATGCGCGTGGCGTGCCAGTGCGTCAAACACCAGCAGGTGCACGATCGCCAGCAAGGATCCGGCGAGCGCGAACAACCACAGGCGGTCGGTCACCTCTTCGTACTTGTCGCCGCCCACCAGGATGAGCGCGACGTGGGGCAGGACGGCAGTGGCGGCGACTGCAAGCGCCCCGAAACCAGCGACCAGCGTCACGGCTCGAAGTCGCGCGTGGTGTGTCGTCGCGCGAGCCAGGTCAGGGAACAGGACGACGCTGACGAACTGAGGGAAGAACAACGCCGCCTTGGCCAGGATCAGGCCAGACGCGTACAGGCCACTCTCGTGGCCGTCGAAACGGTTGCGGGCGATCAGCGAGTCGAGATTGCTGAGCACGAAGTAGGCAAGGAGTGCGTGCGTCGACAGGAGCGCCTCGCGCAGCAGCGGACGGCGACTGATCGGGTGCCCGCCGTCGGAGTGGCCCAGCAGCAGATTCGCACCGGCGACGACGGGGACCCACGCGCCCAGTGCGATGCCCACCATGGCTGATGTCGTGGTGGGGGAGACGATCAGTGCGAGCGAGCCTCCGACGGTCCGGCCGATGCCGTTGCCGAGGAAGATGGCGGTCAGCGCGCCCCAGCGAGATGTGCCCTGCGCGACTCCCGCCTCGGCGCCCATGATGGTCAGTGGGACGAGCGCAGCGCCGCAAAGGATGACGGGCCAGTAGCTGTCGAGCTTGAGTACGGGGGTCAGGACCACTGTCGACGCGGCGACTATGGCGCCAACGCCTGAGGCAACCATGACCGTCACGCGAGCAGTTGCGCTGATGATCTGCTCGCGTTGGTCGGGTTCGACCGCCAGTCGACGTGCGGTCACCGCCTGCAGTCCAAGGGATGCGACGTTGCCGACCAGGATGATGCCGAACAGCGCTGTGAGAGCGCCGAACTCGTGCGGGACGAGCATGCGCGCAGAGACGATGTTGAAGCCGTAGACGGCGAGGTTCATGCCCATCATTCCGGCGGCGACGAGGGTTCCCCCGGTCATCGCCTGCCGCTTGGACCTCACCACGGCACAATAGCCGTGGCTGGCCAACGCCACGACGAAAGGGCCAATGTGTCGCATCGCGATCATCTGCGACGCTCGATCGTTCCGTTATGGGCCGCCATACTGGCTCTCGCAGTGGTTGCGCCGCTGTTCGCGAAGGGCTACGTGCTGTCGTACGACATGGTCTGGGTCCCGCATCTCGACCTCGATCGCGCCGAGCTGTGGGGCCTCGGTTCTGCCCTTCCGAGAGCCGTCCCGTCCGATGCTGTGGTGGCCCTGCTGGGCGCTGTCATTCCAGCCGCGCTGGTTCAACAAATCGTGCTGTTTGCTGCGCTGTTCCTGATCGCCACCGGCGTCGGGCGCTTGCTGCGCGATCGCCCTCTGGCGGCTCAGCTGGCAGGTGCCACCCTCGCGGTGTGGAACCCGTTCGTTGCCGAGCGCCTCGTGCTCGGCCAATGGCCCTTGCTCTTGGCGGCGGCGGCGATCCCATGGCTGGTCGCAGCGCTCCTCGACGAGGACGGACCCCGCTGGCCGGTCGTCATATTTGCTCTTGCCGGTACGGCGTTGACTCCCGCGACAGGGCTCATGGGTCTGGTGATCGTGTTTGTCGCTGCTGGGCGCAAGCTCCTGCTTCCCGTGCTTGGACTGGCGGGGCTCCTCAACCTGCCGTGGATCGCGGCCGGTGTCGTGCATTCAGGCGGCCGGTCGGATCCGGCAGCAGTCGCGTTGTTCGAGGCTCAAGCCGAGGGCCACTTTGGCCGGCTCGGGTCAGTGCTGACGCTCGGGGGGATCTGGAACACCGAGGTCGTGCCGACGTCGCGCACCCTCGGACTGACGGTCGTCCTGGCTTTCGTGATCGGCGCTGTGATCATCGCCGGTCTCGTGACGTTGTGGCGTGGTGAACGGAGACTGCTCGTCGTGCTCGCGACGGCTGGCGCGGTCGGCCTCGCCATGGCACTCGCAGGCTGGCTCGCACCCGATCTGATCGAGCGCGTCGTCAGCGACGTGCCTGGCGGAGGCCTCGTTCGCGATGGCACCCGCTGGCTGGCGCTGCTGGTTCCGCTGCAGGCGGTCGCATTCGGAGCCGGGGTGTGCGCGCTTCTCAACGCTGCCCGTCGGTGGGTTGCGCCGATCGCGGTGCTCGGCATCGTGCTCCCGCTGGCAGCGCTGCCCGATCTTGCGTGGGGAGTGGGTGGTCGTCTTGAACCGGCGACTTACCCCGCCTCGTGGGCCAGTGCGCGCACGGCGATCGCCGAAAGCGATGTCAACGGCGACATCCTGGTGCTGCCGTTCTCGTCGTACCGCCGACCCAGCTGGAACCAGGACACTCCCGTCTTCGACCCAGCGGGCCGCTTCTTCGACCGCACCACCATCACCAATGACGACCTCGACGTCTCCGGGACGACGATCAGGGGCGAGGATCCACGCGCTCGGCTGATCAAGGACGTGCTCGAGGGAACCGACGTCCTTTTCGAGCTGCCCAATGAGCACATCGGCATCGTCGTCGTCGACACCGAGGCTCCTGGGGCCGACGAGGCGTTGAGCCTGGTCGCTGGCGCGGACGAGCTGGACGTGGACGGCGACGAGCTGCGGGTGTTCGCGGTGCCCGGTGCAGCCGCGGCGGACGTTTCCCCGGGCAATCGCATCATCATGACGTCGGCTTGGATCATGACGGGGCTGACACTGCTCGGCGGTGTGGCTGCAGCTTTCCGCAGGTCAGACCGGAAGACGACGGAAGACCACCCGCGGGACGTGCCGCAGGCCTGACATCACGACGCGCATCGTGCCAGGCACCCAGATCTGCTCCTTGCGGTCACGCACGGCAGCGACCACGGCTTGGGCGACGGCCTCAGGAGTCGTTGCCAGGGGAGCGGGATCGAGCCCGTCGGTCATCTTGGACTTCACGAAGCCCGGGCGGACGACCAGTACGCGACCGCCGAGCTCGCGCAGCGCCTCACCCAGTCCTGTGTAGAAAGCGTCGAAGCCTGCCTTGGTCGAGCCATATACGAAGTTGGACCGACGGGGCCGCTCACCGGCCACGCTGGACAGCGCCACGATCACACCGTGGCCCTGGGTACGGATACGCGCGGCAAGGGCAACCCCGGTGGTGACAGCACCGACGTAGTTGACCTCGGCGAGCTGGCGCGCGACATCCACGTCGGTCCACGCCTCCTC
>JBBSJW010000045.1:0-23091 GCA_038256885.1 Propionibacteriales bacterium
GATTCCCGCGCTGACGCTGTTCCCGCTCTACTTCCCGGATGGGCGTCTTCCCTCGCCGCGCTGGCGGTGGGCCGCGAGGGCTGCCATCGTCGCCATGCCAACCTCGTTCGTGGGTCAGGCGTTCGCGCCTGGGCCTTTCGAGGGGTACGCGGTTGTCAATCCGTTCGGTGCCTCCGGTCCTTGGAAGAACGTGGTTGCAGTGTTCGAAGTCATGACCTTCGTGATCATGCTCGGGTCGATGCTCGCGGCTGTGACCTCGCTGGTCGTCCGCTATCGCCGGGCGCAGGGAGAGGAGCGTGAGCAGATCAAGTGGGTTGCCGTGGCCGCTGTGCTGTTCCTCTCCATCTTCATCTTCCCGGTGGAGGACTTCGCCGGCGACGACGTGGGGTTCGCGACCCTGCTGGTGGGCCTGCTCGTCATGGCGGGCGCCGTGGCCGTGGCGATTTTGAAGTATCGGCTCTATGACATTGATGTGGTGATCAACAAGGCTGTGGTTTTGGTGTTGTTGTTGGGGTTCATCACGGTGGTTTATGCGGCGATTGTGGTGGGTTTGGGTCGGTTGTTGCCGGTGGGCGAGGGCAATCTTGGGTTGGCGGTGGTGGCGACGGCTGTGGTGGCGGTGGTGTTTGAGCCGGTGCGGGTGAGGGTTCAGCATTGGGCGAACCGGCTGGTGTATGGGCGGCGGGCATCACCGTATGAGACGTTGGCGGCGATGACGGCCAGCATGGGTGAGGCTGCTGATCCGTCGGAGGCGTTGGGGGAGGCTGCGCGTCTTCTGGCTGAGGGGACGGGTGCTGCTCAGGCGGTGGTGTGGGTGGCTCGTGATGGTGTGTTGACACCCAGGGCGGTTGCTGGTGATGACGTGACTGAGCCGGCACCGGTGCCGTTGGATGCTGGCGGTGGTTTGCCGGTGTTGGTGGGGACGGCGTTGGTGGAGGCGGTGCGTCATGAGGGCAAGCTGGTCGGTGCGCTGAGTCTGGCCAAGCGTCCAGGCGAGGGGGTCAACACCACCGACAGGCGTCTGGTTGAGGAGCTGGCGGGTCAGGCGGCGTTGCTGTTGGCCAACACCAGGCTGCGTTCGCGTCTGGGTGACCGATTGGTAGAGCTTCGCACCTCGCGTCAGCGGATGATCACCGCCCAGGACCGTGCCCGGCATGCGTTGGAGCGTGACCTGCATGATGGTGCCCAGCAGGAGTTGGTGGCGTTGAAGGTCAAGCTCGGTTTGGCTCGCACGATCGCCACCCGCGAAGGTGACACCCGAACGGCAGAGCAGTTGGAGGGGGCCGTGGTGGTGGCTGACCGGGCGGTTGACACGCTGCGGGATGTGGCGCGTGGGATCTATCCACCGCTGCTGGAATCAGAAGGGCTCGCGGCAGCATTGTCAGCGCAAGCCCGCCGGGCTGAGATGGCGGTGACGCTGCTGGACCGTGCTGGCACTCGTTACCCCCGCGACCTAGAAGCAACCGCCTACTTCTGCGCCCTGGAAGCGCTCAGGAATGCGGTCAAGCACGCCAACGCCGACAACGCCCACATCGAGCTCAACGGCACCGACACCAACCTGGTGGTCACCATCAGCGACGACGGCGACGGTTACGACCCCGACCGGGTGGCCCATGGTGACGGTCTGACCCACATGGCCGACCGCATCGACGCAATGGGCGGCACTCTGGACATCACCACCCAACCCAGCCACGGCACCACCATCACCCTCGACCTCCCCACCGCAGCACTCGCAGGAGCCGCCACATGACCGGGTGGCTTCTGACCTTCTGGGTCCCGACGCTCTCGATCCTTCTGTTCCGGGACCAGCCCAACGAATGATCTGGTCGACCGGTCAAGCGCCGGCGACCTCGGAGGCCCAGGCCTCCTCGAGCACGAACGGGTCGAATGACGACTTTGTCATGAAGTCGAACGCACCTGCAGCCAAGGCCTGATCGCGGTAGTCGACGGGATCGTGGGTCGAGAGCATCAGTACTCGCGCATCCGGCACCTTGTCACGGATGCGTCTGGTCGCCTCGAAGCCGTCGATGTCGGGCATGTTGAGATCCATCAGCACCAGACTCGGTCGGAGCTCGGATGCGGCCAAAACTCCGCTGAGCCCATCATTCGCCTCGCCGACGACCTCGAAGCCATCGGTCATGTCCACCACCATGCGCGCCACGTCGCGAAACGGGGCCTGGTCGTCGACGATAAGGACTGTCACGTCAGCTATCACGACTCTAGGATTTCACGCCGCTGGATCACGCGGAACAGTGATGGCACGCGCGGGGCAGGTGGTGCCTCCACACCCACGTCTCACTGAGGTTCGGCGCTGGCTGATGCCATGTACAGGAGCACCGCTCGGACACGGTGATGGCTGTCGGGCTCGTCGGCAAGCTCAAGCTTCGCGAAGATCGAATTGATGTGCTTCTCGACCGCTCTTGGCGATAGAACAAGACGCTCGGCGATCGCCTTGTTATTGCTGCCACGTGCGATGTGGGACAGCACCTCACGCTCTCGCGACGTGAGGTCGTCGACGGGTGTCCGCTGACGGGAACGCGCTGCGATCAACGTGTCGACCACAGCTCGATCGACCACCGATCCGCCTTGATGGACCTCCCGGATTGCGGCCACGAGGTCCTCGACGTCGCCCACACGCTCCTTGAGCAGGTAGGCCCGACCGCCTGACCCTTGGTCGAACAGTCGTACGGCGTACCCCTCCTCCACGTATTGCGAAAGGACGACGACGCCGATGCCAGGGTGAGAGTTCCGCAGCCACTCAGCGGCTTGGACACCCTCGTCTGTCTGGCTCGGAGGCATGCGGATGTCGGTCAGCACGACATCGGGTGTGAGCTCGTCGACCGCGGCCAGCAGGGACGGGAGGTCGTTGCAAGTCCCCACAAGCTCCAGGCTGTCTTGCGTCTCGATCAGCGCGCGGATTCCTTCGCGAACGACATAACTGTCTTCCGCGAGCAATACCCGAATCGCCACTGTGTCTGTCGTCATGTTGATCCCGACAAACCCTAGACCAGTTGGTCGTGGCAAGTCTCAAGCTTGCCCCCGCGGGCTGACCTACGACGCGAAGCGGTCAGTCGCCTCGATGATGGCGTCGAGAATCCCGGGCTCGGTGAACGCGTGACCGGCGTCGGGGATCATCCGGAACTCTGCCTCGGGCCATGCCCGGTGCAGGTCCCAGGCCGTCGTCGCCGGCGTACACATGTCGTAGCGGCCCTGGATGATCACGCCGGGGATGTCCTTGAGCTTGGCTGATTCGGTGACCAGCTGATTGTCGGTGAACCAGCCGTCGTTCATGAAGAAGTGGTTCTCGATGCGGGCGAATGCCACGGCGAACGCGTCTTCGGTGAAGTGATCGATCAGCTCCGTGTCCTGCAGCAACGTGATCGTCGAAGACTCCCAGCGTGCCCAGGCCTTGGCGGCGGGTACGTGGACAGCAGGATCCGGGTCGTTGAGCAGGCGGCTGTACGCCTCGATGAGGTGCCCGCGCTGGTCTTTTGGCACCGGTGCGATGTAGCCCTCCCAGAGGTCGGGGTAGACATTGGCGGCGCCTCCTTCATAGAACCAGTCGAGCTCGCTCCGGCGGAGGGTGAAGATGCCGCGCAGCACGAGCTCGCTTACGGCGCCCGGATGCTTCTGCGCGTACGCGAGGGCCAGGGCTGAGCCCCAGGATCCGCCGCAGACGAGCCAACGGTCGACACCGAGATGTGCGCGAAGGGTCTCGATGTCCTCGACGAGGTGCCAGGTCGTGATGGCGCTGAGGTCGGCCTCGGGCGCACTGGTGTGCGGCAGGCTCTTGCCACAACCCCGCTGGTCGAAAAGCACGATGCGGTACTTCGACGGATCGAAGACGCGTCGCTGATCCGGGCTCGATGCGCCACCCGGGCCGCCGTGGAGGTAGACCGCGGGCTTGCCGTCAGGGTTGCCCGACACCTCGTAGTAGATCTGCTGACCATCGCCGACACCGAGAAGTCCGGAGTCGAAGGGCTCGATGTCGGGGTAGAAGGTGCGCATACGCACGACCCTAACGATGCGCCGGGCATCGAAGTGGGCCCTGTGGGACTCGATCCCCTACTGCGCACTCGCTCCGCTCGTGACCGCGCAGCGGGGGCCCACCCAAGGGGTTCTCGCACTGCACTCAAATTCGCCGGCTGAGACCGGCCAAAGAACAGCCGGCCTCAGCCGGCGAAGTGGGCCCTGTGGGACTCGAACCCACAACCCGCGGATTAAAAGTCCGCTGCTCTGCCAATTGAGCTAAAGGCCCTGTGGCCCAAGTCTGCCAGTCCAATCTTGAAAGTCCTGCGCGGGGACGTCGTAGCGACTAGCCTCGAATTCAGGGGATAGCCGTCGGCCGTGGCATGGAGAACTGAACCTTCTCGCCGCTACGATGGCCGTTTCGTGACGGAGTACATCACCACTGGGAGACCACGAATGCCAGAGCCCTTGGACAGTCGCCTCCGCGACGACCAGGCACTCGACGAGATCGAGCTGACGAGCCGGCTGATGATCGCCGCATCCGCCAGGGAAAGCCACTTGTCGCAGCGCGAGGTCGACGAACTCCTCGGGATTGCCCACGTTGGCTGAGTCAGTTGACACCCGCGATTGACACTCTTGCTCGACCTGCATCTAGCATGGTCGTGCCCTATCCAGCACTGACAGGAGTTTGTCGTGCGTTTTCGCATTCGACCGGTTGAGACTTCGTTCTACGAGTTGTTTGCGGAGATGGCCAATCACTTGGTCCTTGGCGCGGACCTCCTCGCACAGATGCTTGATGCAGACACTGACAAGGTGTCGCTGGGCGATCAGATGCGCGAAGCTGAGCATCAAGCCGACGAGACCACGCATCGGATCATCAAGCGCGTCAACAGCACGTTCATCACTCCGTTCGACCGCGAGGACATCTATCGCCTCGCGAGCAGCCTCGACGACGTCATGGACTTCATGGAGGAGACGGTCGACCTGGTTGGGCTGTACGAGCTCGGCGAGCTTCCGGCTGACTTCGCCCCACAGGTCGAGGTTCTTCAGCGCGCCACCCAGCTGACCGCTGATGCCATGCCCCGACTGCGCACCATGAAGGACCTCGACGAGTACTGGATCGAGATCAACCGTCTCGAGAACCAGGGAGACCGGTCCTATCGGCGAGCAGTGGCCAAGCTCTTCAACGGCAGCTACAAGTCGCTCGAGGTGATGAAGCTCAAGGACGTCGTGGACTCACTTGAACACGCCATCGACGCGTTGGAGTCTGTCGCGAACACGGTGGAGCAGATCGCCGTCAAGGAGTCCTGACCCGTGGACCAGACCGTGGCGATGGTCATCGCCGTCGTGGCGATTGCGCTCATTTTCGACTTCACGAACGGCTTCCACGACGCCGCCAACGCCATCGCGACGTCGATCTCCACCCGCGCGCTTACTCCGCGAGTTGCCCTGGCGATGGCCGCGATCCTCAACTTCGTTGGTGCGCTGCTCGGGGTGGGGGTGGCGAAGACGATCCAAGGCATCATCGACCTCGACACCGCCCCGGGTGTCGGCTCCGCGCACGCCCTCACGATCGTTCTGGCGGCGTTGGTCGGGGCGATCACCTGGAACCTCATCACATGGTACTTCGGCATCCCATCGTCGTCGTCACATGCCCTGATCGGCGGAATCGTCGGCGCCGGCCTGGCGTCGTCGACGCAGGTTGATTGGCAGACCATGGTCGACAAGGTCGCGATTCCCATGGTGGCGTCACCGCTGATCGGGTTCCTGGGCGCGTTCGCGCTGATGACGGCCATCATGTGGATCTTCCGGAGGGCCAACCCCTCTCGAGTGAGCCGCGGCTTCCGGCTGGCACAGACGGTGTCCGCCGCAGGCATGTCGATCGGGCACGGACTCCAGGATGCCCAGAAGACCATGGGCGTGATTGTCCTCGCCCTCGTCGCGGGCGGTTACTCAACCGGCGACGACGTTCCCTTGTGGGTCATCCTCGCAGCCGCGGGAGCCATCGCCGCCGGGACATACTCGGGAGGGTTCCGCATCATGCGTACTCTCGGCCGTCGCATCATCGACCTTGATCCGCCGAAGGGTTTTGCTGCTGAGGCAACTGCGGCGACCGTGCTCTACGGTATGGCGATCGGGCTTCAGGCTCCGGTGTCGACGACGCACACCATCACTTCCGCGATCATGGGATCCGGCGCCACGAAGCGCTTCAGTGCCGTGCGATGGGGTGTCGCCCGCGGGATCATCACGGCGTGGATCATCACCATTCCCGCCGCCGCCTCAGTTGCTGCAGGTACGTACTTCATCTGCGCGCTTTTCTTGCCCTAGCGCCAGAGGTACGAGGCCCGTATCGAATCCACGTACGACGAGTGCTCGCGTTGGGACTATTGGTTCACCTGGTTTCGACATTCCTGACGCGCTTCGCGTGTGAGTCGCTCAACCTGGCTTCGCGCGCGCTCGCAGAGCTCGCTTGGCTCAGCCAAACCGACCTTGGATGTAGGCCTCGGTGGCGGGGTCCTGAGGGTTGCTGAAGATCGCCTCGGTACGGCCTGTCTCGATCAGGCGACCGGGCTTGCCGACACCCGACAGGTTGAAGAACGCCGTCTCGTCCGAGACGCGTGCCGCCTGCTGCATGTTGTGCGTGACGATGACGATCGTGTAGCTCTCCTTGAGCTCGTGGATCAGGTCCTCGATCACGCTGGTTGAGATGGGGTCGAGGGCCGAGCAGGGCTCGTCCATCAACAGGATCTCCGGCTCGACCGAGATCGCGCGGGCGATGCACAAGCGCTGCTGCTGCCCACCGGAGAGGCTCGAACCCGGACGGTCCAGACGATCCTTGACCTCGGTCCACAGTCCGGCGCTGCGCAAGGAGCGCTCGACGACGGCCTCGCTCTCGGACTTCTTCATACGTTTGCTGTTGAGCTTCTGCCCGGCCAGGACGTTGTCGAAGATCGACATCGTCGGGAACGGGTTGGGGCGCTGGAAGACCATGCCGATCATGCGGCGTACGTTCACCGGGTCCATGTCGGGGGCGTAGAGGTCCTGGCCGTCGACCAGCACCTTGCCCTCGACGCGTGCGCCACGTATGACCTCGTGCATGCGGTTGAGCGAGCGCAGGAAGGTCGACTTACCGCAGCCCGACGGGCCGATGAACGCGGTGACCGAGCGAGCGGGGATCGGGATGGTGACACCTTCGACGGCGAGGAAGTCGCCGTAATAGATGTCAAGGTCTGAGACATCGATGCTTTTGGCCATGAGTGGTCCTTTCGCGGTTTAACGCTCGCCCTTGGGCGAGAAGAAGTGGGAGACGAGGCGGGCAATGAGGTTGAGCAGCATCACGATGATGAGCAGGACCAGTGCAGCGCCCCAGGCGCGGTCGATGCTGAACTCCGGCGGTATGCCCGGATTGCGCTGTGACGCGTAGGCGAACACCGGCAGCGTGGCCATGCGCCCTTCGAACAGGTTGAAGTTCACCGAGTCGGTGATGCCGGCGATGATCAGCAGGGGAGCCGTCTCGCCGATGACACGGGCGATGGCGAGCGTGACGCCAGTGACGATGCCGGCGAGAGCCGTCGGCAGCACGACCTTCGCGACGGTGCGCCACTTCGGCATGCCGAGTGCGAATGACGCCTCCCGAAGCTCGTTGGGCACCAGCTTGAGCATTTCCTCGGAGGAGCGAACGACGACCGGGATCATGAGTACCGACAAGGCGACAGAGCCGCCGATGCCCACGCGCACACCCTCGCCGAAGAAGAGGACGAACAACGCGTACGCGAAAAGTCCCGCGACAATCGACGGGATACCGGTCATCACGTCGACCAGGAAGCGGACCCAGCGCGAGAGCCGGTTGCCGTCTGCGTACTCGACGAGGTAGATCGCGGCGAAGAGGCCGATCGGCACAGAGATGACAGTGGCCGCACCGGTGATCAGCAGCGTGCCGACCATGGCCTGATAGATGCCTCCGCCTTCTCCGACGACATTGCGCATCGAATAGGTGAAGAACTCCGCTGACAAGACCTTGGTGCCCTTGCTCACGACCGTGAACAAGATGCTGAAGAGCGGGAACAGCGCCAGGACGAACGCCGAGGTGACGAGGACTGTCACGAATCGGTCGGTGGCCTTGCGGGAACCCTCCACGATCCGCGACCAGACTGGGATCGCAAAGCAGATGAGCCACGGGATTCCGACGATAAGCGCAAAGCCGCCATCGAGTGCGTACGCGGCGCCGGCGGCGAGCGCTGCGAGTGCAACGACCGCGCGCGGTCCCCAGGTGGGAAGCGACGCGGCGCGCAGCTCCGCGGTGACGTCGACGGGGTTGATTGTGGTGGTCATCAGTTGGCTCCGGAGAACTCGGACCGGCGATTGACGATCGACCGCGCAGCGAAGTTGACGAGGAAGGTGATGACGAACAGCACCAGGCCGCTCGCGATCAGCGCGTTGACCGACAACCCGCTCGCCTCAGAGAAGCTGAGCGCGATGTTGGCGGCGATCGTGCTCGGGTTCGTGCTGCTGATCAGGTTGGCCGTCACAGTGCCGACGCTGACCGACAGAACCATCGCGACGGCGAGTGTCTCGCCGAGCGCGCGGCCCAGGCCGAGCATCGCGGCGGACACGATGCCGGAGCGGGCGTACGGGAAGATCGCCATCCGAGCCATCTCCCAGCGCGTGGCGCCGAGGGCAAGTGCTGCTTCCTCGTGGAGGCGGGGCGTCTGCAAGAAGATCTCGCGGCAAATCGCGGTCATGATCGGCAGGATCATGACGGCCAGCACCACACTCGCGGTCATGATCGTTCGGCCGGTGGCCGAGGCGGGTCCGGCGAAGAACGGGATGAAGCTCAAGTGCTCTTCGAGCCACTTGTACAGCGGCACCAGCTGCGGTGAAAGGAACCCGATGCCCCAGAGGCCGTAGACGACGCTGGGCACTGCTGCGAGCAGGTCGATCAGGTAGCCGAGCGTCTGCCCGAGCTTGCGGGGGGCGTAGTGCGAGATGAACAGTGCCACACCGACGGCGACAGGCACCGCCATGATCAGCGCGAGGGTCGCAGCCAGCAGTGTGCCGAACACGAGTGGCCAGACGTACGGCAGGAACTCCTGGCCGCTCTTGACCTCGTCGGGATTGGCGAGGATGCCGGGGATTCCCTCGACGGTGAGGAACACTGCGACGCCGGCAAGGACGATCAGGATGAAGACGCCCGCAGAGGTCGACAAGCCAGAGAAGACCCGGTCGCCGAGACGGCGAACTACCGGGGCTTTGCTGGGAGTCAGCGTGCTGGTCACAGGTGGTGCCTTTCAAGACTGTGCTCGATTGTGAGCTGAGGTGGGTGCGGCCGCCGGCCCGGTTGGGTCCGGACGGCCGCACTCGTGATCAGGCTGCGGCGATCGTATCGATTGCTGCCTGGACCTTGCTACTGAAGTCGCTGCTCAGCGGTGCCGAACCGGCACCTGCGGCAGCAGCTGCCTGTCCGTCTTCGCTGGCTACGTAGGTCAGCCATGCCTTGACGAGATCAGCCTGGGCTGCATCGTCGTACTTCTGGCACGCGATCTGGTATGAGGCGAGGACGATCGGGTAGACGCCGGCCGCCTCGGTCTTGCGGTCGATGTTGATCGCGATGTCCGTGTCGCCACGACCCTCGACCGGAGCTGCGGTGTCGAGCACCTTGGCTGCGGCTTCCGGCGTGGGATCGGTGAACTCATCGCCGACCTTGACGCTGGCCTTGCCGAGGTCGCCGGCCTGGCTCTCGTCGGCGTAGCCGATCGTGCCCTGGCCGCCGGTGACGGCTGCCACGACGCCCGAGGTGCCTTCGGCGGCCTCGCCGCCCTTGACGGGCCACGTCTCCACGACTCCGCCGCTCCAGCCGCCGTCTGAGGCAGCGTCGAGGTACTCGGTGAAGTTCTTGGTCGTACCCGAGTCATCTGAGCGGTGGACCGGCGTGATGTTGCTGTCCGGAAGCTCGGCATCCGGGTTGTCAGCCTTGATGGCTGCGTCGTTCCACTTCGTGATCTTGCCTTCGAAGATGGAGCCGATCGTCTTGGCTGACAGGTTGAGCTTGTCGACACCGTCGAGGTTGTAGATGACGGCGATGGGGCTCACGTAGACGGGGACCTCAACGATGTCGCCCTTGCAGGTCTCTTTGGCTGTCGCGACCTCTTCGTCGTCGAGGTAGGCGTCCGAACCAGCGAGCGCGAGGCCACCAGCGAGGAACTGCTCACGGCCACCACCCGAACCGACCGGGTCGTAGTTGACGGTGACGTCGGGGTTCGTGGTCTGGAACTCCTTCTTCCAGGCAGCCACTGCGGCTTCCTGGGCGCTGGAGCCGCCGGCGTTCAGGGTGCCAGTGACCTTGGAGCCACCGTCGCCTTCGGACGGATCTTCGTTTGCGGCGCCACAGGCCGTGAGGCTCAGGGCGATCGTGAGTGCAGCGGCCGCTGTTGCGGAGCTACGGAGGAATGTGCGGTTCACGGGGAGATTCCCTCTCTTTGCCAGAATCAGGGTTCTGTCTTGCTTGACCCTCCGGACGTTAGAAGCCGCAGGTGTATCGACACCGGAACCGAGGTGAACGCACGGTGAACGGTGCCGTAACGCTCGTCACCAGTGTTTTCAGGCGAGCTTTTCGATGGAGAAGACGATGCCCTTGCGGTGGTGAATCACGACGCCCTCGCCGGGCGCCAAGTCGTACGATTCCGTGCCGATCGCCTCGAAGATCCACGGCAACGTCGGCCGGTGTGTGCAGAGCACGACCGGGCGCTTGCGATCGAGCATCGCCGCCACCGATCGCTGCACCTGGCCGAAGGTCGTGTCCTCAGAAATGCGGTCGTCGATCTCGATGAACGTGCTGATCGAGTGCGCGTAGGGCTCGACCGTCTGCGCGCAGCGCAGAGCAGGACTGCTGACGACCCGGCCAACGCCATAGGCCGCGAGCAGCGGCGCCAGAGCCTTGGCCTGCTCTGCACCGACCGACGTCAACGGGCGTTCGAGATCCTCGAGGTCGTCGGATCGCGCTGCGGCCTTGCCGTGGCGCTGAACGACCAGGGTGCGGGTGCGGTGTGCCTTGCGATCGAGCAGGTCCGCGAATGACTTGAGCAGCAGGCGGTCGTGGTCATAGGTCAGCAGCTTGCGTGCTTCGCGGACGCCGACCCAGCGGATCTCATCGACTTCCTTGTTGGGCACGAACGGCTCAGCTTCGCCCACAGCACGGGCGGTCCAGTACGTGACGGACTTCAGTCCGCCAGCCACGGGATAGCTGAGCTGCCCCAGCGGGTGACCCAGTCGTACCCGGGCGCCGGTCTCCTCGGCGATCTCGCGCGTCGCGGTCGCCTGCAAGGATTCACCGGCGTCGATCTTCCCCTTGGGGAAGCTCCAGTCGTCGTACGACGGACGGTGAATGAGCAAGAGGTCGACCCGCGGCTCTGCCCGGCCGGAGGGCGTTCGCTTGCGCCATACGACTCCGCCAGCGGCCTTCGTCACCTGTTCACTCGCCATGGGCCGTATTGTCCCCTGAGGAAGTGACCGACTGGTGAAGGAGGAGTGGCCCCGATGCGTCTGCGATTCGTCCTCTCATGGGTCCTCGCTCCTCTGCTGGTGATCAGTGCGGCCTTGGCGGGAGGCTACTGGGTCTCGGGTCGCGTTGGCGATACTCGCTCATCCCTGACCTCAGCGCTGGATTCCGTGCCCGCGGACACCCTGGTCGCCGGCTTCACCGACTGGGCCAATATCCGTGAACGTCTCGATGTCGGTGACGCATCCACGGCCGCTGGTCGAGCGACGCTCAACGACGACGCATCCCTCCGCGATCTCTCGACCCGATCGGTGATCGGGCGCGTCGTCGAGGAGATGCACACGTCGTTCGGTTGGTCAGTTGCCGATCTGGAGTGGGAAGTGTTTGGGCAGGCAGCCGATGGTGCTGCGATGGTCGGGCGCTTTGACTCGTCGGTGTCGCTGTCTGACGTACGTGGCGCGCTGCGAAAGCTTGGCTACACACAGGACGGCCGGGTATGGAGCTCATCGAACTCGACTCCGACGACCGGCGATCTGTCCGCGACCCTCGCATCGATCGCGATCGTCCCGGGCAAGCGTCTCGTCGTCGCTGCAGAGGGACCGTCGTACGTCATGACAGTCCTGCAGACAATCGACCGCAACGAACCTTCCCTGTTGAGCGTCAGCCCTGCGTCGGAGGTGGCCGCGGCGCTCGCCGGCTCCGATGCGGCTCTGATCCAGAGCGGCCCCTTCGCCTGCACCGGAGCCACGCTTGAGAAGCTGTCGGCCGACGTACAAGGTCAGGCGGATGCGGCGATTTCGCGCGCCGGAGACCTGGCCGACTTCACATTCGCGGGTCGTGGCCTCACCGACGTCTCTACGGACAATCAGCAGCTGAGGTTCGCCATGGGATTCGACTCGCCCTCTCAGGCCGCGGCACAGCTGACGACCCGGAAGGCGTTGGCGAGGGGAGCGTTCATCGGTGGTAGCGGACGCGTTGAGGACTCGCTCCAGCTGACGGGCTCGCGTGCCGAGGGTTCGACCGTGACCTTGCAGTTCGCCCACGACCCCGTGAGTGGGACCTACATGGGCGGAGTCGGGCCTGTCCTTTTCGCCAGCTGCCCCAGCTAGGAGCGTGAACGCCTCGACCGAGCCTGGTCGGTCAGGGTTGTCTGCAGATCGATCCCGTCGTGCAGGTTCCATATGCCGTCTGCGCTCAGGTGCCAGGACTTCGTGTCGTCGGACGCGCTGGTCTCGAGCAGGTCACCCAGCTGGGCGATGTGCTCGGCGGACGGGATGCGTACGAGCACCTCGACGCGACGATCGAGGTTGCGGTGCATCAGGTCTGCCGAGCCGATCCATGCCTCCGGTTGACCTCCGCCGGCGAACCAGTAGACGCGGCTGTGCTCGAGGAATCGTCCGAGGATGCTGCGCACTCGGATGTTCTCGCTCAACCCGGCTACTCCAGGTCGGAGTGTGCAGATGCCCCGCACGACGAGGTCGACGTTGACGCCGGCGCGCGACGCTTCATAGAGCTTGTCGATGACCTTCTCGTCGACGATCGAGTTGGACTTGATCCGGATACCGGACGGGAGCCCTGCGTGATGGTTGGCGATCTCGCGGTCGATCCGTTCGATCAGGCCGTCCCGAAGGCCCTGCGGTGCAACCATCAGCTTGCGGTACGAGAAGCGCTTCGCAAATCCCGAGAGGTTGTTGAACAGGTCGCTGAGGTCGTGCGCGATTTCGGGATCGGCGGTCAGCAGACCGAAGTCTTCATAGAGCCGTGCCGTCTTGGGGTTGTAGTTGCCGGTGCCGAGGTGGGCGTAGCGGCGCAGACCGTCCGGCTCGTCGCGTACGACGAGTGACAGCTTGCAGTGCGTCTTGAGTCCGACCAGGCCGTAGACGACGTGGCAGCCCGCACGTTCGAGCTTGCGCGCCCAGCGGATGTTGGCCTGCTCGTCGAAGCGTGCCTTGATCTCGACGATGACAAGGACCTGCTTGCCGGCGCGGGCCGCATCGACGAGCGAGTCGATGATCGGTGAGTCTCCGGACGTGCGATAGAGCGTCTGCTTGATCGCCAGGACGTGCGGATCAGCAGCGGCCTGCTCGATGAATCGCTGGACGCTGGTCGCGAACGAGTCGTAGGGGTGGTGCACCAGTACGTCGCGCTTGCGCAGGGCGCTGAACATGTCGGCCGGGCTGGACGTCTCGACCTCGGCCAGGTGAGTGTGGGTGCCGGGTACGAACGGGTCGAACTGCAGCTTGGGTCGGTCGAGGTCAGCGATCTCGTTGAGGCTGCGCAGATCAAGCGGGCCGCGGAGGCGAACAATCTCTGCTTCCTTGATGCCGAGCTCCGACACCAGCAGCTCCAGCACGCCGGGGTCGATCGTCTCATCGACCTCAAGGCGTACGGGCGGTCCGAACTTGCGACGCAACAGCTCCTGCTCGAGTGCCTTCAGAAGGTTCTCGGCGTCGTCCTCCTCGACCTCGAGGTCCTCGTTGCGGGTCACCCGGAAGGTGTGGTGCGCGATGACCTCCATACCGGGGAAGAGCAGGTCGAGGTGCGCTGCGATCACTTCCTCGATGGGGACGAACCGGCCTGGCTCGGCCTCCATCCACCGGTTGATGATCGGTGGGACCTTCACTCTCGCGAAGTGGTCCTTGCCAGTATCGGGATTGCGCATCAGCAGCGCGAGGTTGAGCGAGAGGCCCGAGATGTACGGGAACGGGTGGGCTGGGTCGACGGCCAGCGGTGTGAGGACCGGGAAGATGCGTTCGCGGTACTGCTCGCTGATCGCATCCCGCTCGGACGAGCTCAGCGCGCTCCAGTGCAGCAAGTGGATTCCTTCGTCGGCGAGTGCCGGGAGGACTTCGGCGTGGAACGCCTCTGCATGCTCGCCCATGAGCTCCTGGCTCGCAGTGAGGCTGTGAGTCAGTACGTCGCGAGGGCTGAGTCCACTGGCAGATGGCACAGCGACGCCTGCTGCGATGCGCCGTTTGAGGCCAGCGATGCGCACCATGAAAAACTCGTCGAGGTTACTGGCGAAGATCGCCAGGAACCGTACGCGCTCCAGCAGGGGGATCGTTTCATCGCGGGCGAGCTCGAGGACTCGTGCGTTGAAGGCGATCCAGGAGAGCTCGCGGTTGAGGAACCGGTCATTGGGCAGGCCATCGTCTGCTGCCTCGTAGGGAGGGTCGACGTCGAACTCGTCCGGTGATGCCGGAGCCTCGACGTCGGCGATCGCAATGTCGTGTGATTCCACAGTTCATCGTGACAGACCAAGGTGAACGCAAATTGAACACGTTGATGCGCTAACTTGTGCGCCATGTCCCTCGCACATCAGGTGATCGACGGCGCGAGGGGCACGGCTGCCCGCGCTGTGATGAAGCTTCCCCGGCCGGTCATCCGCAGACTTGCTGGCGCGCCTGTCGTCATCAACGGGCGCACGCTCGATCCCGAGATGCAGCTCCTTCTCAAGCTTCAGCGGCTCGAAGGCCCAGCAGTGGAGGCCATCGCGATCAGCAAGGCTCGGCGCCAGGTTGTGTCCAGCGCCAAGTTGGTCGGCGGCAACCAGCCCATTGGCGCGATCACAGACCGGTCGATCGACGGTCCAGGCGGGCCGTTGCCGCTCCGGTTCTACACGCCACAGGGACTCAAAGGTCCGGCACCTGCGCTCGTCTACTTCCATGGCGGAGCCTGGATCTACGGCGACCTCGACAGCCACGATGCGGTGTGTCGAGTTCTCGCTGAAGAGGCACAGGTACGCGTCGTCTCGGTCGACTATCGTCTCGCTCCCGAGGCGCCGTTCCCTGCCGCATGGGACGACTGCTGGGCGGCCTGGAAGTGGATCACCGAGAACGCCCAGGGGCTGGGCATCGACGCAGCTCGCATCGCAGTAGGCGGCGACAGTGCGGGTGGCAACATGGCGGCGAGCGTCGCTCAACACGCGAGTGCGGACCAGAGCGTGGCAGATCCGGCCTTTCAGCTGCTGATTTATCCGCGCACCGATCTCAGCACTGACAGCGAAAGCCGGCTTCTGTACGCCGAGGGCTACTACCTGACGAAGGCGTTCATCGAGCTGGGTGACGAGAACTACCTCGTGGGTGACGAGGACAGGGCGGACAAGCGCCTCTCGCCACTCCACCATGATCCGTCGGGAGCTCCGCCGGCCTATGTCGTCACTGCGGGATTTGATCCCCTGCTGGACGAGGGCAAGGCCTACGCCGACAAGATGAAGGCCGCCGGTGTGCGGGTCGAGTACGTCTGCGAGGAAAGCCTGATCCACGGCTTCGTCAACATGGTCGGTGTCGGTTCTTCAGCGCCCAAGGCGGTCCGCCGCATTGCTAGCGCGCTCCAGCGGGGCCTTTCGTAGTTATTCGTGTGAGTGGGCGTCGGCAATGTGCGGACGTACGTACATGACGTCCTTCGCATGAGGCTTGAATCCAAGGCCCGCGTAGACCGCCAGGGCTGGGCTGTTGTCGCCCTCCACGTAGAGGTCAACGATGCGCAGACCGGACTCGTACAGATGGCGTAGGCCGCGAGCCGTCAGCGCCTTGCCGAGCCCACCGCCCTGCGCATCAGGGTCGATGCCGACGACGTAGACCTCTCCGACGTCACCCTCGATCTTGGTCCAGTGGAAGCCGACGACTCGTCCGTTTTGCTCAGCCAGGAACAGTCCCGACGGGTCGAACCAGTCGCTGCCAGTACGTCGCTCGAAGTCCGCGCGATCCATCGACCCCTGCTCGGGATGTGAGGCGAAGGCGCGGGCATTGACCGCGACGATCGCGTCCATGTCGTCGGCCCGGTACGTACGCAGGGTGACTCCATCGGGAACGATCTCCGTTGGCGGGTCGACCAGGTCGAGCCGAAGAGCGAGCAACGTACGTCCGACGTCCAGTCCTGCCGACGCGGCGATCGCCTGGGCTGCGGGCAGATCGCCATGCGCCCAGAACTCCGACTCCCCATCTGCGAGCAACTCGTCGACGATGCTCCGGCCGATGCCCGTACGGCGATGAGGCGGGTCGACGACGACCTCAACCGGCGCGTCACCAGAGGCGTAGGCGGCGCCGACAAGAGTGCCGTCGGTGGTTGTCCGCAGCACGAGCACGCGTGCCGAATCGCGATTGCGAAGCGCGAGCAGCGTCGCCTCGTTGAACGGTGCCACTCCGTCGACCGCGGCGGCGCGCTCGGCGAGATCTGTGAGGCTCATCGAATCCGAAGGTCGCAGAGCTGTGCGGCGCACTCGGCGGCGATCGCCTTGGCAAATGCTTCGGGAGTGTCACCAGGAGGCTCGGGCACGATGTGGTGAACGGTGCCGGCCTCGAGCAGGTCGATTGCTCCGATGCGCTGCACCTCGGCCATCTCAGCTGCATGCTCGAGGTCGCCGTGCACGATCGCACTGGCACCCTCAGGAGGAAGCGGGGACAACCAAGCGTTCTCGGCAGCGATGACGACGTCGGCGGGCAGCAGTGCGAGCGCCCCGCCGCCGCAGCCCTGTCCGAGCAGCACCGACACCGTCGGCACACGCATGGTCGACATCCAGCTGATGCACCGGGCGATCTCACCGGCGATGGCGCCTTGCTCGGCCTCGGGCGACAGCTCGGCACCGGGGGTGTCGATGAACGACACCAGCGGAAGCTTGAGCTCATTGGCCAAGCGCATCCCGCGACGGGCTTCGCGAAGAGCCGCCGGTCCCATCGGCTTGAAGCGAGTCTGCGTGGTGCGGTCCTGCCCGATCACGACACACGGCTGACCGTCGAGCCGGGCGAAGGCCACGATCATCGCGCTGTCTCGTTCGCCCTTCTCGGTGCCTTGCAGCCGTACGGTCGCGTCGCTGCCGTAGCGCAGCACTTCGCGCACGCCGGCGCGCTTGGGTGCTCGAGTGATCTGAATGGCGTCCCAGGCGCTCCGTATGCGGTGGACCTCGCCCGTGCGGCGCCCGCGGGTCTGCGGGGTCGGCGCATCGACCAGCAGGCCGAGAGTGCGGTCGATGAGTAGTGGCAGCTCGTCGGGCAGCACGACGGCGTCGATGATGCCTCGATCGGCGAGGTTCTCGGCAGTCTGGATGTTGGGTGGGAATGGCTTGCCTTCGAGCAGCTCGTAGACCTTTGGACCGAGGAATCCGATCAGGGCGCCGGGCTCGGCGATCGTGATGTGCGCCAGCGAACCCCACGAGGCGAAGACTCCGCCGGTCGTGGGGTGACGGAGGTAGATCAGGTAGGGCAAGCCGGCGGCGCGGTGGTCCATGATCGCCCGCGAGATGTCGATCATGTGCACGAACGCGGGGGTGCCCTCTTGCATACGGGTGCCGCCGGACGCCGTCGTCGCGAGGACGGGGATGCCTTCGGCGGTTGCGCGTCGTACGGCCGACACGATCCGTAGTGCGGCCTCGCGACCGATCGAACCGGCGAGGAAGCGGAACTCGTTGACGAGCACGGCGACCGGGCGACCGCGCATCAAGCCACGGCCGGTCAGTACGGACTCGTCGGTCCCTGAACGCTCGGCAGCTGCCACCAGCTCCTGGCGGTACTGCGGATCAAGGCCGCTGTGATCGATGGGGGAATCCCACGATTCGAAGGAGCCTTCATCGAGTACGAGCTCGAGAAGGCCGTGCGCAGTCAGGTGGGCCATCAGGCCTCCAACACTAGACCGTGGTCGACTCGGCGTCTTCGTTGTCGCGCGCGGGTTCGGCCTTGGTTGCCACGAAGCGGTAGCCGACGTTGCGGACCGTGCCGATCAACGTCTCGTGCTCGACGCCGAGCTTGGCGCGCAGGCGACGTACGTGGACGTCGACCGTGCGTGTGCCACCGAAGTAGTCGTAGCCCCAGACTTCTTGCAACAGCTGTTGACGGGTGAACACCCGGCCCGGATGCTGAGCGAGGAACTTGAGCAGCTCGAACTCCTTGAAGGTGAGATCAAGGCTGCGGTTCTCGAGCTTGGCGGTGTAGCTGGCGTCATCGACGACCAGGCCACTAGAGGAGATCACGTGGTTCTCGGTGTCGCCGTCACGTCCGGCGGCGGCGCGGCCGATGCCGAGCCGCAGACGCGCCTCAAGCTCGGCGGGTCCGGCGGTGGTCAGGATGACGTCGTCCATGCCCCAGTCGGCTGCCGCAACGGCAAGTCCGCCCTCGGTCAGGATCAGGATCAGCGGGCACTCAATGCCAGTCGTACGAATCACGCGCGTGAGGCTGCGAACCTGCGCGAGATCCTGGCGACCGTCGACGATCACCGCATCGCACGGCGGCGCATCAAGCAGGGCGCTCGCCTCAGCGGGCAGGATCTTGACGTGGTGGGGGAGCAGCGCGAGCGCAGGCAGGACCTCGACAGAGGACTGCTTGCTGCGTGTCAGCAGGAGCAGGTGCGCCATCCGCTACCTCCAGTTGTGCTGGATTTGCCTACAAGAAAAGGCCATGGTGAATCACCGTGGCCTCATTGCATTCTCAACAATACGACATGTGACAGAACAATTTCCACGACATGAGAACGACGTCACATGGCGACCTGCCATCATTCGGGGGTGCCGAACGTTGCCTCAACGCTGCTGTCTCTTTCCCTCGCGGGACTGCTGACGCTCGCAGCCTTCACGGACCCATGGCTCGTCGCGGCCGTCGTGGTGGTGATCCAGCTGCTCCTCGCTCTGGCGCCAGGACCTGTCAGTGACGTCGAGGTGCCGCGCTTCGTAGCGGTCGCCGGCGCGGGTCTGGTTGCCACTGCCCTGACGATGTGGCCGGGTGCGCTCGAGGGAGCCGACGGCACCTCCGAAAAGGTGTTCGGTCAGGCCGACAACGGCATGATCGCGTCGATCTTGCCGGCGATAGTGGTTGGAGTGTTCCTCACGCTGGCCACCCAGATGCTTCGCACCGATGGCCGCTCGAAGCTGGTCTCGACGGCGTCGTACTCGGTGGCACTCAGTGTCTGCGCCGCTCTGGCCGTCGCATGGATCGGCGCAGTGAAGTCATTTGGGGACGCAGATGTTGTCGCCGTCGGCGCCGCGGGCCTGGGCGCGGGCCTGTTGGTCTGGCTCCTGCCGATCGACCGCTGGGTGTGTGGTTCGGTCGCGATGCTGGCTGGCGCGGCTGCCGGTGCGGCTGTCGTTCTCAACGTCGACACCACCATGACCTGGGTGCTGGGCCTGACACTCGGAGCCACCGCTGCCGTGTTCGCGGTCCTTGGGCAGGTGCTCGGTCGTCAGTGGGCGGACGGTCATCCCCACCCGGCTGCTGGGTGGGGTCTTCCGGGCGCGCTGTCAGTTGCGCTCGCTGCGCCGATCGTCTACATCGCCGGCCAGCTGATTGGAGCCCCCGGCTTCTGAGACCGGAGCTCTCGTCGGGAGCCGCGACGTATGGTTGAAATGTGAACGGAGTCCTCATCCTCGTCATCGCCGTCGTACTGACGGGCGTGTTGGGGTTGGCGTTCGCGCTCAAGAATGGCCGGTTCAGCACGCAGGGTGACTCCGAGCGGCTCGGCATCAGCGAGCTCGGGTCGCCCCTCGGCGAGCGGGCGACGCTCGTTCAGTTCTCGAGCGCATTCTGCGCACCGTGCCGGGCAACGCGCGTACTCCTGGCAGACATCGCAGCCAAGACCCCTGGAGTCGTCACGATCGAGATCGACGCCGAGGAGCGGCTCGAGCTGACCCGCAAGCTCAACATTCTGCGCACTCCGACGGTGCTGGTTCTCGACGCCAAAGGACGGGTGACACGTCGCGCATCAGGTCTTCCGCGACGTGAACAGGTGCTTGCAGCGCTCAATCACGCTGTGGTCTGAGCCACACTCCCCACGTGCCAATCTCGGGATGTGGGACGGATGTCCACATGTCGGGACGAAACGAGGATTGCGGCCAAATCCTCCCTACTCTGGATCACATGTTCCAGACGACACATCTCACGCGACGCAGGGCAGTGGACAACTGCTGCATGTGCTCGTCGCTGTGTCGTATGCGCTGACCCTTCTTCCCGTCAGCCCGTCACCACCCCGGACCACCGGCCGTGACACCCGAATGCCCAGGAGCAGCTTCATGTCTTTCCAAGACACCGTCGCAACACGACAGTCCGCATCGACTCGCGTTGACCCGCGCGGACTGCGCGTCGCCGCCGGCATCACCGCCGTCGTCGTCGCAGTGGTTCTCGTCGTGCCCTCGCCGGCACGCGAGATCTTGCTGGCCGTCCAGGTTGCCGTGTTCGCGACTGCGGCGTTCATCGGGCTAGGCAGCTCGCCCTACTCGATTTTCTTCAAGAAGTTCATCCGTCCCCGAATCGGCGCACCCGCCGAGCTCGAGGACTCCCGTCCGCCGCGCTTCGCGCAGATCGTCGGTTTCGCGTTCACCGCTGTAGCACTGGTCGCCTTCTTGGCCGGTGCCACGACGGTAGGACTCGTTGCGACGGGGTTCGCGCTCATCGCAGCACTGCTCAACTCGGTCCTCGGCCTCTGCCTGGGCTGCGAGCTCTACCTTCTGCTGCGCCGGTTCACGCCGGTCAGTGCCTGATCCGTTTCTCAACAACGTCCCGTACCACTCACGCATCACACACCAATGGAGGAACCGTATGAGCCGCGAATCCGCGCTCGTCAACGCTGACTGGGTCGAAGAGCACCTCTCCGACTCCAGTGTCGTTCTCATCGAGGTCGATGAAGACGCTGACGCCTACGACAAGGGTCACATCGCCGGAGCAGTCAAGATCGACTGGCGCAAGGACCTGCAGGATGGCGTCCGCCATGACTTCATCGACGGCGACCGCCTCGGCGCTCTGCTGTCGTCAAAGGGCATCAGCAATGACGACACCATCGTCTTTTATGGCGGCAACAACAACTGGTTCGCTGCATACGCCTACTGGTACCTCAAGTACTACGGCCACGAGAACGTTCGTCTGCTCGACGGCGGTCGCAAGAAGTGGGAGCTCGACAGCCGTGAGCTGACGACTGAGGTCACCGAGCGTCCCGCGACGACGTACGTCGCCAAGGCCCCCAATGCTGACATCCGCGCGTTCCGCGATGAGGTCATCGATGCAATCGGCACCAAGAACCTCATCGACGTCCGCAGCCCCGACGAGTACGCCGGGCGCCTCCTCGCTCCGGCGCACTTGCCACAGGAGCAGGCCCAGATCGGTGGTCACATCCCGACCGCCGGCAACGTGCCATGGAGCAAGGCTGCCAACGACGATGGCACCTTCCGCAGCGACGAGGAGCTCAAGGCTCTCTACGCCGAAGCTGGTCTCGACGACGCCAAGGACACCATTGCCTACTGCCGCATCGGTGAGCGCAGCTCGCACACGTGGTTCGTGCTCAAGGAGATCCTGGGTCACGAGAACGTCAAGAACTACGACGGATCGTGGACCGAATACGGCGCTCTGCGCGCCGTGCCAGTCGCCCTCGGCGACGAGCCGGGTATCGCCTGATGTGCGGCGCAATCAAGGGCGGTCCGAGCCTCGAAGGCGTCGACGTCGCCAACGAAGCTGTGATCCAGGGCGTCGTCACGCGTGATGGTCAGCCTGTCGGCAACGCCTACGTTCGCCTGCTCGACCGTACGGGCGAGTTCACCGCTGAGGTTCCGACCTCGGCCACTGGCCAGTTCAGGTTCTTCGCTGGCCCGGGTGACTGGACGCTTCGCACGCTTGCCCCGAAGTCGGTGTCGGTCGACAACGCCGTGACCGCTGCCAAGGGCACCGTCGCAGAGGTGCTCGTCGCCGTCTGATCGTTTGGTTGCTAGTCCACGGGCGCCCTCTCCAGCATGTGTGGGGAGGGCGTTCGCTGTGGTGTGCTGACCAGCGTCGATGTCGGAAGGTCCCGGAAGCGCAATCGAGCCCGCTACGTCACAGATAGTGACCGGGAATACGGCATTGATAACCGGAGGATCGACTTTCTACGCTAGAGTTTTCACATAACGAAACCGCACAGCGGTTCGTTAGCCAGTACGTAACGTGATCTAAGCAGGGAGTCACGGCGGTTTTTCCACCGCAATGACTCAACAAAACTCGGACCTTATGGAGTACGGATGATGAAGATCAGGCTGATTGCCGCCGCGGTGATCGCGGGAGCAGCAACCCTGCTCTCCGCCGGCTCGGCAAACGCGGGCTACGCAGACCCTCCGATCACGATCACGGTTGACGACAACATTCTCGTCGGTGGCAACGTATTCACCTACACAGCTGACGCCGGCTCCGTCGAGTGCGACTGGACCATCACCTATAACGAGGGTCGCGCACCGGGCGAGCCCGCTGTTCAGACTGGCAGCGGCACTTCAAAGTCCGGCTCGTACGACACGAAGGTTGTGTCGAAGGTGTTCAAGTCGAAGATCAAGGCTGTGTGCGAGTACGACGACGGGCAGACTGCGTCCGCCGAAGTCGCGACCACTGCTCCTGCGTTCTACTCGACCGGCAGTGGCGCGAGCACCCTCCAGACCGCGATTCAGGAGGCCAGTGCATCCGCGACAGTCACACTGCTTCCCCGCGGTTCAGACGGTGACGGCGGGTCGTTGCCCGACACCGGTGGATCCAACCTTTCGCTGATCCTTCTTGGCGGCGGCCTGGTTCTTGTTGGCGGTGGCGTCACCTACATGGCTCGCCGTCGTCAGGCGAGCCACTAAGCCTGGAACTTAGAATCGGGCACGGCCCGAACTTCGGGCCGTGCACGATTCTTTTCTTGGTCGCCCGCGACAA
>JBBSJW010000046.1:0-22485 GCA_038256885.1 Propionibacteriales bacterium
AGCAATCAGCCACAGAGATCTATGCGGATCTGAATGCGGGTGCCGGCGACAAGCCGTACTTGGAGGCACCGATCGACGTTGTCCGCGCCAACGTAGCCAGTACTGGCTACCCGTTGGACCGCATTCACACAATTGCGGGACTCGTCGAAGACACCATTCCGGCTACCGCGCCTGAGCAGGTCGCGTTCCTGCGGCTCGACACAGATTGGTACAGCTCGACAAAAGCCGAGCTGGAGACCTTGTTCCCACGACTGTCGCCCAATGGCATTCTGATCATCGATGACTACGGCTTTCTCGATGGTGCGCGTAAGGCGGTCGACGAATACTTGGAGACCTACCCCCACCCCATCTACCTTCACCGGATCGACGCGTCGGGACGGCTTGTCGTGAAGCCGAATGTGGTAGCGCCGTGACGGTTCTCAACCTTGGCTGCGGCTATCAAACAAGCGAGCGCTGCACCAACATCGACTGGTCCCTGCCTCTGCGGTTGAAGGGCTCTGCGATGGGTCGTTTGGTGGCACCGCTCGTCATCACGGGCGCCCGGCGCGTTGCCTACGAGGCCATGACCGGTGATGTGCTCCGGCACAACTTGCGGAAAGGGATTCCCTTCCCTGACCAGTCTGTGGACGGGGTCTATCACTCGCATCTGCTGGAACATCTCGATCGCGACGTGGTCCCGACTTTTCTGGCCGAGGTCAAACGAGTCCTCAGGCCAGGGGGTGTGCACCGAATCGTTGTACCCGATCTGGAACGCGACGCTCGGAACTACATCGCCAGTCTGGATGCCGCGCTGTCCGGTGAGGCGACGCCTGAGGAGCATGAAGCCAGCATCCACCTGCTGATCGAGCAAATGGTTCGCAAAGCAGCCTCGGGCACGTCCGAGCAAACGAGGGTTCGACGACGCACAGAGAACCTGCTCCTTGGCGATGCGCGTCATCGGGGAGAGACCCACCAATGGATGTGGGACCAGGTGAGCCTTCCGGCTGCTCTGACGTCAGCAGGATTCACTGACCCGCGCGTTGTCTCGTTCCACACCAGTGCCGTGGATGACTGGCCCGGCTACCTCTTGGACCAAGACGAGTCCGGCCTCGAATACAGGCCCGGATCGCTTTACGTCGAAGCCTTCGCCTGACGAATCCGCTGTTCAGCTTCACGGGTTGCGTGGCGGAGCAGCCACCACCAGACCACGAGTTGGATGGGGAAGAAGCACGCAAGCGCCAAGAACACACCCCGTTCCTCGCCCAGAACTCCTCCAACGGCCGCCGCAGCCGAGGCTCCGATCGACACAGCGAGACGGCCGGCAAGGGTCTGTCGTCCGGCGCCGAGTGCGCGGAGGCCGACGACAACACCAGTGGCGAACAGTCCGGCAGCACACACAAAGCTGGCCAAGAAAACCAGGGGTTCGGCTTCATTCCACGACTCCCCGAACAGAGTCGTGCCGACCGTGGTCGGGACGAAAAGCATCAATACGCCCCAGCCCAATGCCAGCGGCGTCAGGACCGAGGACATCAACAGAGCACGGCTACGGACCCAGGCAGGACGATCGCGATGTCGAGCAAGCATCGCCACGGATACCGTGACCATGCCTCGGCCGACCAGCGAGAGGGGCGCGTAAACCGTCATCGCGACGCGGAATCCGGCCATGGCCGCCAGGCCTGCCGTCGCTGAGACAACGACAATGAGGAGGAGTGATGCGAGCCCATACACCAGGTTGTCGGCAAGGTAATACGGCCAAAGGTCTCGCGTCTCGCGCAGCCATCCGCGTACGGCCCTCGGGTGAGCCCCGCCACATCGCAGTTGGACCAGTCCAACAAGCGCCGTCAGACATCCGGTGGCGGCCCATGCCCCGAACACACCCGGTGCGGTCGGGTTGAGAACGATCACCAGGCCCATCGCGGGGAGCTGGATGACGGCCCACAGAGTGTCATTGAAGAAGGTCGCACGCACACGCCCTTGAACAATCAATGCGCTCCGGACGAAGTCCTGCAAGGTCAGTCCCGGCAAAGCGACTGCGGCGACAAGAAGAACATCCCTCAAAGGAGGCTCGGCAAACCAGGCTCCTGCGGCAACCAGCAGCCCCATCCCTGCGCCGACGAGTATTGCGGCCGTCGCGGCCGCCCGGACGGGCCGCCTGAGTTGGGCACCGCCAAGACCGGAGAAACGAGACGTGAGCGGGTCACCGGCAACACCGCGGGCCACGTAGACGCTCAGCAGGTAGAACTCGAAGACGAATGCGACAGCACCGAACTCGACAGCTCTGAGCGACGTCGCGGCAATCACGACAAACAGGAAGTTCGAGCCGCTTGCCACGATCTGGTCCATCAGGCCCCAACTCAAGGTGACGCGCGCGCGAGTCGGCTGCTTTGTGCTCACGTGGCCTTCACCACGGACCGATACACCTGGGTGATCGCGGAGACCCAGGCCTGCTCGCTGTATTGCCGCTCAAAGACAGACCGGCAATGGTCCCCCAATCCCGAGAACTCCTGTTCGGCCTGATCTAGCTCGGCTCGAAGGTTCCCCTCGGTGACAATGCCGGTTCCGTCCCTTGCCACGAGGGCACCGACGATGGACTGCGGCCACGCAAGGACCGGGAGGCCGGCGGCCAACGCCTCGAGATAGACCGTCGGTAGCCCCTCGGGCCACAAGCTCGGGAACACAAGACCGCGTGCCGATGCCATGAGGGTGACCACCTCAGCATGTGCACGCTGTCCGAGAAATGTCACATTCGAGCCAGCGAGTGCTTGGGCCTCATCCTGCTGTGGACCGGTTCCGACGATGGTCAGGCGGCGTTCTTCAGGCCAATGCTTGAGCAGCTCGATGATGCCCTTGTCGTAGCTCAGACGCCCGACGAACAACCAGCTGTCATCCCGTCGTGCAACGGGCACCTCGGGACCGAGGACGAAGTTCGGCACCGTGACCATGCGATCCGCAGGCACACCGTAGTTTGAATAGGTTTTCAGCATGTCGTCATTCAGCGTGACTATGCGGTCTGCGCGACGCAACACGGGATCCTCGGCAAACCGGGTGCCGATAGCCACCGGAAGGGTTTGGACCCGGCTGCCTTTGAAACACGCATGCTTCACCGCCGGTCGGCCTGTCCGGGCGTCGGGGCACAGCGTGCATATGGTGCCGTCGCGGAACAGGGTCCCCGCGGGGCATATCGGCCGGTAGTTGTGCAGCGTGGTGACCAGCGGCACCTTCAACCGATGGACCCACCTACGGCCCAGGTTGGGGAAGAGGTTGTGCACATGGACGACATCCGCATCGTGGGCTTCGATCTCGGCGAGTGGAGAGTCACCGCCGCCGGTCGCCGTGCGAAGTCCAGCCTTGAGAGGGTAGATCGTCGATTGCTCCAGCTCATCGGTCGATCGCGCTACGAGGTGGACATCGTGACCGGCACGCCTGAGTGCCTCAACCTGAAGATCCACAACGACGTTCTCACCGCTGGGTTGCCGGCTGGAATAGAAGCTGTGGACCATCACGATGCGCAAGGCAGCGGTTGATTGCGTCACAGTTGTTTCAAGTGCGGTTGCGAGTCTGACCATTCGTTGGCGATGTGGGCGAACTTCTCGCCGATTGCGCGGTGGAAGGCCGGTGAGAAGTGGATTCCGTCAGCCCACAGCTGCTCGGGAGTGCCAGGGTCGAACTGCATCATCAGATCAGTGACCTCGACGAACATCACGTTGTCTCGGTCGGCACCAGCCGCGAGGTTCCGCAGGCCATCGTTCAACGTGCGAATGCGGTCAGTCCAGCCACCGAACCAGTCCCGTTTGGCCGCGCTGGGTGGATGGATCTCCATCAAGAGGATCAGCGGGGTGCCCACCTGGCTCGTCATCTTTATGTAGGCAGCAGTGTCTGCCACAGCGCGGCGCATTCGGCGCTTGAGGCGGATACCCGGGCGGTCGATCGCCTTCTGGACGATGAGCACACCCCGGGCAACAACCCGCAGGAAGCGGCGGTAGTAGAGGTGGCGGAGCCGTCCGGAACGCCGGTTGACAGTGTTGGCGCCCCGCTCGAGCCACCGAGGATTGATGATGTGCAGAGTCTCGTAGTGGCCCACCGCCAAGATCACGATGTCCGGGGACCACGCAACGATGTCCTCGTCCCAGGTCTTGAACAAGTCGCGTGTCGGCCAGCCGAGCACGCCCGCGTTTCGCACCTCAGCCGCACGCCCCTTGGCCAACAGTTCTTGCTCAATGACCCGAGGAAAGGCCATATCTGTGCGAGGTCCACTCATCATGGACGTCCACAGCACAGTGCTGGGGCCCTTGACGAGCACGCGAAGGGGAAGCGGCATTGGAGTAGGCATCTATCAAATGTTACCGGTCTAGTTCGCGCTCGGAGGCGTTGTGCCCCACCTCGCCCAAACTCTCTCAGCCGCCTCGAGGTGATGGGGACAGCTGTGACATGAACTCGACGAACCGCCCCATCAGCAAGTCCGCACCGGCCGGCGTCAGATGGGCACTGTCACTGTAAAGACCGACGCCGTCACGCGTCGTGCCGCACAGGTCCCGAGCGCACAGCACGTCACGAACCTTGATCGATGTGACGGCCGCGGCAGCGGCCGCTTCACGGGTCGCCGCAAGGGTACGGCGCTGTCGCTGATCCATGGCAGCCAACGACAGGTGGCGCTCGCATGCCGTACGGTCACGGAGAACGTCGATCAGGCTGCAATCCTTGGGAGTCCATGCAGACCCATCCGGTTCGGCCCACTGAGGGATCAGTTCCACGGCGGCCACCTGATGACCCTGTTCCTCGATCGCCTCGTATGCCCGCTCCAGACTTGCCGCCCAGGCATCCTGCTTGTCGCTGCCATCTTCGTACTTGTGGCTCTTTGCGTCGACCAGTATGTAGTCTTCGAGGTCAGGGATCGATGAGCCCGAAGCGACGATCACCGTCGAGCGAGGCTGGGTGCTGAGCCACGTGAGTGTGTCCTTGTAGCGACCCAGGCAGTCGACGGCGAACGTCAGCCGTAGGTTCGGGCGGGCGATGGCCAGGTCGGCGACCTGGCACGAAGGGATCGTCGCGATGGTGATCTGGCGTCCGAGCTGCTCAGCAGCCTTCGCGGCCATGTCGGCGTACATTCCACCGTTCGAGTCGCCGATCAGGATCATCGGCTCGTCGTCGGCCGGACCGAAGGTGCACGTCGACATGTCCCGCTCGGTGAGCGGGGTCGGGGACTGGCACTTCTCCTGCACGGGGTGAACTCCGCGCGAGACGCTGGTGGCGTAGTCCCTGACCGAGTCGCTCCACCAATGGTTGGCGGTGGCGAACATCAGCAGGATGCTCGCGGCAACCACTGGGATGCTGGTGAGGAGCCACAGTCGTGGGGCCGTCAAACCAGAAAAGCGTTGGCGGTGGCGGATCGGGTCCTCCACGTAGCGCAAGCTCAGGTGAGCGAGACCAAGGGCGATCAGGGCTGCCCCGGGGCCGGTCAGGAAGTCGGCAGCAAGCACGATGAGCGGCCAGTGGAAGAGGTACCAACCGTATGAACGGTCGCCGATCCATACCATCGGGCCTGACGACAGGACCTTCTCGCCGGCGGAGCTCGCCGACCAGCAGATCAGCGAGGAGCCGATCACCGGAAGAAGCGCAATGTAGCCCGGGAAGATCGACGGGTCATCGATCACGATCAGGCTGACCACGATCAGAGCAGCACCGCTGGCCGAGAGCCACTGCGCACGTCGCGCCGCGACGAGGGCGGGCGCCAAGGCGACGAGCGCACCCGCGCCGAACTCCCAGGCCCGGGTGACGGGTGCGTAGAAGGCCAGGGTCGGGCCGATCCCGAACGGAAGATTCGCGTAGGTGAGGACGACCGACGCGACGAGCGAAAGGGCGGTGACCACCGAGATGACAATCGTGAACGTGCGGATCCGGTCGCTGCCACCACGACGACGCAGCCACCACAGGACGGCCACCACGATGAGCGGAAACGCAAGGTAGAACTGCTCCTCGACGGCGAGCGACCACATGTGGAGGAGCGGGTTCTGCACCGCGCTGTCGGCGAAGTAGCCCAGGGTCAGGACCGCCAGTACGGTGTTCGCAATCCAGAGGACGCTGGCGACGGCGGTGATACCGGTGTCGTTCTGGGTTCCGACAGGACTCGCAAACGGAATGCTGAGGAGCAACGTCAGGAGGATCGCCAGTCCGAGAGCAGGGGCCAGCCGTCGTACGCGGCCCGCCCAGAAGTCCCGCAGGCTGAGGCGCATCGTGCCGGCCGACCTCGAAAGGACGAGCCGGGTGATCACGAACCCGGAGATCACGAAGAAGACATCGACGCCGATGAACCCGGCACCGATGGGTGCACCCACGTGAAAGAGGACAACGAGGAGAACTGCCACACCTCGAAGGCCCTGGACTGACCGAAGCCTCCGCGCCCCGCCATTGGATGTCGCAGTCATTGCCAGCCTTCCGACGTCGAGATCCCGTAGTCCGTGCCCATTTCCGCCCCGAAGTCTTGCACGACAGAACAGATCTAGACTTGGCAGGTGAAGTTCCTCAACGACCTGCAGCCCCCGCACGATCTGACATACAACGACGTCTTCATGGTGCCGCGCCAGTCCGACGTGACGAGCCGGCTCGACGTTGACCTCACCACGGCCGACGGCACGCGTACGACTTTGCCTCTCGTGGTCTCCAACATGACGGCGATCTCCGGGCGCCGAATGGCCGAGACGATCGCACGCCGCGGCGGCATCGCGATCATCCCGCAGGACATCCCGCAGGATGTCGTGGCCTCGACCGTGCAGCGGGTCAAGGCAGCCCACACGATCTACGACACCGCGGTAACGGTCACGCCCACCACGACGGTCGGCGAGGCCATGAGCCTGCTCCCCAAGCGCGCGCACGGCGCGGTGGTCGTCGTCGATGACGGCAAGGTGCTCGGCATCGTCACCGAGCGCGACGGCGCTGACATCGACCGGTTCGCGCAGGTCAGCGAAGTCATGACGGGCGACCTCTCGACCTTCGACTCGGGCTCAGATCCGCACACGTGCTTCAACGAGATGTCGGCTCGTCACATGGACGTGGCACCCGTGCTCGACGGCGGCCAGCTGGTCGGAGTCCTGACGCGCAAGGGTGCGCTGCGCTCCACGATCTATGAGCCTGCGGTCGACGCCGACGGGCACCTAGTCATCGGAGCAGCGGTAGGAATCAACGGCGATGTCGCCGCCAAGGGCTCCTCACTCCTCAGCCTCGGCATCGACGTGCTCGTGGTCGACACGGCTCACGGCCACCAGGCCAAGATGTTCGAGGCGCTGCCGATCGTCGTCGCTGCCCGCGACGCTCATGAGGCGAGCACGGGACGGCGCGTACCGATCGCAGCCGGCAACGTGGTGTCAGCTGACGGCGTGCGCGATCTGGTCGCCGCCGGTGCCGACATCGTCAAGGTCGGAGTCGGGCCCGGTGCCATGTGCACCACGCGGATGATGACCGGTGTTGGCCGGCCACAGTTCTCAGCCGTGCTCGAGTGCGCCGAGGCTGCGCGCGAGATCGGCGCACACGTGTGGGCAGACGGCGGGGTCCGCTATCCACGCGACGTTGCACTGGCGCTCGCCGCCGGAGCCGCAAGCGTGATGATCGGCTCGTGGTTCGCCGGCACGCTTGAGAGCCCCGGAGACCTCAAGGTCGGCGCCGACGGACGCCCCTACAAGGAGTCGTTCGGGATGGCGTCGGCCCGAGCGGTGTCCAACCGTACGCGCGATGCCGCCGGTTTCGAGCGAGCTCGCATGGCGCTGTTCGAGGAGGGCATCAGCTCGTCGCGGATGTACCTCGATCCAGATCGTCCTGGCGTCGAGGACCTGCTCGACCAGATCATCGCCGGTGTCCGATCCAGCTTCACCTACGCCGGCGCTCGCACCATTGCGGAGTTCCGCGACCGGGCGCTGGTGGGCCTGCAGAGCTCCGCCGGCTACGACGAAGGGCGTCCGCTACGCGAAAGCTGGTGAGCCCGGGCGCCAGTTTGACTCACCCCACAGATCACATCGACATTTCGCCAAGTCAAATCCCGTCAAGCGCATGTCCGAGACTGAATGCGAGGCCACCCGGTCCGGCCGGGATGATCGCACTGTGGGAATGTTGGGCCAGCACTCAGGCGTCAGCGCGCCGCGGACGAGAGTGCGCTCAAAATCTCGTGGAAGGGATCCCATGGGCCTGTTGGCAACTGTCGTTCGCGATGCCAAGTGCACGGTCGATCCGGCCAACCACAGCGGCGCCAAGTTCTGGCTTCGTGTAGTCGCGCGGGCGCTCACTTCATCTCAGGTGCTCGCAGTTCTCGTCTTCCGCCTCTCGGCTGCCCTCGCCCGAACTCCGCTGCGACCGTTCGCCTTCCTGCTGCGGACCCTCAATGTCATTCTCTTCGGTACCGACATTCACCCGGACGCCAGAATCGGACCGGGGCTGGCCCTGGTTCACTCTGTGGGAATCGTGATCGGGCCATGCGACATAGGTGAGAACTTTCGCATTGGCCAAGGATCAACCATTGGGGAGCTCGGCCGCGGTTCACGAGACGCAGCCACAGTCGGTCGTCCGACGATTGGTGACCACGTAACCGTCGGGACCAACGCTGTCGTCATCGGCGAGGTTTCGATTGGTGACCTCAGCGTCATCGGCGCCTGTTCACTCGTCATCAAGGACGTCGCATCAGGATGGATCGTGGGCGGCGTACCCGCACGGCCCATTCGCCAAGTGGATCCAGTCGACGTCTTCGGGGAGTCTGGCAAATTTTCGCCATAGCCTCTCAGCAGATCGGCGCGCGTTCGGTTGACGTGAACTAGTCTTGTCGCGGCCCGAACACTGCGCACCACCGGCATGGTGGGGCCGTTATGTCTGGAAGGACTTGCCACATGCCTGACGGAGTCTTGGACGGCGTACGCATTCTCATGGTGACCCATGACTACGCGCCAGACCTGATGGGTATCGCGCCCTACTCGACGGAAACGGCTGAGTGGCTCGCAGCGCAGGGAGCCGAGATCGATGTCCTGACAATGCCGCCGCACTACCCTGACTGGAAGGTTCCGGCCGGTTCCCCTCGAGGCTACTCATCGGAGAATCGCAACGGCGTCACAGTCCGACGGCTGCCGACCTATATCCCGGCCAATCCATCGTTGTTGCGCCGGCTCGCATTCGAAGGCTCGTGGGTGGCGGCCGCCACCCCGCTGAGGGTCAGCCGGTCGGTGAGAAAGGCAGATATCGTCCTCGGTGTGAGCCCGGGGATATTCGCAGCTCGCTATGCGCGAAGTATCTCCGGAAACCGACGTCCACTCATTCAGATCGTCCAGGACTTGGTCGGGCAGGCAGCATTGCAGTCTGGAATGGCAGGTGCTTCTCGCGCAGCCGGAGCGCTGGCGCGGATGGAGGCACGCTCGTTGAGCGCTGCAAACGCCGTAACGGTCCCCGGGCACGGATTCATCGAGCCACTCCGCCGACTGGGTGTTGACCCCGATCGCATCCACGTGGTGGCCAACTGGAGCCGTGTCCCGATGACGGGCGAGACCGAGCCAGACAGAGATCCCAGCAAGTTCGTGGTGATGCATGCCGGGAACATGGGACTCAAGCAAGGACTGGACGAGCTCGCTCTTATCGTCGGCGATCTGGAGACATCCATGCCGGACGTTCAGTTCGAGTTCATCGGCGGTGGTAGTCAGGCCGGAACGCTGGGCAGAGCGATCGCTGGTCGCACCAACGCGAGTCTCCGTTCACACGTACCCGAAGCTGAGCTGGCATCGACACTACGGACGGCCGACGCCCTCTTGGTCCACGAACGCAGCACCGTCAAGGACATGTCACTGCCGAGCAAGCTCACGACGTACTTCGCAATGGGCCGCCCCGTGATTGCCGTGACTCGCTCCGAAGGCACCACCGCAGCCGAAGTGCGCCGGGCCGGTGCAGGCCTGATCGTCGAACCCGGCGACTCAGCTGGCCTCATGGCTGCGATCAGCCAGTTGCGCAGCGATCCAGAGTTGGTGGGCAAGCTCTCACGCAATGGTCGCGAGTACAGTCACCAGCACCTCGACCGCGAGGTTTCGCTGTCGGCGATCACTCAACTGGTGCTGGACGCTTCAAACATCACTGGGACGGCGCAGCCAGGTAGTCAGCAGACTCCTCAACGCCCGACTTCACCCGACGGATGTCGACATCCACCATCTCCTCGACGACCTGCTTGAAGCCGACGGTCGGGACCCAGCCCAACTGCCTTCGGGCCTTGCTCGCGTCACCGATCAGACCGCGAACGTCGGTCGGTCGGATCAGCGCAGGGTCGTGGTCCACGTACGGCCACGGATCTCCGAGGCCAGCCGACTCGAACGCGACCGCCAAGAGTTCCTTCAGGCTGTGAGACTCCCCCGTCGCGATGATGTAGTCACCAGGCTCATCTGGCTGCAGAAGTAGCCGCATGGCTGCGACGTAGTCGCTAGCCGCACCCCAGTCTCGTTGAACATCCAAGTTGCCCAACGTGACCCTTTCGCGCACACCGCAGGCGATCTCGGCCGCAGCACGGGCGATCTTGCGGGTCACGAACTGCCGGCCTCGCAGCGGGCTCTCGTGGTTGTAAAGAATCCCGCTGCAGCAGTAGAGGTCATAGGACTCGCGATAGTTGATCGTCAGATAGTGAGCGAAGCTCTTGGCCACGGCATAGGGGCTGCGCGGGTAGTGCGGGGTTTCTTCGGTCTGCTGCGTCTCCTTGGACAAGCCGAACATTTCAGAGGTCGACGCTTGATAGAAACGCCCACAACTGCCGTGCCGATCCCGGTATCGGAGCAACGAGTCAAGCATTCGCAACACGGCCATCCCGTTGACCTCAGCCACGTGCTCGCGGTTGTTCCAACTCGCCCCCACCGAGCTGAATGCGGCGAGGTTGTAGATTTCGTCCGGTTGATATTGCTCGAGCAGACGCTCGAAGCCCGGACTGTCTCGTAGGTCGTGATCCACCACGACCACACCGGCCAGATAGGGCCGCACCATTTCGCGCGACGCAGCAACCCCCGGCTGCACGGTCCCTACGACTCGATAGCCCAGCCCTACCAACAGTCGAGCGAGGTAGACGCCGTCCTGACCCCCCACACCCGTGATGAGCGCGGTGGTCAGGCCTGCCATCAGGGGCGCTCGGCGCTGAGACCCAGCATCTCGATGTCTGCGTCGACCATCAGTTCGGCGAGCTCCTTGGCGTGTGTCCTTGCCTTCCAGCCCAGAAGCTCCTGGGCCTTGCTCGCATCACCGATCAACGCATCGACCTCAGTCGGCCGCTCGTACTGCTCGTCGTAGCGCACGTACTTCTCCCAGTCGAGGTCGGCATGAGCGAACGAGTGCTGGATAAACTCCCGGACAGTGATGCCTGTGCCTGTGGCAAGGACGAAGTCAGTGGGCTCATCATGCTGAAGCATGCGCCACATGCCTTCGACATACTCCTTGGCGTAGCCCCAGTCGCGGATCGCGTCGATATTGCCCAAGAAGAGCTCGTCCTGTACCCCGGCCTTGATCCGAGCAACAGCTCGCGTGATCTTGCGAGTCACAAATGTCTCGCCGCGTCTGGGCGACTCGTGGTTGAACAAGATCCCGGAGACGGCGAACATGTCATACGCCTCGCGGTAGTTGATCGTGACCCAGTGCGAATAGAGCTTCGCGGCGCCATATGGCGAGCGCGGGTAGAAAGCGCTGCGCTCGCTCTGCGGCGGACTTGTCGCACCAAACATTTCCGACGTCGACGCTTGATAGAACCGGCAGTCCAGGTTGGCCGCACGGATCGCTTCCAGGAGCCTGATCGTGCCGACCGCGTCAGTGGATGCGGTGTATTCGGGCATCTCGAACGACACCATGACGTGGCTCATCGCGCCCAGGTTGTAGACCTCATGCGGCTCGACGTCGCGGATCAGGTTCACGAGATTGACACCATCGGTGAGGTCACCATGGTGCAGGATCAGGCGTTTGCCCGACTCATGCGGATCTTGGTAGATCTGGTCGATCCGGCTGGTATTGAAGGTTGAGGACCTTCGGATGAGGCCGTGAACCTCGTAGCCCTTCTCCAGAAGGAGTTCGGCGAGGTACGAACCGTCTTGTCCCGTGATCCCCGTGATCAGTGCGCGCTTCATGACCTACCTTGAAGTGTCTCGTCGATTGTCGTATCGAGTACGGGTGTGGAGGTGCGTCTCCAAACTGCCCTCGCGTAGCATAGCGTCGGCGCCGCATACCGACGATCGAGACGGAGACAAGCATGGCGAATGCACCCCTCGACCGAGAAGCCCGCACGTACATCGCGGGACATCGAGGCTTGGTCGGCTCAGCCGTCCTCCGCCATTTCGTGTCAGAAGGTTTCACCGAGCTGCTCACTCGGAACTCATCTGAGCTCGATCTGCGTGACCGTAATGCGACCTTCCAATTCTTCGCCGAGCACAAGCCTGAGGTCGTCGTGTTGGCAGCCGCCAAAGTCGGCGGGATCGTGGCAAACGATTCCTTCCCCGCTGAGTTCCTGTCGGACAATCTGCAGATCCAGTTGAACGTCATCGACGCCGCCGTCGCGCATGGCGCCGAGAGACTCCTTTTTCTGGGTTCCAGCTGCATCTACCCCAAGTTCGCGGAGCAGCCCATCCGCGAAGAGTCCCTGCTTACAGGCACCCTCGAGCCGACCAACGACGCCTACGCCATCGCGAAGATCGCCGGCGTACTGCAGATCCAGGCAGTACGTCGCCAATTCGGCAAGCCGTTCATTTCCGCCATGCCAACCAACCTCTACGGCCCGGGTGACAACTACTCGGGTAGGAGCTCGCACGTCCTCCCCGCCCTTATCCGGAGGTATCACGAGGCGGTCGAGTCCGGCGATGCCTCACTCACCAACTGGGGCTCGGGCACGCCTCGCCGCGAGTTCCTCCATGTCGACGATCTGGCGCGGGCCAGCTTGTTCCTCCTAGAGAATTACGACGACCCGTCCCCGATCAACGTCGGGACCGGAACCGATCTCACGATCGCAGAGTTGGCCGATCTGGTCGCCGACATCACTGGATACTCTGGTGAAGTGAATTGGGATTCTTCCAAACCGGATGGCACCCCACAGAAGCGGCTGGATGTGACGCGGATCAACAGGCTCGGCTGGAGAGCTGAGATCGGTCTGCGAGACGGGGTCGCGCGAACGCACCGCGAGTTTCTCGACTCAGTCGTCGACGGGACCGTGCGCAACCTCGTCTGACGAAGTAGGCGATCGTCGTTTGCAGCAGGAGGGCCTCAGGCGGACGAACGCGCAGTTCTGAGCCCGCTCGATTCCCGGCACGGTCCGCAGAGTCTGGGCGACACTCAGATGAGCCCTCGCATGACGATGGCCAGGCCGCGGTCGAACGATGCGTCGAGGTCGGAGTCGGGCTCGACCACGCCGACCTGACTCGCCAGCCGGTGCATCTGGGTGGCCTGTGTGTGGCCGAAGACGAACAGCAACAGCGTGCGGGCACCATCGCGATCCCCGAGCACCTCGGCGAGCTCGGTCTCGATGCGCGACACCCCCAGCTTGAAAGCCGATGCGGTCGCGACCACATCGGCACCGTCGCGGATCGAGAGCATCGCGTCACGCAGTCGGTGGCACACCGCGAGGGCACGCTTGTCACTCGGACCATCGACCGGTGCGTCCACATCGGCGACGATACGGTCCGCCATCAGCGCCAGAAGGGTCTGCTTGTTCGGTACGTGGTGGTAGAGCGCGCTCGGTTGCACGCCGAGGGCAGACGCCACTCGCCGCATCGAGCAGAACTCCAATCCGTGGGTGTCGAGCACGGCCAGGGCGCCGGTGACCACGTCGTCGAGGCTGTTGCTCATACCTGCAGCCTATCCACTAACCTGAACACCGTTCACCTGTCACTGGTCAGGTACGCATCGAGACAGGCAGATACTTCATGACCCAGCCCACTCCCACGTCGACACGACGCACGTCGAGCACCACCGACCTCGCTCTGATCGCGACGTTTGCGGCACTCATCGCCGTGTGCGCGATCCTCCCGTCGTTCAGCGTGACCGGCGTCGGCGTCCCCTTCACGCTCCAGATGTTCGGCATCTTCCTCGCGGCCGCCGTGCTTGGCGCGAAGCGTGGCGCGCTCGCCGTGCTGCTCTACCTCGCCGTCGGAACCGCCGGCGTCCCGATCTTCTCGGGTGGCCATGCCGGCCCTGGCACCTGGGTCGGCAGCACGGGCGGCTACCTCCTCGCCTTCCCGATCGCCGCGTTCATCGTCGGCCTGGTCGCGAGCCGCGTCGCCCGTTCCAAGCCCGCATCATTCGTGGTGCTGGTGTCGATCGCAGCAGCCATCGTCACGGTCGCCGTCGTCGGCGTCATCGGCGCAATCGGCATGGCCGTCAAGTTCGACGTCAGTCTCAAGGTCGCCTGGGGCTACGCCACGCCGTTCTTCGTCGCCGACATCATCAAGGGCGTCATCGCAGCAATCGTTGCGGCCGCAGTTCACCGCGCGTTCCCGCAGCTCGTAGCCAAGCGCTCAACGTGATCCAGCTCGACGAGGTCGCCGTCTCCGTATCCACGGGAGACGGCGACCTCGCACTTCTCCACCCGACGACAGTCGAGCTGGCCGAGCACCGCATCGCCCTGATCGGCAGCAACGGCTCCGGCAAGTCGACGTTCGCGCGACTGCTCAACGGGCTTATCGAACCGACCGGAGGTCGTGTCACGGTCAACGGGCTCGACACAAAGAAGGACGGCGCGGCCGTACGTCGACAGGTCGGCTTCGTTTTCACCGATCCGAACGCCCAGCTCGTCATGCCCACCTGCGTCGAGGACATCGCTCTGTCACTCCGCCGATCGATCAAAGACAAGGGCGACCGTACAAAGCGGGCGCGCGAGATCCTGGCCGAACTGGGACTCGCCAATCGCGCCGACACCACCGTGCATGCCCTTTCGGGCGGCGAGAAGCAGATGCTCGCCCTCGCCGGTGTTCTCGCCACCGACCCCGAGATTCTTGTGGCCGATGAGCCAACGACGCTGCTCGACCTGCGCAATACCACCCTTATCGCCGATCGACTGTTCGCGCTGCGCCAGCAACTGGTCCTCGTCACCCACGACCTTGATCTCGCGCTGCGGTGCGAGCGGACGCTCGTGATCGACGACGCCCGAGTCGCCTTCGACGGCTCATCCAAGGATGCCGTCGCGTTCTACCGGGCACTGGCATGAGCCAATTCCTCATCGGCAATTACCGACCTGGGACCACGGTGGTGCACCGCATACCGGCAGGTCCGAAGCTCGGACTGGTTGCCGCGTTCAGCATGGCCACCGTGCTCGTGCCGGGTATGTGGCAAGCGCTCGCCTTTCTCGCGGCGGCGATCCTGCTCGCGGCGTACGTACGGATGCCGCTGCGCGCAACGTTGCGCGCCCTCCGACCTCTGTTGTTCGTGATCGTCGTGGTGTCGATCTTCCAGGTCTGGCAGCGCGGCTGGCCGACGGCCGTGCACGTTGTCGCCGGACTGCTCGCCGTGATCATCGTAGCGCTGGTCTTCACCGTGACCACGCGCATCGAGGACGTGCTCGACACGATCACCCGAGCCCTCGGACCGTTTCGACGCCTTGGCGTCAAGCCAGAGCGAGTTGCCCTGGCGTTCTCACTGATGATCCGGGCCATTCCCGGCATCCTCGACATCGCCCACGAGACACGTGCCGCCGCCAAGGCCCGTGGGCTCGAACGCAGCCCCCGCGCGCTGCTCGTCCCGATGGCGCTCCGCACGGTTGCGCGGGCGTACGAGACCGGCGATGCCCTGCACGCTCGCGGAATCGGCGACGAGGACTGATCAGGCCCGGTCGCCGTTGGGCTTCACGACGTACCAGTTGCCGCCATTCAGGAAGATGTCGTGGCACTTCACCTCACCAGGGCCTTCGTGCGCGTAGTAGTAGAGCGGGTGACCGCCGTAGGTCACCTGAACGGTGTCGTCGGCGCGCTCGGTGGTCCCGAGCAGAGATTCGTCGACGGCGGAGCCAGCGACGGGCTCACCATCGGTGAGTACGGGAGGCCATGCCTTGGCGCAGTCGTCGTAGCATTTCGGCTCGTCGGTCCTCTCGACGTCGAAGAGGTAGATCGCCTGTTCGCGGTCGTCGAAGAGCATGGGCCCGAACTCGCTGTCGGCCACGACGATCTCGGTGCCACGCTTCGGCGCAGGCGACTCGCTTAGTGGAGCGGTTGTCGTCGCCTTGTCGCTCGCGGTGTCTTCGGGCGTCTGCCCGGCATCGTCGCCGCACGAGGCCAACAGCAGACACGCGGCGATGGCCGCGATGAGTCGTCGGGTCATGTCCCGCATTATCGCCGTTCTCAGCGAGTCGGGCCACCGGCTCGTGCCAACTGGTCGTTCAGGTCAGAAGACGAAGGTCCAGATCGCCGAGCCGATGGCTGGTACTAGGCCGAGGCACAGGAAGAAGGACAGCGGCGAGCGCTTGTGCATCAACAGGATGGCGATCACGGCGATGATCCCGAGCACCCCGGTCATGATGCACAGTGCAACAGCGGTTGCCGGGTCGTCGTCGCGGATCACATGGGTGACCACGATGAGAGCACCGGTCGGGAACGCCGCCACCGCGGAGATGAGCGCCGAGATGACCCAGCGCTGGGTTCGTTCGAGCGACGTAGGACGCGGACTGCCCGGAGCCGCATTCACACTGTGTCAGCCGACTCGCGGAGCTCGGCGAGCATGCCTTCCTGGTCGGTCCACATCGACGCGAGGATCCGGCGGCCGTAGAGCAGCAGCTGAGCAACATCCGGGGTCGCGAGCGTGTAGAGCACCGTCGCACCGTCGCGGGACGAGCTCACCAGTCCGGCGCGCCGAAGCACGGCCAGCTGCTGGGAGAGGTTGGACGACTCGACTTCAATGTTGGCGAGCAGCTCGTGGACGGCGTGCGGCCCACCCTGGAGAATCTCGAGCACGCGGATACGGACAGGATGACCCAATGTGCGGAACAGCTCGGCCTTCGCTTGATAGAGCGGGACACTCGCTGACATGTGCGTTCTCCGTCCGCTATTGGATATCTCATTTGTAGAATACAACACTTGAAGAAGTCTTCATTTGGTGTAGCGTGCCCGGAGACGTGCGCCCATACATAGGGGTCGATGGTGCACTCTCGCTCTCCGAAAGGCATGATCATTCGATGGTTGACATTGATGCAGCACTCGACGCGGCCGAAATCCAGAACACACACGTGCGCGAGTACGTGCACTACTGGGCCGATCTGACCGGAGCCGAACGGGTCGAGGTGGTCAGCGCGGCCGACGACGCGCGGCTCATTGCCGAGGCACTAGAGGCTGGTGAGCTGGATCCAGCTGGCGATGGTCTCTACTACTCGCGCAGCTACGTCAAGGACACCGCCCGCTCCGAGGAGCGGACGATCGTCGCGACCAACAACCCCTCCGACAAGGGCGTCTACAACAACTGGCGACCCGCGTCCGAGATGCGGCCGCTGCTCGAGGAGCGTATGCGCGGCGCCTCGGCCGGCAAGACGATGTACGTCATCCCCTATCTGATGGCACCTCCCGGCAACGCGCTCGCACCGTGGGCCGCCGGCGTGGAGGTCACCGACGCCCGCACCGTCGTGCTGCACATGATCCGCATGGCTCGAGTGGGCGCGGAATTCCTCGAGGACCTCGACGACCCCAACCAGTTCGTCCGCGCCGTCCACGTGACCGGCGATCTGGAGAACCTCGGCCAGGGCACACCCGACGACCAGCGCTACTTCGTGACGGTCGCCGACGAGCGCACCATCCTGCACTTCGGCTCGTCGTACGGCGGCAACGCGCTCCTGGGCAAGATCGCGCATGGTCTTCGCCAGGCGGCGTACGACGGCTGGGCATCACGCAAGTTCCTCGCCGAGCAGTACATGCTGATCGGCATCAACGACAAGGAAACCGGCAAGACCTATCACATCTGTGGCGGCTTCCCGAGTGCCTCCGGCAAGACCAACCTCGCGATGATGCTGGCCCCGGATGCGCTCGGCGACCGCTATCACGTCTCCTTCTACGGTGACGACATCGCGTGGCTCTGGGTCGATGACGCCACCGGCAAGCTCTACGGCATGAACCCCGAGTACGGCGTCTTCGGCGTGGCCAAGGACACCAACGAGGGCACCAACCCGACGGCTCTGAACTCGATCGCCGAAGGCACCCAGTCGATCTTCACCAACATCGCCTACAACCCGGTGACCAAGGAAGTCTGGTGGGAGGGCCGAACGCCGGAGCCGCCGACCGACACCTCCGGCTGGCTCGACTGGACCGGCGCACCCATCGCTGACCGCAAGGACGACGACAACAGCCCGTGGGCGCACCCCAACAGCCGATTCACCACGACGCTCGACAACGTTCCCAACATCGCCGACGACTACAACTCGCCGACCGGCGTCCCGATCGACGCGATCATCTTCGGCGGTCGTACGCGAGACCGCGAGCCGCTGATCCGCGCGATCACCGACCTCGCCGAAGGCGTCTACGACGGACTGACGCTCGGCGCCGAGGCCACATCAGCGGCCGAGGGTGTCGAAGGCCAGCTCCGCTACGACCCGATGTCCAACCGTCCGTTCATGGCGTACGGCGAGGGTGACTACGCCGCGCACTACCTCAAGATCGTGGGTGCAGCGAAGGACCTGCCGCTGTTCGCGCACGTCAACTGGTTCCAGCGCGATCCCGAGGACGGTCACTACCTGTGGCCCGGCTACCGCGACAACCTGCGCCCGCTCCTGTGGCTCCTGCAGCTCAAGAACGGCGAGGTCACCGGTCGTCAGACGCCCGTCGGCATCATCCCGACGGCCGAGGAGCTCAACCTCGACGGCGTCGACATCACCCCCGAGGACCTCGAGACGATCCTCACGATCGACAACGAGCGTTGGGTCCAGGAGATGGGCTTCCGCGAAGAGCACCTCAAGCAGTTCGACAACCTGCCTGAGGAGATCTGGGAAGCGCACCGCCGGGTCGCGGCTGCCCTCGAGCAGGAACGCGGCTGAACTAGGACGTACGCACTCCGTGCTCGACGCACCGGGCGCTCCAGCCATTGGGCACGACCTGAACCACCATGCGCCGGTGGCAACTGGTGCAGAAGCGCGGCGGCTCCATCACCAGGAGCTCGTCGCAGCGGACGTGATCGCCAACGCTGGCGTCTTCGCCGCAATGGCCGCAGTACGTCACAGCGTCTTCTGGAGTTCCTTGATCGGCATGCCGAGCTCGACCAGCAGGTCGATGTCCTCATTGGCGTCGCGGCCCAGCGTCGTCAGGTAGTTGCCGACGATGACGGCATTGACTCCGCCGAGCAGACCTTCACGGGTGCCGAGATCACCGAGCGTGAGCTCGCGGCCACCTGCATAGCGCAGGATCGTGTGCGGCATCGCGAGACGGAAAGCCGCGATCGTACGCAGCGCATCCTGCGAGCTCATGAGCTCCTGGTCGCCGAACGGTGTGCCGGGGCGGGGGTTCAGGAAGTTGAGCGGGACCTCGTGGGGTCGCAGCTCAGCGAGCTGGACGGCGAGCTCGGCGCGCTGCTCGAGCGTTTCGCCCATGCCGACAAGCCCTCCGCAGCACAGCTCCATACCGGCTTCGCGGACCATGAGGCAGGTGTCCCAACGCTCCTCGTACGAATGCGTGCTGACGACCTGCGGGAAGTACGACTTCGCGGCCTCGAGGTTGTGGTTGTAGCGGTGCACGCCCATCTCGACGAACTCGTCGACCTGCGCCTGCGTCAGCATGCCCAGCGAGCAGGCGATGTTGATGTCGACCTCGGCCTGGATGGCCTTGATGCCTTCGCGGACCTGGTCCATCAGACGCTGGTCGGGACCGCGCACGGCCGCCACGATGCAGAACTCGCTGGCTCCGGTCTTCGCGGTTTCCTTGGCGGCCTCGACGAGCTCGGGGATGTTGAGCCATACGGCTCGGACCGGAGACTGGAACTGACCCGACTGGCTGCAGAAGTGGCAGTCCTCGGGACAACCGCCGGTCTTGAGCGACACGATGCCCTCGACCTCGACCTCGGGTCCGCACCACTTCATGCGCACCGCGTGCGCGAGCTCCAGCAGCTCGGGGATCTGCTCGTCGGGGAGCTGGAGGATCTGGACGAGCTGCTCCTCACTGAGGCCGAGGCCCTGCTCGAGGACGTGGTCGCGCGCAATCTGGAGTACGTCGGTCATGCGAGGAATCTATCCTGAACACTGTTCAGGTGCGGTGGCGCACCCCAATATCTGGAGGGATAGCCTGATCAACGCCATGGACGCCTTGCTCGATTTCGATCGCGACCACCTGTGGCACCCCTATGCGCCGATGACGTCGGAAACCGCTCCGCTTCTCGTACGTTCCGCGCAGGGCGTACGACTCACGCTCGACGATGGCCGCACACCGATCGACGCGATGTCGTCCTGGTGGGCTGCGATCCACGGCTACCGGCACCCTTCGTTGGACCGGGCCGTACGCGAGCAGCTCGACTCGATGGCGCACGTCATGTTCGGCGGTCTGACCCACGAGCCCGCCATCGAGCTCGGTCGACGGCTCGTCGATCTTTCGCCTCAAGGCCTCGACAAGGTGTTCTTCGCGGACTCCGGCTCGGTGTCCGCCGAGGTCGCGATCAAGATGGCCCTGCAGTGTCAGCGCGGTCGTGGCCGGCCCGAACGCACTCGGCTCGTCACGATTGCCGGTGGCTATCACGGCGACACCTTTGGTGCGATGAGCGTGTGCGATCCGGTCGGTGGAATGCATTCGATGTTCGCCGACGTCCTGCCACAGCAGATCTTCCTTCCACGGCCACCAGCCGGGATCGACACCGACATCATCGCGTGGACCACAGCAGCATCCACGATGCTCGGCGACCACGCTGACACCATCGCGGCCGTCATCGTCGAGCCGGTGTTGCAGGGCGCCGGCGGCATGTACGTCTATCCGCCCGAGGTGCTCACCTGGCTCCGCGCCCAGGCTGATGAGCATGGCTGGCTGCTGATCCACGACGAGATCGCCACTGGCTTCGGGCGGACCGGAACGATGTTCGGAGGCGATCATGCCGGAGTCACTCCGGACATCATGTGTGTCGGCAAGGCGTTGACCGGCGGCTACCTGACGCTTGCTGCGGTGATGTGCAGCAGCGAGGTGGCGGCGAGCATTGACGCGTCAGAGTCCGGCGCCCTGATGCACGGTCCGACCTACATGGCCAACCCGCTCGCATGCTCAGTCGCCTCCGCCAATCTCGACCTGCTCAATACATCGGACTGGCAAGCCAACATCGGTCGGATCAACACTGCGCTGACCCAAGGGCTCGCGCCCGCTGCGGCGCTTGAGCACGTGGCAGACGTACGTACGCTCGGTGCCGTCGGCGTGATCCAGCTCGATCGTCCCGTCGACGTCGCCACCGCAACAGCGATCGCCCTCGACCACGGCGTATGGGTTCGGCCGTTCCGCGACCTCATCTACACGATGCCGCCGTACATCTGCACTGACTCCGAGCTTGTCGACATCACGGCGGCACTGGTGGCCGCGGCCGGTGCAGCGTGAGTATCAACGACTGGTTGGCCGCTGCGGCGCAGCAGCGCGAGACCGACGGACTCGTACGTTCGCTCAAGCCACGCGGCATCCACAGCGATCTCCTTGATCTCGCCGGCAACGACTATCTCGGGTTGGTACGCGATGAGCGGGTCACGGCCGCTGCCTCCTCCGCAGCTGTCGCCTGGGGTGCCGGGGCCGGGGCATCGCGGCTGGTCACGGGCACACTTGCGGTTCACAGCGAGCTCGAAGATGCACTCAGCGCCTTGACGGGTCAACCTGCCGCCCTGGTGCATTCGACCGGCTATCACGCCAACCTCAGCGCCGTCACCGCCTTGACCGACTCCGACACGCTGCTGATCTCGGACTCACACATCCACGCATCCCTGGTCGACGCCTGCCGGTTGTCGCGAGGAACCGTGCAGGTCGTGGCGCACAACGATGTCGATGCGGTCGAGCAGGCATTGAGCCAGCGCACGCAGTCGCGCGCGATGGTGCTGGCCGAGTCGATCTACTCCGTCCTCGGCGACGGCGCACCGCTGCCCGAGCTCGCAGCCCTGTGCGAGAGGTTCGACGCGATCCTCTTGGTCGACGAGGCCCATGGAATCGGCGTAGCTGGTGACGGATGTGGTCTAGTCCACGAGCTCGGCCTGGCGGAACGCGACGACATCGTCGTCACCATGACGCTCTCGAAGGCACTCGGCAGTCAGGGTGGCGCAGTCCTCGGGAGCCCCGCCGTCATCGACCATCTGGTCAACCGGGCGCGGCCGTTCATCTACGACACCGGTCTTGCGCCAGCAGCGACAGCGGCGGCGACCGAGGCGATCCGGATCGTACGATCCGAACCTGCCCGCGTCGAGCGAGTCAACGTCGTCGCAGCGGAGCTCGCGCAGGCGGCCGGTGTCGCGCCCGTGGCCGGCGCTGTTCTGTCGGTGCCGATGACCGGACCTCGCGAAGCACTTGCCGCCCAGGCAGAGGCCGCACGTCTCGGCGTACGTGTTGGCTGCTTCCGGCCCCCGTCGGTGCCCGA
>JBBSJW010000047.1:0-22148 GCA_038256885.1 Propionibacteriales bacterium
GCTGACGCCCGATGATGTCTGCTATTGCGCCATGCCGCTGTTCCATTCCAACGCGATCATGGCGTCGTTCGCCCCTGCACTTGCCGGCGGCGCAACGATCGCGCTGGCTCGCAAGTTCAGCGCGACGCAGTTCCTCAAGGACATCCGACACTTCGGCGCGACCTACATGAACTATGTCGGCAAGCCGCTGGCGTACGTCCTGGCCACGCCCGAACTGCCTGACGATGCGGACAACCCGCTCCGTACCGCGTTCGGCAACGAGGCCTCGGACCGCGACATCGCCGAGTTCGGTCGCCGCTTCGGCTGCACGGTGTGGGACGGCTTCGGGTCCACCGAGACGGCAGTGATCATCACGCGTACGGACGACACTCCGCTCGGCTCGATCGGACAGCCGTTCGAGGGCGTAGCCGTGTATGACCGCGAGACCCGTACCGAGTGCCCGCCCGCGACATTCGACTCGACCGGTGCAGTGACCAACCTCGACGAGTGCGTCGGCGAGCTGGTGAACACCCAGGGGGCCGGCTTCTTCAGCGGCTACTACAACGACGCGGCAGCGACGTCAGCTCGTCTCGACGGCGGCATGTACTGGTCCGGTGACCTCGGCTATCGAGACGAGGCAGGGTTCATCTACCTCGCCGGGCGCACCGACGACTGGTTGCGGGTCGATGGCGAGAACCTCGCCGCCGCGACGATCGAGTCGCTGCTGCTCCGCAACGAGGCGATCAGCCAAGCCTGCGTCTATGCCGTACCTGACCCGCTCGTCGGCGACCAGCTGATGGCCACCCTGGTGCTCCGGGACGACGCGACGCTGGACCGTCAGGGGTTCGAGAAGTTCCTCGCCGACCAGGCCGACCTGTCGCCGAAGGGATGGCCGCGCTACGTACGGCTTGCCGCTGAGGTGCCGACGACGGCGACGAACAAGGTTCTCAAGCGCGAGCTGCGCATCCAAGGCACCGATACGACCGATCCGCTGTGGGAGCGGGAAGAGCGCGGCCGGTCCTACTCGAGCTTCTCCTGATGCGGGTCGCGGTCACTGGCGCTGCCGGGTTCCTGGGGCTCAACCTGGTCTCCGCCCTGCTGCGGGACGGCCACGACGTGGTGGCGATCGACCGAGTGCCCGGCGCACTGCCTGCCAGCGTCATCGAGAGCGCGAAGGGCACGCTCCGCTGGGTGTCGGTCGACATCCTCGACGAGGATGCAGTCGCCGTAGCGCTCGACGGTGTCGAGATCGTCCACCACCTCGTCGCGGTGATCAGCTTGCGACAGAAGGATCCGTTGGCGGAGCTGGTGAACATCCAGGGGGTCGGGTCGGTGGCGCGCGCAGCGCTGCGGGTCGGAGCCCGCCGGATGGTCAACTGTGGCTCGCTCGCGTCCTTCGACTACGAACGTCTCGGGACCGTCGACGAGGGGTCGAATCGGGCGATCGATCCAAAGCTGCCGATCTACCACCGCTCGAAGTACCTCGGCGAGGTCGAGCTGCTCAAGGTCGTGGACTCGGGCCTCGATGCCCTCAGCTGCAACCCAACCGGCATCTACGGACCGATCGACCACCCCGGCCGGCTGTCACGGATGAACCAAGGACTGCTCGACGCGGCACTCGGCAAGCTCCCGGCCAGTGTCCCGACCTGGTTCGACATGGTTGACGCACGCGACGTCGCGGAAGGCTTCCTGCTCGCTGCAGAGAAGGGACGCACCGGCCACAACTACCTACTGGGTGGACACCGCCATAACCTGTTCGACGCGCAGGTTCTCGCGGCCGAGCTCACCGGGCGACGTGGTCCGCGCATCAAGATCCCGATCGGCGCACTGCGCGCGATGGCACCGTTCATCGACCCGATCACCCGACGGTTCGGCTCCGAGTCGTTCGCGCCGGCCGCCCTCGAGAACCTGGCGATGAGTCCCATCGTCGATCGCTCCAAGGCTGGTGCTGAGCTCGGGTACGAGCCCCGCCCGACCGAGGAGACGATCCGCGATCTGGTGGCCTTCTTCGAGGCTGAAGGCCTCCTGGCGGAATCACGGTGAACGCGCTGTCGGGGCAGCAGTTCCCCGAGCTCGGCTGCTACGGACTCGCCGGGCACTCCGCCACTCCTCGCGACCTGATCGGCGAGGCTCGGTTGGCGGAGGAGCTGGGGATCGGCTCGATGTTCCTGTCGGAGCGGTTCGCGACCAAGGACGCCGGCGTGCTGGCGGGCGCGGCCATCGCAGCCACGACCAAGCTGGGTATCGGAACGGCAGCGACGAACCACAACACCCGCCACCCGCTCATCACAGCGACGATGGCGGCGACGGCTCACCGCATGTCGGGTGGTCGGTATGCGTTCGGGCTGGGTCGCGGGTTCGGTCTGCTCTTTGACTTGATGGGTGTGCCGAAGGTGACCGGCGCCCAGATCGAGGACTCGATCGGGATCTACCGGAAGCTCTGGCACGGTGAGGCGGTGGCCGGACACGACGGACCTGCGGGCCAGTTCCCCTACCTGAACCAGGACTCGTCATTTGACGAGGACATCCCGGTGATGCTCATGGCGATCGGGGACAAGACGCTCGAGCTCGCCGGACGAGTGGCCGACGCCGTCGTGCTCCACACCTTCTTCACGGACGAGACGCTCGCACGTGCGGTCTCCACGATCCGTGAGAGTGCCGATCGCGCAGGTCGCGATCCTGCATCCGTACGGATCTGGTCGGTGCTCGCGACCGTGGAGGACTCGATCCCCGAGGAAGCGCGACTCCGCAAGCTCGTGGGTCGACTCGCGACATACCTGCAGGGCTACGGAGAGGTGCTCGTGACGGCCAACGGCTGGGACGTGGCCGACCTCCAGCGTTTCCGCGACGACCCGCTGGTTCAGGGATATCCCGGCGCGTTCGATGCGATCGGCACGGTCGAACAGCTCACGTACCTTCGCGACGAAGTGCTGCCGGCCCAGTGGCTGGCCGCCTCGGCAACCGGTAGCGCGGAGGCGTGCGCCACGCGGGTGCTCCACCAGTTCGATGCGGGTGCCGACAGCGTGATTCTCCATGGTGCGACACCTTCCGAGCTCGCACCGGTCATCGAGGCATGGTCCGCGATCCGACCGGCGGAGCGGTTCGCCGACCTGCCCACCAACCCCGGGCATTCGGCCACATGAACATCATCGAGTCACCGGACGAGCTGAGCACGGCGTGGTTGAGCGCTGCGCTCTGCCACGACGTCACCGCATACGAGGTGGTGGCGGTCGGCACGGGGCAGATGGGCTCCTGCCATCGGATCACGCTCGAAGGCGACTCCGCTCTACCCACCAGCGTCCTGCTGAAGCTGCCGTCGGGCGACCCAGGCACGCGCCAGATGGTCGCCGGGGCGTATCGGGGTGAGATCCGGTTCTACACCGAGCTGCTGGGCACCGTGAGCATTCGTACTCCCCATTGCCTCATGGCAACGGCGGTCGATGACGACGGCCGGTTCTCGATGCTGCTCGAGGACATGGCGCCTGCCGAGCAGGGCGATCAGGTCGCCGGTTGCACGCCGGAGCAGGCGCGAGACGCCGCCGTGAACCTCGCCGGTCTTCATGGTCCGCGCTGGAACGATGCGACCCTGAACGACCTGGACTGGATCACGCTGTCCGGGCCCGACGACGCGAGCCTTTTGGCCTCCGTCCACGGACCCGCGACCGAGACGTTCCTCGATCAGCTCGGTGACGCCAATTCCGCCGAGACCCGGGAGACGTTGCTCGCCTGTGTCGAGGTGTCGGAGGCGTGGTCCCTTGGTCGGCAGGACGAGCGCTTCGGCATCGTTCACGGTGACTATCGCCTCGACAACCTGCTGTTCGCGCCCGCCGACGCCGACGGTCCGCCCGTCTCGACGATCGACTGGCAGACGCTGAGCCTCGGTCTGCCCGTACGCGACCTTGCGTACTTGGTCGGCACCGGACTCAATACGGATGATCGGCGAGCCCATGAACGTTCGATCGTCGACGCCTATCACCAGGCCTTGCTCGCATACGGCGTGAGTGGTTACCCGTTCGAGACCTGCTGGGACGACTACCGCTTCGCGATGGTGCAGGGTCCCCTGGTCAGTGTGTTCGGGTGTGCGTACGGCGCCCGTACCGAGCGCGGTGACGCGATGTTCGCGGTCATGGTCGAGCGCTCCTGTACGGCCATGCGCGATCTGGGCACATTCGATCTGATCGCCCAGCTCGTCTGAGGGTTCAAACGTGAGGGTTCCCTCGCAATCTGGCCGTGACATTCGGACGATAGGTTGGAGCTCCGTTCACTCCGAGCTTGGATGGTCCTGTGTTCCAGAAGATCCTCGTGGCCAATCGCGGCGAGATCGCGATCCGCGTATTCCGTGCCGCCCGCGAGCTTGGCGCGCGAACAGTCGCCGTCTTCCCGGTCGAGGACCGCGGTTCAGAGCACCGCGTACGCGCTGACGAGGCGTACGAGATCGGCGAGGCTGGACACCCGGTCCGCGCCTACCTGGATCCGCAGGCGATTGTCGACACCGCCGTCAAAGCCGGTGCCGATGCGATCTATCCCGGCTACGGCTTCCTGTCGGAGAATCCCGACCTCGCCGAGGCGTGCCAGAGCGCAGGCATCACGTTCATCGGGCCCGCCAAGGAAGTGCTCGAGCTCACCGGCAACAAGGCGCGAGCGATTGCCGCCGCCAAGGCGGCCGGAGTCCCAACGCTCAACTCGGTCGAACCGTCCGCTGATGTCGACGAGCTGGTGTCGGCTTCGGACTCGCTCAACTACCCGCTGTTCGTAAAGGCCGTCGCCGGCGGTGGTGGGCGAGGAATGCGTCGCGTCGATGACCCCGCGATCCTGCGTGAGTCGATCGAGGCCGCGATGCGCGAGGCGGACGGTGCGTTCGGCGACCCGACCTGCTTCATCGAGGAAGCCGTCGTCGATGCGCGGCACATCGAGGTGCAGATCCTCGCCGACCAGCAGGGCAATGTCGTCCACCTCCGGGAGCGCGACTGCTCGGTGCAGCGCCGTCACCAGAAGGTTGTCGAGATCGCTCCCGCGCCGGACCTTGATCGTGACATCCGCAAGGCGATGTGTGCGGACGCCGTACGGTTCGCCGAGTCGATCAACTACTCGTGCGCCGGCACCGTCGAGTTCCTGCTCGGCAAGGACGGCCGGTACGTCTTCATCGAGATGAACCCGCGCATCCAGGTCGAGCACACCGTCACAGAAGAGGTGACGAACGTCGACCTCGTGCAGGCGCAGATGCGCATCGCCGCTGGTGAGACGCTTGCTGACCTCGAGCTCGACGTGCAGGAGAACATCAAGGCCCGCGGGTTCGCCCTGCAGTGCCGCATCACGACGGAGGATCCGTCGAACGGGTTCCGCCCCGACACCGGCCAGATCACGTCCTACCGTTCGCCTGGTGGTCCGGGCGTACGTCTGGATGGCGGCACGGTCTACACGGGCGCCACGATCAGCGCGCACTTCGACTCGATGCTGTCCAAGCTGACCTGCCGCGGACGGGACTTCGCGACTGCGGTCGGCCGGGCGGAGCGGGCGCTGGGTGAGTTCCACGTCGGCGGTGTCTCGACCAACATCACCTTCCTCAAGGGTGTGCTGGCCAATGCCGACTTCCGTGACGGCGGCGTGACGACGACGTTCATCGACGAGCACCCCGAGCTCCTCGACGCGCAGGTCACGACCGACCCGGCCGACAAGATCCTGTCCTGGCTCGCCGATGTGACAGTCAACAAGCCGCACGGTTCGTCGCCGACCAAGGTGTTCCCGGGCTCGAAGCTCCCGAAGATCGATCTCGCGGCCTCGCCTCCTGACGGTTCGCGGCAGCTGCTGACCGAGCTGGGGCCCGAGGGATTCGCGGCGGCGCTCCGCGAGCGCGACACCGTCGGCGTCACCGACACGACGTTCCGCGACGCGCACCAGTCTCTGCTCGCCACGCGCGTACGCACGCACGACCTCGTGGCCGTTACTCCTCACGTGGCGCGGATGATTCCGCAGCTGCTGTCGATCGAGGCGTGGGGCGGCGCGACGTACGACGTGGCGCTGCGGTTCCTCAAGGAGGATCCGTGGGAGCGCCTTGCGGCGATGCGTGACGCAGCACCCAACATCTGCCTGCAGATGCTGCTGCGTGGGCGCAACACCGTTGGCTACACGCCCTACCCGACCGAGGTCACCAACGCTTTCGTCGAGGAGGCTGCCGAGACCGGCATCGACATCTTCCGCATCTTCGATGCACTCAACGACGTCGACCAGATGCGGCCCGCAATCGAGGCCGTACGCGAGACCGGGTCCACCATCGCCGAGGTCGCCCTTTGCTACACCGGCGACCTGTCCAACCCGACCGAGAAGCTCTACACGCTCGACTACTACCTGCGCCTGGCCGACAGCATCGTTGAGGCCGGCGCCCACGTGCTGGCGATCAAGGACATGGCGGGACTGTTGCGGGCACCTGCCGCTCGTACGCTCGTCACCGCTCTGCGCGAGCGCTTCGACCTGCCCGTCCACTTGCACACGCACGACACCGCTGGCGGCCAGCTCGCGACACTGCTCACCGCGATCGAGGCAGGAGTGGATGCGGTTGACGTCGCCTCGGCCGCGCTGGCTGGCACGACGAGCCAGCCGTCGATGTCTGCGCTGGTGGCCGCGACTGACTTTTCGCCGCGCGAGACCGGGCTCGACATCGATGCGATCAACGCACTCGAGCCCTACTGGGAAGCCGTACGCCGGGTCTACGCACCATTCGAGTCCGGCCTTCCGGCTCCGACGGGTCGCGTTTACCGGCATGAAATCCCCGGCGGCCAGCTCTCCAACCTCCGGCAGCAGGCCATTGCGCTCGGACTCGGCGAGAAGTTCGAGCAGATCGAGGACATGTACGCCGCGGCGAACGACATCCTCGGCAACGTCGTGAAGGTGACGCCGTCATCCAAGGTGGTCGGCGATCTGGCACTGCACCTCGTCGCAGTGGGCGCTGATCCCAAGGCCTTTGCCGACGATCCTGCGTCCTTTGACATCCCCGAGTCCGTCATCGGCTTCCTGTCGGGTGAGCTCGGCGATCCGCCCGGAGGTTGGCCGGAGCCTTTCCGCACCAAGGCACTCGAGGGTCGCAAGACCAAGGTGCGTGTCACCGAGCTCGACGACGACGATCGCGAGGGGCTCAAGGTCGATCGTCGCCATACGCTCAACCGCCTGCTGTTCCCCGGCCCGACTGAGGACTTCGACTCAGCGCGCCAGCAGTACGGCGACCTGTCGGTCGTGCCGACCAGAGCCTTCTTCTATGGGCTCCGCACCGACAAGGAGACCGAGGTCGAGATCTCCGAGGGCAACTTGTTGCTGTTCGGCGTCGAAGCCATCGGCGAGGCCGACGAGCGCGGCATTCGCAATGTGCTCGGCACGATCAACGGCCAGCTGCGCCCGATCGAGGTGCGCGACCGCTCGGTCGATTCCAAGGTCGCCTCGTCGGAGAAGGCCGACACCACCGACCCCCAGCACATCGCCGTACCGTTCGCTGGCGTCGTCAGCCCGTCGGTCGCTGAGGGGGACACGGTCGAAGCCGGGCAGACCGTCGCCACGATCGAGGCGATGAAGATGGAAGCCGCGATCACCTCTCCGAAGGCCGGGACGGTGTCGCGACTCATCATCACTGGCACCCGTCAGGCCGAAGGTGGAGACCTGCTCCTCGAGCTGGCGTGATCAGGCGAAATTGGTCCGATTGAGCCATTCTCGGGGCCGGGCCAATCGCCTTAGAGTTTCGGTGGATCACCCTTCAATGTGCAGGTGTGGTCGGCTATGCGAGGGAGTTCGTGCCGACCGCCGGGAGCTGTAGTGGACTACCCGCAGTTTCCCGATCGAGGAGTATGCACATGTTCCGTCTGAACTCCGGCATCCGCAGGCCAAGCGTCGTTGTCGCGCTCGCCTCAGCATTCGTGCTCGCGATGGGTGGGCTCGCCCACGCGGCCGATGAGGTCGTCGACAACGTTGACGCCGTGCAGGGGAACGCACCCGGCCGAATCGACCTGACCGCCACGGGCACTTCCATCGTCAAATACAAGATCGTCGCCGACGGCACGTGTGATGCGACCTCCAGTACGCCGGCCAGCGTTGCGCTTTCCGCCGATCCTGCGACTGGGCTGGGCATCTCGCCATCGACCCTCACGTTCACCAGCTGTAACACCGAGCAGAGCGTGACCTATACCGGTGCCAATACCACCGCGGTCGCGGTGACACACTCCGTCACAGCCGTCGGCACGATTCCGCTGGCAAGTCCAAACAGCAACAGGAACCTCTCCGAACAGGACGCCAGGCTCACCGTGGTGGTGGCCGCCGCCCCGGACACCGATGGCGACGGCATAGCCGACGGCGCAGACAACTGCCCGAATGTGGCAAATGCCGACCAAGCAGACACTGACGGTAATGGCATCGGTGATGCGTGCGACGCGGCGCCTCCGGCCCCGGATGGCGACCTTGATGGTGTGGCCGACGCGGTGGACAACTGCCCGGCAGTCGCCAACGCTTCCCAGGACGATCTGGACGGCGACGGTGTTGGTGACGCGTGTGACCCAGATACGGATGGTGATGGTGTTCTCAACGGCGCGGACAATTGCCCGGTTGATGTCAACGCGGATCAGGCTGATCTGGACGACGACGGTCTTGGTGATGCGTGTGATCCGGATCTAGATGGTGATGGTGTTCTCAACGCGGTGGACAACTGCCCACTCGTCTCCAACGCCGATCAGGCCAATGCGGACAGCACCGGTGTCGGCAGTGACAACCTCGGTGATGCCTGCGACCCCAACTCCTTTGCTCCAGAGGTCGGTCAGCTGGCCGGTGACGCCAACGGAAACGAGGGGACCCCAGGCAACCCATCGACCTCGGGTTCGTTCACCGATCGGGATGATCCGGTCGGCACCAGCACCAGCAGTCTGACTCTCAGCATCGGCGCAACCGACGCCGGAACATTCACTGACAATCTCGACGGGACGTTCAGCTGGAGTCACACGACCACGGATGACGCCACGGGCACGGTCACGGTCACTGCGTCCGACGGCGAGCATGCCGACGCGACGCAGACGTTCAGCTGGACAGCGGCAAACGTCGCTCCGGTGATCGGCGCTGTGACGGCCACTCCGATTGGGGCGTGCACGGTCTCGCTCTCGGCGGCCTTCACCGACCAGGGCAGTGGTGACACACACAGTGCGTCGATCGACTGGGGCGATGGGAGCAGCAGCACGTTCACCGACCCGGAGACGTCACCCGTTGCTGGCAGTCACACGTACACGTCGAACGGCACCAAGACGATTGGCGTCACGGTCACCGACGACGACACGGGCAGCGACACTGAGAGCAGCGCCGCGAGCTTTGACACCAAGAACACCCCGAGCGCAATCATGCAGCCGATCAATGCCGCTGGCACGAGGAGCGTCTTCAAGCTGGGATCGACGATTCCGGTCAAGATCACCGTCACGGGCTGCGACGGCCTCGCCGTCACCAACCTGACTCCGACCGTCGGACTCAGCAGGCTGGACAGCCTTCCCGATGGCTACGTCAACGAGACCGCGGTGAGCACCAGCGCGCCGACCTCAGGCACGACAATGCGCTGGTCCGACACCCAGTACATCTACAACCTGTCGACCAAGAACAGCCAGCTGTCAGGTGGCGGGGCGTTGCCTTCAGGTACGTACAAGGTGACTGTGTCTGACGCCAGCTTCTATGCTCCGACCTCGGCGGTGTTCGACCTGCGGAAGTAGGCGCCATGGATCGTGGACCACGTCGGGAGCTGCGGCGGGCTCAGTGCTGAAATTCATTTGAGCCGAGTGTGCTGAGGTGTGCCATGCTGAAGGGGCGTAGTTAGTCCGCGGCGGTAGGCCGCGACATTGCGATGAACGGTCCGCCGGAAGGGGCCGCACATGACGCAACAAATTCAAGAACACACCGCTCCGAATGGGCAGTACGTCAGCCATTTCACGGAGCTCATGCAAGACGTCAAGGACGCCGGGCTTCTCGAGCGCAAGCACATCTACTACTGGTTGCAGATCGGCGCGCACGTCGTTGCGTTCTTCGCCATCTGGGTGGGGTTCTTCCTGCTCGGCAACTCGTGGTTCCAGCTGATCCTCGCCGCAGCGCTCGGTGTCATCGTCACGCAGTTCGGATTCCTGGGACATGACGCCGCACATCGGCAGATGTTCACGTCGGGCACCTGGAACTCATGGACCGCCCGAATCCTGGCTGGCGCCTTTGCCGGGCTGAGCTTCGCGTGGTGGCGCAACAAGCACGCCATGCACCACAAGGCCCCCAACCTCGAGGGCTATGACCCCGACATCGGTCCCGGTGCCATCGCATTCACGCCCGGAATCGTCGCCCAACGTACGACCGGTTTTGCCGGTTGGTTCGTGAAGCGACAGGGCTGGCTGTTCTTCCCGCTGCTGACACTCGAAGGCCTCAACCTGCACGCCGAGAGCATCCGAACTGCTCGCGACAAGAGCTCCAACCAGCCGTGGCGTCGTACGGAGCTGTTCCTCGTCGTCACCCGCCTCGCGGTCTACATCGCGATCCTGCTGACGTTCCTGCCGCTCGGCAAGGCCCTCTCGTTCTTCGCGATCCAGATGGCGGTGTTCGGGTTCTGCCTCGGCGCGTCGTTCGCGCCGGCGCACAAGGGCATGCCGATCATCCCGCCCGAGATGAAGCTCGACTTCCTTCGCCGCCAGGTCATGGTGTCGCGCAACGTCAAGGGCAACCCGGTCGTCGACTGGGCGATGGGCGGACTCAACTATCAGATCGAGCACCACCTGTTCCCGAACATGCCGCGCTGCAACCTCAAGAAGGCGCAGCCACTCGTACGCGCGCACTGCGAGCGCGAGGGCATCAACTACATGGAGGTCGGGCTCTTCCATTCGTACGCGATCGTCGTCGACTACCTCAACAACGTCGGCCTGCGTGCACGTGACCCGTTCGACTGCCCGCTCTCCGCGCAGCTGCGCGACGGCTTTTAGGAACGCTTCTTGGTGAGTGCACCCCGGCCGCTGCGCTTGATGAGCGCTGCGGTCGTACGCAGCTTGCCGCGACCGAGGTCGGGCTCCTTGCCCTTGCCGAGGCGATGCAGCTGATCCTCGTGCCACGCCAGCTCGACGGCGCCGTTGATCGCCTTGATGTCGATGGCCTTGCTGATCAGTCCTGTGCGGCTGTAGCCGACACTGTGGGACTCGATGCGTGAGTCCGCGGATTCGAGGATGATGGTGCCCGAGTCCGGCGTCGTGCACGAGGGCCGACCGATGCCGATCATGTCGCAGTCGCCTGACGCGAGCGCTGCTTCCATCGCAGTGCGGGTGCGGTTGCCTCCGGTCACGGCGAGCGGAACGCTGCCGGCGACATCGCGTACGGCGCGGGCGTACTCCAGGAAGTACGCCTCGCGGTCGCGCGTGCTCTTGGCAGCGTTGCCGAGCATGGCTGGCGACTCGTAGCTGCCTCCACTGACCTCGATCAGGTCGAGTCCCTCGGTGGCGAGTGCCGCGACGACATCGCGCGACTCCTCCTCGGTGAACCCGCCGCGCTGAAAGTCCGCAGAGTTGAGCTTGATGCCGACCGCGAAGCCGGGAGTGACACGAGACCGGATACGGCGCACCACCTCGAGCACGAAGCGCATGCGGCGCTCGGGGTCGCCGCCCCACTCGTCATCGCGCAGGTTGGCGAGGGGTGAGAGGAACTGGGCGACGAGATAGCCGTGGGCGCCGTGCACCTGTACGCCGTTGAACCCGGCGGTCTCCGCCACCACTGCGGTAGTAGCGAAGCGCTCGATGATGTCTTCGATCTCGGCGCCGGTCAGCGCGCGCGGCTTCGAGGCGCCGGGCACCTTGAGGGCGACGGCGCTGGGGGCTACGGGCTGGGTGCGGATCGAGGCGAGATTGGCCTGGCGGCCTGGGTGGTTGATCTGCATCCAGATCGGGGTGCCGCTGTCCTGCGTGGTCTTGGCCCAGCGGGAGAGCTCGTCGAGATCCCGCTCGTCCTCGATCACGACATTGCCGGGCTCGCCGATCTGGGTGCGGTCGACCATCACGTTGCCCGTGACCAGCAGCCCATATCCGCCGGTGCTCCACGTCGAGTAGAGACGTTCAAGCGCCGTGGTTGGGGCGTGGCTCTTGTCGCCGAGCACTTCGCTCATGGCCGACTTCATCAGTCGGTTGGGGAGCACTTGGCCGCAGGGGAGTGTCAAAGAGTCGTGCAGGGTGGTCATGGGATTCCGTTCGCACTAAGTCAGATACCGATGGTATCTCAAACCCCAGGCGAGGTGTCAGTTGACCTGGCGGTCGTGGCCTTCCCAGAACGGCTGGCGCAGCTTGAACTTCTGCAGCTTGCCGGTCGCCGTACGCGCGAGCTCGTCGCGGAACTCGATGCGCTTGGGGCACTTGTAGCCCGCCAGGTGCTGGCGACAGTGCTCGATCAGCCCCGCCTCGTCCACCGCATCCTCGTCGGGATCGAGCACGATCAGCGCAGTGATCAGCTCGCCCCACTTCTCGTCGGGGATGCCGATGACGGCGACCTCCTTGACTGCGGGATGCGACATCAGGGCGTCCTCGACCTCGATCGACGATACGTTCTCGCCTCCGGTGATGATGACGTCCTTCTTGCGATCGGCGATCGAGATGTAGCCATCCTCGAAGGTGCCTCCGTCGCCGGTGTGGAACCAGTTGCCGGCCTGCGCATCGGCCGTCGCCTCGGGGTTGTCCCAATAGGACTCGAGGTTGTGGTTGGACTGGGCCAGGACCTCACCGTGCTCGTCGATCTTCATGCGTACGCCGACGGCCGGCGCTCCCGCGCGACCCAGGTTGAGAGCCTGCTGGTGCGGGTCGAGGTCATCCCACTCAGCGCGCATCCGCGACATCGTCAACAAGGGTGCGGTCTCGGTGAGCCCGTAGATCTGGATGAACTCCCAACCAAGCTCCTCGCGTACGCGCTCGATCGTGCGGGTAGGAGGTGGTGCGCCGGCGACGATGATGCGTACGCGGTCGCGTCCCGGGATCTCGCCCTCCCAGGTCTTTGCGCCGTCCAGGGCGGCGGCGACGACTGCCGGAGCGGCGCACATGTACGTGACTCCGTGCGTCTCGATGCGCTTGAGGATCTCGGCGCCATCGACCTGACGAAGCACGATGTGTGTCGCGCCCATCGCCGTCGCAGTGAACGGCATGCCCCATCCGTTGGCGTGGAACATCGGCAGCGTGTGGAGATAGACATCGCGATCCGACACCGACGCCTGCCAGCCGAAGACCGTCGCATTGAGCCAGTTGTTGCGATGGGTGAGCTGGACGCCCTTGGGCCGCGCAGTCGTGCCCGACGTGTAGTTGATCGTCGCTGTTGCGCCCTCATCGCCGGCCCACGGCTCAGGCTCGTTGGTCGAGCCCCAGATCGCATCATCGCCCTCGCCGAGCACGAACGTCCGCTTGCACTCGACCTCGTCGACCAGGTGGCGAAGGTCGGGATCCACCATCAGCACCTCGGCGCCGGAGTGCTCGACGATGTAGCGGATCTCGGCGACCGCGAGCCGGAAGTTCACCGGCACCAGTACTCGACCCCATCCGGAGACGCCGAAGAACGACGTCAGCATGCGAGCCGAGTTCTGCGAGACGATCGCGACCCGTCCGCCGACTGGCACGCCCATCTCGTCGAGCGAGGCGGCCTGCGCGCGAGCGCGACGGCCGAGCTCCGCGTACGTGACCTCGCCCCAGGACTCGGCGGGCTGGTTGGGCTCATCGATCACCGCGATGCGGTCGGGATAGACCGTGACGGCGCGGTCGAGGAAGTCGTTCACGGTGAGCGGGAAGAACACAGGGGCCTCCGGAGCGTGCCATCGTCGGTGTAACGGTGATCTCATTCTTACCCGCCAGAACGAAAAGAACCTACGGTGATCCGATGACCTACTTCGTCACCGGCGCCACAGGCTTCATCGGCCGCCGATTCCTGGTTGAGCTCGTCGCCACTCGCAAGGGCCCGATCCACGTACTCGTCCGTCCCGGCTCCGAGGACAAGCTCGAGCGATTCGCCTATCAATGGGGTCGCTCGTCGCGCGTCAAGATCGTCTCCGGTGAGCTGACCGAGCCGCGCCTCGGTGTCGGCGCCGACTGGATCGCCGAGAACACCGGCAAGATCAAGCATGTCTTCCACCTCGCGGCGTCGTACGACATGACCGCGTCCAAGCGGGAGAACGACGCGCTCAACCTCGACGGCACGCGTCACGCGCTCGAGCTGGCGGAGGCTGTCAACGCGGGTACGTTCCACCAGGTCTCGTCGATCGCGGCGGCGGGCGACTTCCACGGCCGATTCACCGAGGACATGTTCGACGAGGGTCAAGGGTTCCCGTCGGACTACCACCGAACCAAGTTCGGTTCCGAAAAGCTCGTACGCGAGACACTGGCGATGCCGTGGCGCGTCTACCGACCCGCCATCGTCGTCGGGGACTCCGAGACGGGCGAGATCGACAAGATCGACGGCCCCTACTACTTCCTCCCGCTGCTCAAGGGGCTGCGCGACCATTTGCCGTCCTGGCTCCCGCTTGCCGCTGCAGGTCTGGGGAAGACGAACATTGTCCCGGTCGACTTTGTCGCGAAGGCGATGAACGAGCTGGCTCACCAACCCGGACTCGACGGCCGCGCGTTCCACCTGGTCAACCCGACACCTCAGTCCAACCTCGACGTCATGGCCACGTTGGCTGGGGCTGCGGGCGCACCGCAGATCAAGATGTCGCTCGACAACGCAGTCACCGATCGCGTCACCGACACCGTGCTCAGCTCGGTCGTCGCCAGGGTGGTCGACTCGGGACCGGGCCATGCGATCGCGCAGGCCACGACGGGACGGCTCGGCGTACCGCCTGAGGTTCTCGCCCACCTCAACCTGCCGACGACCTTCGATGCGACGGCCACCACAGCCGCCCTCGCCGAGTCCGGGATCGAAGTGCCACCGCTCGAGGCATACGCATCGGCCATCTGGGACTACTGGGAGCAGAACCTCGATCCGACCATCCGGGCCGATCGCCGCACCCGTTCTGCGGTGAAGGGCACCACCATCGTGATCACCGGCGCCACGTCGGGCATCGGCAAGGCATCGGCCCTGCGACTGGCAGCCCTCGGTGCCCACGTCATCCTGGTCGCGCGCGGTGTGGAAGCGCTCGACCTGAGCGTCAACGAGATCCGAGCTCGCGGAGGCAGCGCCGACGCCTACCCGTGCGACCTGGCCGACCTCGACGCCATCGACGAGCTCGTCAAGAACCTGTCGACAGACTTCGAAGCCATCGACTTCCTGGTCAACAACGCCGGGCGTTCGATCCGTCGCTCGCTGCGACTGTCGTACGACCGATTCCATGACTACGAGCGCACGATGCAGCTCAACTACTTCGGCGCGATCCGACTCGTGATGGGACTGACGCCCGGGATGGCGAAGCGCCGGCGAGGCCACGTCGTCAACGTCTCGTCGATCGGCGTGCAGACCAATGCGCCACGCTTCTCGGCATATGTCGCGTCGAAGGCAGCTCTCGACGCGTGGACCCGGGTCGTGAGCTCAGAGCTGTACGACCGCAACGTCACGTTCACGACGATCCACATGCCACTCGTGCGCACCCCGATGATCGCGCCGACGAAGCTGTACGACCGGTTCCCGGCGATCAGCCCGGCACAGGCTGCCGAGCTGGTGCTCAAGGCGATCCGGGACAAGCCACACGAGATCAACACGCTGGGCGGCACTGCCGGCGAGATCGGTCATGCGCTCGCTCCACACGCGGCCTTCCGCTTGCTGAACCGCGCCTACAAGTTGTTCCCCGACTCAACGGCTGCCCGCGGCGACGATGCCGCCAAGGACGCGACCCGCGAGCAGCTGACGCTGGCCCGAATCCTCAAGGGCGGTCACTGGTAGGACACGCCCTAGTAGCCGTAGAACCCCTGGCCGCTCTTCTTGCCGAGCAGGCCGGCGTCGACCATGCGATCGAGCAGCGGCGGTGGCGAGTAGAGCGGCTCCTTGAACTCTTCGTACATCGAGATGCCGATCGCGCGAATCGTGTCGAGCCCGATCAGGTCGCTGAGCGCGAGCGGACCCATGGGGTGGCCACAGCCCAGCACCATGCCGCGGTCGATGTCGGCGGCGGAGGCGTAGCCCGCTTCATACATGCGGATAGCCGAGAGCAGGTAGGGGACCAACAAGGAGTTGACGACGAAGCCGGCGCGGTCGGTGGCGTCGATCGGCTTCTTGCCCAGCGAGTCGGTGACCCAGGAGCGCATCCGGTCCAGCGTCTCTGGCGAAGTCGTGAGCGACGGTATGAGCTCCACGAGCTGCATGACGGGCGCGGGGTTGAAGAAGTGCACCCCCATGACGTGATGCGGTCGGCCGGAGACGGCGCCGAGCTTCACGATCGGGATGGACGAGGTGTTGGACGCGAGGATCGCGTCGTCCTTGGTGAGGATCTGACCGACCCGTCGGAACAGCTCGAGCTTGGTCTTCTCAACCTCTGACGCTGCCTCGACCACGAGGTCGCGATCGGCGAGCATCTCCAGGTCATCGGCGAACGTGATGCGTGCCAGCACGGCCTCGACCTCGGCAGAGTCGATCTTGCCGCGTTGCTCGGCCCGCCGCAGGGAGTGCTCGACCCGCTCGGCCGCCGCCTTTGCGGCGTCGGCGTTGACCTCGACCACCACCACGTCCAGTCCGGCGCGTGCTGCCACCTCGGTGATGCCGGATCCCATCAACCCGCCGCCGATGACGCCCACATGCTCGATGTTGCTCATTGCTGCTCCCTGTAGAACGTGAGGCTTTCCTCGCCTTTGTGTCCAGCGTACGCGCCCGTGTCGCGCCGCGATCGGGCAGATGCGACGTGGTGAGATGAGATATGCGTGCGCTGGCGGTCGTGATGGTTCTGCTGCTTGCGGGCTGTGGCGCGGGTGGCAGCGAGCCGACTGCGAAGCCGACAGCGACGAAGACGACCGTAAAGGCCACCGCCAAGCCGACTCTTGCCGCGCCGACAGGCAAGCCGGCACCTGAGGCGCTGTCGCTCTTCCGGTGCGCCAAGGACTCCAAGGGCAGGTGGCGGGCATCGGGCACGATCGCCAACGACGGCAAGACCAAGGCGACCTATCAGGTGACGGTCTACATCGGCGAGGTCACGGGCAGTGAAGAGAAGGCCAAGACCAAGCAGCTGCCCAACGTCCAGGCCGGCGGCTCGGCGAAGTTCGCGATTGCGAAGGTCCCCGCCCCGAAGGACGGCGGACCCTGCCACGTCCAGGTCCTCCGCCGGTGAGCGCGTCCCGGTAGGGCCTCACTAAAGTGGCGGGATGACCACAGCACCTGTCACCTGGACCGCCGCCGGAGAGTATGAGGACATCTCGTACGAGACCTCGCCCGAAGGCATCGCCAAGATCACGATCTGCCGCCCCGAGGTGCACAACGCCTTCCGTCCGCAGACGATCATCGAGATCGGGTTGGCTCTCACGGTCGCTCGCGAGGACGAGAAGGTCGGTGTCGTCATCCTCACCGGCCAGGGCGACAAGGCGTTCTGCTCCGGTGGGGACCAGCGCGTACGCGGCGACAGCGGCTACAAGACTGATGAGAACGCAGTCGGCCGCTTCCACGTGACCGACCTTCACGTGCAGATGCGCCGTATGCCCAAGCCGATCATCGCGCAGGTCGCGGGCTGGGCCATCGGTGGCGGCCACGTGCTGCACCTCGTGTGCGATCTGACGATTGCGGCCGACAACGCCGTCTTCGGTCAGGTCGGGCCGAAGGTCGGCTCGTTCGACGGCGGCTACGGCGCCAGCGTCCTCTCGGACCTCGTCGGTCCCAAGAAGGCCAAGGAGATCTGGATGCTGTGTCGTCAGTACGACGCTCAGCAGGCGCTCGACATGGGCCTGGTCAACACCGTGGTGCCACTCGCCGAGCTCGAGGCCGAGACGATCCAGTGGTGCCGCGAGATGCTCGAGCTCTCCCCGTACGCGCTGCGGCTCAGCAAGGCGAGCTTCCACGCGCACGAGGATGGCTACGCCGGCATCCAGCAGCTGGCGCACGACACCAACCTGCTGTTCTACGGCAACGCCGAGGCACAGGAGGGTCGCGAGGCCTACAAGGCCAAGCGCAAGCCCGACTTCAGCCAGTTCCCCAAGCGCGCCTAGTTACCCAATCTGTTGGTTGAGTAGCGAGGAACGAGGTTTCGATACGTCGGCCGCGGGCGGCCTCCTACTCAACCACCGAGGTGGGGCGGGCTTAGCCCCGGGAGATCTCGACCATCTCGTCGCGGGGGACGACCTTGATGCGGGTACGTCCGACGGCTTCGCCGAGGGCGATCTCGTGCTCTTCGAGCTTCTCGAATCCGTCCCACGTCGTGTACTCGAGGCCGCGGCCGTCGAGGTAGCGGTCAACCGCCTCGCGCTCGGGCTGCTCGGGGGCGACGAGCTTGTCGATGTCGGCAAGCAGCAGCTCGATCGTCTGCGCAGCGTCGGACTTGGTGTGACCGATCAGACCGACAGGTCCGCGCTTGATCCAACCGGTGACGTACGCGCCGGGCAGGGGGTCGCCGTCGATCTCGATCACGCGGCCGCCGTCGTTGGGGACGGTCGCGGTGCCGTTGTCGAATGGTAGGCCCGCGAGGTTGTCGGAGCGGTAGCCGACGGCACGGTAGACCGCCTGGACGGGCCAGTCCTTGAACTCGCCAGTGCCGCGCACGTTGCCGGTGCCGTCGAGCTCGGTGACCTCGGTACGAAGGCCCACGACCTTGCCGTCCTCGCCGAGGACCTCGACGGGGTTCTGGCAGAAGTGGATGTGGATCCGGTGGTCAGCGCCGGTCGGCTCCTTGGCGAGGTAGTTCTGGAGCACGTCGACGACGAGCTTGACCGACTTCGAGCCGCGGATCGCGTCCATCGAGCCCTCGTCGAGCTCGAAGCCCTCGGGGTGGACGATGACGTCGACGTTGGGGGAGTGCGACAGCTCGCGCAGCTCCATCGGCGTGAACTTCACCTGGGCAGGACCGCGACGCGCGAAGACGTGGATGTCCTTGGCCGCATTGGCCTTCAGCCCGCGGTAGACGTTGTCCGGGATCTCGGTGACGAGCTGCTCGTCGGCGGTCTTGGCGAGCATGCGAGCGACGTCGAGCCCCACGTTGCCGACGCCGAGAACGGCAACCGACTCAGCGGCGGGATCGAATGGCCAGTCGCGGGGTACGTCGGGGTGCCCGTCGTACCAGTAGACGAAGTCGGCCGCGCCGAACGAGCCCTTGAGGTCGATGCCGGGGATGTCGAGGTCGCGGTCGGCGCGAGCGCCGGTAGCGAAGATGACTGCGTCGTAGAACTGCTGCAGGTGGTCGAGCTTGAGGTCGGCGCCATAATTGACGTTGCCGAAGAAGCGGATGCGGTCGTGGGAGAGCACGCGCTTGAGCGCCTTGATGATCTCCTTGATGCGCGGGTGGTCCGGCGCAACGCCGTATCGGATCAGGCCGAACGGCGTGGGGTCGCGATCGATGATGTCGATCGTCACGTCGACCTCAGACTTCGTCAGGATGTCCGCGGCGTAGATGCCTGCGGGACCGGCGCCGATCACGGCGACTCGCAACTGCCTGGTCATGCTCACTCCTGGGAAGAAAGGGCTAGCTCTTAGGCGAGCCTAAGTGGCTGGCTCAACCCTCTCCCGAACTGTCTTGCGATGCGAACGCCATCCATGTGGCATGAGTCACAGGGCCGTCGCCAACCTTGTAGTGTTCGGAACCGGGGCTGCATCGTCAAAGGAGCGTCATGGGTCTGATTTCGCCCACCTTGCCGAAGTTCGATGTCGATGAATGGCGTGCCAAGTCACGGGCTGAGCGCACCAAGGCGCTGCAGCAGCACTGGGCCATCTACGGATTCGGCACCCCGTATGCGATCTACATCCTCTACACGCTCAAGATCGGTCTCTACATCCTCGGTGGGCTGCTCTTCGCCGCCTCGACGCCCGGCATCGGCGGACTCGGCGACCTGAGCGACTGGTGGTTCGAGCCAGTCGTGTTCCAGAAGGTCATCATCTGGACGTTGCTCTTCGAGGTGCTGGGCTTCGGTTGTGGCTTCGGCCCGCTGACGATGCGCTTCCTGCCGCCGCTCGGCACCTTCCTCTACTGGCTTCGCCCCGGCACTATCCGTCAGCCACCGTGGCCGGACGTGGTGCGCGGCACGGCGGGTTCACGCCGCACGATCGTCGACATCGTGCTCTACCTCGGTGTGATCGCCGCGGCCGTCTACGTGCTGCTCTCGCCCGCCGATCGGGCTGTGACAGGCCTGGGCGACGACGCGTTCAACCTCATCGAGCCGGCTCGCTTCCTCCCGCTGCTGATCGTCCTCCCGATCATGGGACTGCGTGACAAGACGATCTTCCTTGCGGCTCGTTCCGAGCACTACTGGGTCACGGCGATCGTCTTCCTGTTCCCGTTCATCGACATGATCCTGGCCGCCAAGCTGCTCATGGTCGCGATCTGGTGGGGAGCGGCGACATCCAAGCTCAACAGCCATTTCCCGTACGTCGTGTCCACGATGATGAGCAACGCACCGCTCGTGCCGAAGGCGGTCAAGCGTCGGCTCTGGCGGGATGCCGAGTTCGACATACGACCCGGAGTGCTCTCCCGGTCGCTGGCGCACGGTGGCACCGTCATCGAGTTCAGCGTGCCGTTGATCCTGCTGCTGTCACGAGGTGGCTGGGTCACCACGATCGCGCTGATCATCATGATCCTGTTCCACCTGCAGATCCTCACGGCGATCCCGATGGGTGTGCCGTTGGAGTGGAACGTCTTGATGATGTTCGGCGCGGTGCTCCTGTTCGGCCGTTACTCCGAGTACGGGTTCACCGATGTCACGGAGCCGTTCCTGCCGTACGGGCTGCTTGCTCTGGTGGTTGCCACGATCGTTGCCGGCAACCTTCGGCCTGACCTGTTCTCGTTCCTCCCGTCGATGCGTTACTACGCAGGCACGTGGGCGACCTCGGTCTGGCTGTTCGCCGAGGGTGCCGAGAGCAAGTACGCCGCCAAGGTCACCAAGTCGGCGCAGCTCCCGCATCGCCAGCTCGCCAAGCTGTACGACGAGGACACCGTCGACCTGATGATCGGCAAGCTCGGTGCCTGGCGCGGTCTCCACACCCATGGTCGAGCCATGGCCGGGCTTTACCCGCACGCTGCAGAGGACCACGAGAAGCGGACGATGTTCGATGGTGAGATGGTCGCTGGATCTGCGATCGGTTGGAACTTCGGCGACGGACACCTGCACGGCGAGGCGCTGCTCGCTGCGATCCAGGAACAGTGCAAGTTCGAGCCGGGTGAGCTGCGCGTGATCATGATGGAGTCGCCACCGTTCTTCCGACCAGTCCAGCGCTACCGCATCGTCGACGCTGCAACGGGAGTGATCGAGACCGGCGAGGTCGAGGTTGCCGAGATGCTGACCCGGCAGCCGTGGGACGGATCCCTTCCGTTCAACAACGTGCATCGCCCGTAGGCTCAGCACATGACCTCTGCAGTTGTCGTGGGTTCCGGGCCCAACGGGCTCGCCGCCGGCGTCGTGCTGGCGCGCGCTGGCATCGACGTGACGGTGCTGGAGGCCGAGGACGAGATCGGCGGGGGCACCCGGTCTGCCGAGCTCACGATCCCGGGACTCATCCACGACGTCTGCTCGGCCACGCACCCCACGGGCGTCGCATCACCGTTCTTCCAGTCGCTCGATCTCGAACGCCACGGTCTCGAGTGGCTGTGGCCCGAGGTCGACGCCGTACACCCCATCGATGGAGGGCGTGCTGGGGTGCTGTTCCGCGACCTTGACCGTACGGTTGAGCTGCTCGGCGAGGACGGCAAGGCCTGGCGCAAGCTCTATGCACCGCTGCTCGAGAACAGCGACGTGCTGATCGACGAGCTGTTCCGCCCGATCATCCACCTGCCGAAACACCCACTGACTCTCGCGGGATTCGGTGCCCGCGCGCTGCTGCCGGCGACCAGGATTGCCCGCCGCTGGAAGACCGACGAGGCCCGCGGCCTTTTCGCCGGGCTCGGGCATGAAGCCTTCCACGATCTGGACCGGAATGTTCTGTTTGGTGTAGCGTTCAATCGCCTGCATGAAGCCCTCTTCGTCCAGGCACACCAGATTCACGGCGGTGCCATCGGCGCCCGCACGACCGGTGCGGCCGATACGGTGCACATAGTCTTCGCACACGTTTGGAATTTCGTAGTTCACGAC
>JBBSJW010000048.1:0-22003 GCA_038256885.1 Propionibacteriales bacterium
AGGCGCCTGCCGCCGACGCTGCCAAGGCTGACGACGCCGAGGCGCCCGCCGCCAAGAAGGTGCCGGCCAAGAAGGCTGCTGCCAAGGCTGACGACGCTGAGAAGCCCGCCGCCAAGAAGGTGCCGGCCAAGAAGGCTGCTGCCAAGGCTGACGACGCTGAGAAGCCCGCCGCCAAGAAGGCGCCGGCCAAGAAGGCCGCTGCCAAGGCTGACGACGCCGAGGCGCCCGCCGCCAAGAAGGTGCCGGCCAAGAAGGCCGCTGCCAAGTAGGCATCCACACCACCCTGAAAAGCGAGAACACGTACATGGCAATCACTGCCCAAGAGGTCAAGAAGCTCCGCGACGCCACCGGCGCAGGAATGATGGACGCCAAGAAGGCGCTCACCGAGACTGACGGAGACTTCGAGAAGGCGATCGAGGTCCTGAGGATCTCGGGCGCCGCGAAGGCTGCCAAGCGCTCTGAGCGTGAGGCAACCTCCGGACTCGTTGCAAACTTCGGCAGCGCGATCGTCGAGCTCAACTCCGAGACGGACTTCGTAGCCAAGAACGAGCAGTTCATCACCCTCGCCGAGGACCTCGCAGTCCTCGCCGACAAGACGAAGCCTGCCGACGCTGCCGAGTTCGCCAGCGCCACTCTCGACAGCGGCAAGACCGTTGCCGAAGCGGTCTCTGACCTCGCCATCGTCATCGGCGAGAAGATCGAGCTCGGTCGCGTTGCGAGCTTCGCTGACGGAAGCGTCGTTTCGTACATGCATCGTCGCGCCAGCGACCTGCCGCCTGCAGTTGGCGTGCTCGTCGAGTTCGACGGCGACAGCCACGACGTCGCTCGCGGCGTTGCGATGCAGATCGCCGCGATGCGTCCTCGCTACCTGGCTCGCGAAGACGTTCCGGCCGAGGTTGTTGCCAAGGAGCGCGAGATCGCCGAGGCCACGTCGCGTGAAGAGGGCAAGCCCGAGCAGGCGATCGCCAAGATCACCGAAGGTCGCCTCAACGGCTTCTTCAAGGACAACGTTCTGCTGGAGCAGGCGTCAGTCCAGGACAACAAGAAGACCGTCAAGGCACTCTTGGATGAGGCAGGCGTGACCATCAAGCGCTTCGCCCACATCGAGATCGGCGCCTGAACCACACGATCAACCGCTCGACTCTGGAGGCTGAAATGGACAACGCCCAGCTCGTCAACGATTCAGCCTCTGACAAGCGATTCAATCGTGTGCTCCTCAAACTGTCCGGCGAGGCCTTTGGCGGCGGCAAGATCGGTATCGATCCTGACGTCGTCAACGGCATCGCCCACCAGGTGGCCGAGGCAATTGCCGAGGGCGTCGAGGTGGCCATCGTGGTCGGCGGCGGCAACTTCTTCCGTGGCGCCGAGCTCAGTCAGCGAGGCATGGACCGTTCGCGCGCCGACTACATCGGCATGCTCGGAACGGTGATGAACTGCCTGGCATTGCAGGACTTCTGCGAGAAGCTCGGCATCGAGACTCGCGTCCAGTCAGCCATCACGATGGGCCAGGTCGCCGAGCCTTACATCCCGCGCAAGGCGATCCGCCACCTCGAGAAGGGTCGCGTCGTGATCTTCGGCGCCGGCGCCGGTATGCCGTACTTCTCCACCGACACGGTCTCCGCGCAGCGTGCACTCGAGATCGGTGCCGACGCGGTGCTGATGTCCAAGAGCGGTGTCGACGGTGTCTACTCGGCCGACCCGCGTACGGACCCTGATGCCAAGAAGTACGACGAGATCAGCTTCGACGACGCTCTGCGCATGGGGCTCAAGGTCGTCGATGCTGCCGCGTTCGCGCTGTGCATGGAGAACAAGCTCCCCATGATCGTCTTCGGCATGGATGGCGAGGGCAACATCGCCCGCGTCCTTCGTGGTGAGAAGATCGGAACGCTGGTCCACGCCGCCTAGGCGTACGGACCGACCAGAACTGGATGGAGACATCGTGATTGACCAGACCCTGCGTGACGCCGACAGCAAGATGGAGAAGGCCGTCGAGCACACCCGCGAGGAGTTCGCCGCGATCCGTACTGGACGCGCCCACCCGGCGATGTTCGCCCAGATCACGGCCGAGTACTACGGCCAGCAGACGCCCCTCAACCAGCTTGCCGGTTTCCAGGTTCCGGAGCCCCGTACGGTCGTCATCCAGCCGTACGACGCCGGTGCCAAGGCCGCGATCGAGAAGGCCATCCGCGAGTCGGACCTGGGCGTCAACCCCAGCGACGATGGCAAGGTCCTGCGCGTCACGCTGCCGGAGCTGACCGAGGACCGCCGCAAGGAATACATCAAGCTCGCCAAGACCAAGGCCGAAGAGGGCCGGGTTGCCGTACGCGGAGCACGTCGCAACGCCAAGCAGGCTCTCGACAAGGCCGAGAAGGACTCCGAGATCAGCAAGGACGACAACGCGGGTGCCGAGAAGCGCCTCGATGGTCTGACCAAGAAGCATGTCGACACGATCGACGATCTGCTCAAGAACAAAGAGGCAGAACTCCTTGACATCTGAGCCGTCGGAGACGGCCGAAGTCGCGAAGCACAGCCGCGCGGGCCGCAATCTTCCGGCCGCTATAGGCGTGGGCGTCAGCCTCTGCGCGATGATCATCTTGTCGCTGTTCCTGGTGAAGGACGCGTTCGTCGCGGTCGTGGTCGTCGCACTGGGCATCGGGCTGTGGGAGCTGGCCCGAGCGTTCGCCAAGGCCAACATCAACATCCCGTTCCTGCCGATCGTCACTGGCGGCACCATCATGCTCGTCGGTGCCTTCTACGGCGGCATGGAGACGGCAGCCGTCGCCATGGCGCTCACCGTGATCGGCACCCTCGTATGGCGCCTCGCCGAGGGTGCCGACGGATTCGTGCGCGATGTCAGCGCTGGCATCTTCTCGCTGTCGTACCTCTACCTCATGGGCGTGTTCGTCCTGCTAATGCTGATCGAGGAAGACGGACCGTGGCGCATTGTCGCGTTCATCGTCGCCACGATCGCCTCCGACACCGGCGGCTACATCGCGGGGGTCCTGTTCGGCAAGCATCCGATGGCTCCGACCATCAGCCCCAAGAAGTCGTGGGAAGGCTTCGCCGGTTCGCTCATCGTCGGCATCGCCGCGGGCATCGGCACCGTTGTCTACGGACTCGACGGTCGGTGGTGGGTCGGTGCGATCCTCGGCGTCGCAGGTGTCGTCTTCGCAACACTCGGCGACCTGTCGGAGTCGTTGATCAAGCGCGATCTCGGCATCAAGGACATGGGCGACCTGCTCCCGGGCCACGGTGGCTTGATGGATCGGCTCGACTCGCTGATCGCAGTGGCTCCGATTGCGTGGCTGATTCTGCACACACTCGTCGACGTGTCCTGACAGTCTGCTTCCCATGCCACTGTCAGACGGCGATCACATTCGCGGTCTCCTGGGGACCTACTGCCGCTTGATCGACGCGGGCGACTTCGTCGGCGTCGGACAGTTGATGGCCGATGCGGTGCTGATGACCGATGACGGCACAGTCGTCGCAACCGGCGCGGAGGAGGTGGCGAACCTCTACAGGGGGATCGTCACGGTGCACGAGGACGGCACCCCGGGCACGCAACATGTCGTTGTCAACACCGCGCTCGAGGAGATCGACGGCGGTGCCATTCGTGGGCGTTCTGCGTATGTCGTCTTCCAGGCAGTCCCTGGACTGCCGCTTCAGCCAGTCGTGACCGGCTCGTATGTCGACACATTCGAGACCGGCTCGTCCGGGGAGTGGCGTTTCGTCGAGCGCAGATTTGGCATTGGCCGATCGGGTGACCTCACCCACCATCTAGCCCCAGGAGTCATCGGATGACAGAGTCCACACCACGCGTTGTCGTCATCACGGGCGCTGCCTCCGGGATCGGCTATGCAACCGCTGAGCTGTTCCGTGACGAAGGTGCGATCGTCTTCGGACTCGACATCGCACCGACCGTCCCTGACGGGGTGACCTATGTCGAGTGCAACGTCGCCGATCGCGGCTCAGTCGACGCCGCGATCGAGATCTGCGCGCAACACGGCCGGATCGACGTCCTCGCCAACGTCGCCGGCATCGTGCAGTTCGGCAAATTCGAGTTGATTGATGACGATCTGTGGGACCGGGTCCACGCCATCGATCTCAAGGGCCCGTTCATGCTGATGCAGGCCGCGCTGCCGCATCTCAAGGCGTGCAACGGCAACATCGTCAACGTCTCATCCGTCGCAGGCAATGCGCCGCAGCCCTACTCCGTGGCCTACGCCGCCGCAAAGGGCGGGCTGACGATGATGACGCGGTCGCTCGCCCTTGAGCTGACGCCGAGCAACGTCCGAGTCAACGCGATCTGTCCGGGAACGGTCGCCACCCCATTGGTGGACGCAGTGGCGGCTACCTTCCCGTCAGACCTCGAACCTCGCCTGATGGAACGGATCTTCGGGATGCTTCCCGGACCGCCCATCACCCCGACAGAGCTCGGCTCCGCGATCGTCTATCTCGCCTCGCCCTCGGCGCGGATGATCACCGGTGCCGTACTCGCCTTCGACGCCGGCATGAGCTGAACTGTTCGTCTCGTCACATGGGGTGTCGCGTACGTACGAAACCTTGACGTGCCAAGGTGATCGGGTGCTCCACGTCAGGCCTCTCCCGTGACTGCGCTGAAGGACTATTCCGCCGCGGTCACCCAGCCGACGCTGACCGGCGACGCCACTCGCTACGACGAGGTCGTCGCGCCTGATGGCAGCCTGCGTACGGCGTGGAAGGGTCTCGCCGAGACGGCAGTCCAGCTCACCGAGTCCGACCTCGTACGCGTGAGCGGCGACATCGAGCGGATGTTGGCCGATGACGGGGTCACCTACACCCCGCCGGAGCAGTCACCCGGCCCGTGGCGGCTCGATCCGATCCCGCTCGTCATCGACGCCGCCGAGTGGACCCCGCTCGAGATCGGTCTGGCGCAGCGTACGGAACTTCTCAACGCGATCCTGGTGGACCTGTATGGCCCGCAGCGGCTCCTCTCGTCGGGAGTGCTTCCCCCAGCGCTCGTGTTCGGGCACTCGGGATTCTTGCGAGTGTCAGCGCGGGCATCGGCCCACGATCCGTGGCCACTGTTGCTCGCGGCGGCCGACCTCGGCCGCAATACGGCAGGGGAGTGGCAGGTCATCGCCGATCGCGCCCAGGCGCCCTCCGGCATCGGGTTCGCGATGGAGAACCGGCGAGTCATCTCCCGTGTCATGCCCGAGCTCTACCGCCAGGCCGGTATGCATCGGATGGCACCGTTCTTCCAGGCGCTCCGGACAACGCTGATGGAGGCCGCACCCAACGGCATCCCAGATCCTCGCGTCGTCGTGCTGTCGCCCGGAACGCACTCTGAGACGTCGTACGACCAGGCGTTCGTTGCGTCGATGCTCGGCTTCCCTCTCGTAGAGGGCAGTGACCTGGTCATGCGCGAGGGGTCCGTGTGGGTGCGGGTGTTCGGCCGACTGGAGCGCGTCGACGTCATCCTGAGACGAGTCGATGCCGCGTGGAGCGATGCACTCGAGCTGCGCAAGAACTCCCAGCTCGGTGTTGCCGGACTGTCAGAGGCCGTGCGCCGTGGCACGGTGCGCGTCGTCAATGGGCTCGGTTCCGGAGTGCTCGAGAACCCGGGCCTCCTCCCGTTCATGTCGGCCATGTGCGAGACCTTGCTCGACGAGCCGTTGCGCATCCCTTCGGTGCAGACCTACTGGTGCGGTCTGCCCCGATCGCTGTCGTTCGTCGAGGACAACATCGAGGACCTCGTGATCAGGGCGATCGACAACCCGATCGACCTGGATCACCTGGGGCCCGACGAGTTGCGGGAACTCATTCGTGCCGAGCCGCACCGCTATGTGGGGCAGGAGTCACTGTCGCTGTCGCAAGCACCTTCGTATGGTTCGCGCGGCATTCGGCCGCAGGCGTTGACGTTGCGTACGTTCACGCTTCGCTACGGGTCGACGTATCGGCCGCTGATCGGTGGGCTCGCCAACGTCATCGGCGAGGGCACGGCGGCGTCCAGCAAGGACGTATGGGTGCTCAAGGATCGCCCCGAGGACGCTGACCAAGGTTTGTCCGAGGTGCTGCCGATCACCCAGGGGCGCGCGACAGCTGCGATGGTGCCGCGCGTGCTCGAGGACATGTTCTGGTTCGGCCGCTATGCCGAGCGGGCCGAGGACATGTTGCGTTTGGTCCTTGCGACGCACGCGAGCGCGGAGGACAACGCCACCCGCCCGAACTCCGCCGGCGGCGCCAGTCTGGCCGTGCTGCTTGGTGCCATCACCCGGTTGAGCGGCTCCCCGTTCGAGCGCGACCGATTGGATGCCAACTTCCGCTCGCTGCTGCTCGACAAGGAACGCCCGGGATCGGTAGCCCAATCGGTCGGGTTCCTGCGCGAAGCGGCGCAGAGCGTACGCGATCAGCTTTCGCCCGATGTGTGGCACGCGTTCAGCTCGACCGACCGGGCATCTGCCGCGCTGACGAGCTATCACTACAGCCATCAGGTCTCGGAGAGCGCCAGCCGCATGCTGACAGGCATCCTCTCGCTGCAGGGCGTTACGGCTAACATGATGCGCGATCCCGGCTGGCGGATGATCAGTGCCGGACGAGTCGTCGAGCGTGGACTTCAGCTCAGCCATTTGCTGCGCGCAACCACCACGGTGCGTCGCGGTATCGATGTCGACCGCGAGATCAACAATGCCGTGCTGTCGATCGCCGAGAGCGCTGTCACTCACCGCCGCCGCTACCGCGGTTACGTACGCCTCGCCGGCGTGCTCGACCTGCTCCTGATGGATGCCGACAACCCACGATCACTGGCGTTCGGCATCAGTGAGCTGCGTGAGCATCTCGCCGCGATGCCGGGCTCGACCGGCGCGACTCGCCCCGAGCGGCTGCTCGACGATCTTGCCCACGAGCTGGCTCGCGCTGACATCGTCGCGTTGGTGGCCGTGGAAGGCGAGCGTCGCCCGAACCTCGAACGGTTCCTCGACGGCTACGTCAGCCAGCTCTCGCGAGTCGCCGAGGCGATCGGCGAGCTGCACTTCGCAGTCGGTCCGGTACCGCGTTCCTTCGGCTTCGGCGGTGCCTCGTGAGCGAGCGAAGCGAGCGAACTATGACACGGGGTTCATGTCGTCGCCTTCATATCGTGGGCTTTGTCATGAAGGTGACGGCATGAGGTACGAGGTTTCTCACCGGACGACGTACTCGTACGACGAGGACGTCAGCGATAGCCTCGGCATCGCCTACCTGGTGCCGCGTGAGCTGCCGTGGCAGCGGGTGCTGGAGCGCGAGCTGGTCATCGAGCCGGTGGCGATCGATCGCACGGAGGACCTCGACTTCTACGGCAACACCGCCACGTATTTCCAGGTCACGACCGCCCACAAGAATCTCGACATCCTCGCGACCAGCCGGGTCGAGGTGGACGCACCGACGTATGACGGTCAGGCGCTGGTCACGCCATGGGAGATGGCGATCCCTTCGGAGCGTGACGACGTTGATGACGCGTGGCGTGCCCAGGACTTCGTACTCCCGTCCACGCTCGCCGATCACACTGCCGAGGTGAAGGCGTACGGCGCCGACTCGCTGCTGCCCGCTCGCCCGATCGGCGAAGCCGTCACCGAGCTGATGCATCGCATCTACACCGACTTTCGTTACGACAAGACCGCCACGACCGTGACATCGCGGCTCGAGGATGTCTTCGCGCAGCGTGCGGGCGTGTGCCAGGACTTCGCTCACCTCACCCTCGCCTGCCTGCGTACGCACGGTCTCGCAGCCCGGTACGTCAGCGGCTACCTCGCAACCCAGCCTCCGCCTGGCAAGGAGCGAGTGTTCGGCGCTGATGCAACTCATGCGTGGGCGGCCGTATGGCTGCCAGACGGCAGCTGGCTCGCCGTGGACCCGACCAACGACCAGTGGGCCAACGACAGGTACGTGACGTTGGCGTGGGGTCGTGACTATGCCGACGTACCGCCGGTCAAGGGCGTCATCTTCACCGAGGCCAAGACCTCGTCGCTGAACGTCGAGGTGGACGTAGCCCCAGTCTGAGGATTCGGGGGATCGGGTGCCCGAGTGAGAGAATGTGCGGGTGTCCGAAACTCCCATCAAGACTCTGCCGCTCGTCTTCGAGCAGCCGCGTGGCCGCAAGAAGCCCCCGCGGCACCTCGCTGACCTGACGGCCGAGGAGCGCGCGGCTGTCGCCGAAGTGCTGGGAGAGCCGGCTTTCCGCGTCAAGCAGGTCGCCAACCACTACTACAGCCGTCTTGAGCGCGACCCGGCCAACATGACCGACCTGCCCGCCGCGAGCCGTGACCGGATCGTCGCCGAGCTTTTGCCGACGCTTCTCAACCCGGTCCGCACGATGGAGGCTGACAAGGGCGCGACGGTGAAGTCGCTCTGGAAGCTGTTCGACGGAGCCCTCGTCGAGTCGGTGCTGATGCGCTACACCGATCGCGCCACGATCTGCGTCTCGAGCCAGGCAGGCTGCGGTATGGCTTGCCCGTTCTGCGCTACGGGCCAGGGCGGTCTCGAGCGGAACATGAGCGCGGCCGAGATCGTCGATCAGGTCCAGGATGCTGCCGGCAAGATGGCGCGCGGCGAAGTTGCCGGTGGCCCAGGTCGCCTGTCCAACGTCGTGTTCATGGGCATGGGCGAGCCGATGGCCAACTACAAGGCCGTCCTCGGCGCCGTACGCCGCATGGTTGCGCCGACACCTGACGGTCTCGGCATGTCGGCCCGCAACATCACGGTCAGCACCGTTGGTCTCGTTCCTCGTATGAAGCAGCTCGCCACCGAAGGCATCCCCGTCACGTTGGCGCTCTCGCTGCACGCACCCGACGACGAGCTGCGCAACGAGCTCGTACCGATCAACACCCGATGGTCCGTTCGCGAGGCCGTCGAAGCCGCGTGGGAATACGCCCAGACCACGAAGCGGCGCGTCTCGATCGAGTACGCCATGATCAAGGACATCAACGACCAGGCCTGGCGTGCCGACCTGCTCGGCGACGTCCTGCAGTCGTACGGTGACTGGGGCTGGGTGCACGTCAACCTGATCCCGCTCAACCCGACACCGGGCTCGAAATGGACCGCGTCGCGTCCCGAGGACGAGCGCGAGTTCGTACGCCGACTCATCGCCAAGGGCGTGCCGACTACCGTGCGGGACACCCGCGGTAGCGACATCGACGGCGCCTGCGGCCAGCTAGCCGCCGCAGAATAGCAACCTAACCCGCCGCGAGTGGCGCAATGTTGCCCACTCCAGACGTCCCGAGTGGGCGCTTTTTGTGCCACTCGGGGTTGGGTGACAGCTAGACCAGGGCCGGAGCCTTGACCAGCAGCTCCACGTTGCGGTCCGCCGTGGTGCCTCGGGCGTTGCTGGTGCGACCCTGAGGATCGTTTGCTGCGAGCTCACGGGCCAGGCCTGCCAGGCCGACAGGGTCGGCCAGCGAGCTGGCTCCAACCGGCCCTGCGTGGTCGACCATCGTGCCGAAGATCGAGAGCGTGCCGTCCTTGTTGTTGACCAGCTCGATCAAGCGTGACTGTTGGGGGAAATCGATGTGTGAGGCCGTGTTGATCTCCCAGAAGCCGCTTGCACCGCCGGGAGCCTGGTGGGCCCAGACCTGGTTCTTGTGGGTGTGGCCGTTGACCCACGCGATCACGTTGGGGTTGGCGAGCAGCAGCGAGACGACCTCCGGGCCGAGGACCCGAGGTTCCAGATCCAGTCCGGTGCCGACGAGGGGATTAAGCATCGAGCCCGATGTGTGATGGCTGAAGATCATCACGTATCTGTTCTTCGACTTTGCGAGGAGAGCCGTGAGCCACGCCATCTGTGTGGTGCCGAGCGAACCCTCGGAATACCCGTTCGGGTTGACGGAGTCCATCACGATGCATCGCACCAGCCCCTTGTCAAAGGAGTAGTAGGCGGTGCCCTTGAGCTTGTTCTCTGCTGTGAAACCGTGCCCGACCGGGCTACCGGTCGTGTTGAAGTGCTCTGCCACGACCTCGGCCCGTGTCACGACCCTGCGCTTGGCGTCCGCCGTCACGACCCGGGCCGGTTCGTCGAGAGCCAACGCGCCGAGGAAGACATTTGAATCGCCAGCCCTGGCGGCTGCAAGCACATCGGCTTGAGAGACGCCGGGCGTGATCGTCGTCGCCTTCACAGAGCCGGGTGCCAAGAGACTGAGCGGCAGCTGGGGAGGGAAGTTGCCTTGGACCAGTCCGTCGTGATTGCCGAACACGGCGTACCACGGCATCTTGAGGCCCTGCGAGGTGAACGGTCTGCGGCACGCATCGAGCAACCCCGTGACCTGGGGGTAGCCGAACCTCGACTTGTAAATGTCAGGTTCCTCGCCCGCCGGCGGTGAGTCGGGATGCCAGTAGTGAACGTCGTAGCTCACGTTGTCGGCGACACCTTCATACTTCGTCGTGCTGCCGGAGTCGGGAGTAACCGTTTTGCCACCGTCGCACAGGTCGATGTTCCACCGGACCTCGTTGTGCTGGCAGTTGTCTGAGTTGTCGCCGGTCTGGATGGCGAAGGCCAGCGGGGTGCCGCTGACGGGCCCGACCTTGGCGCGGTTGATGGCCCGGACCATCGAGTCAGCGACCTGCATGGTCAGCATCTCCTGCGGCCGATAGGCGGATGAGAACAGCCCAACGGTCGGGTCGCCCGCCTCGTACTGGTCGTCGTACCGGTCCAAGAACTCGGCCCGGAGCGGCGACTGTGTGTCGACGACGTGCACGTCGGTCATGTGGGCGAACGCGAGTACCGGCTTGCGGGTTGCGGCGCGGGTCGGACCAGCCGGGGCTCCTAGGTCGGTGCGCACGGTATGGGGCTCGCCTGCGGCGACGACGACTGGTGCATAGCCGCCCGGACCGGGCGTGCCGCGCACGAGGGTGCCCGTCAGTGTGGTCTTCGGAGGTGCGACTTGGCCGGTCACGGCCCATGCGGCTGGTGAGAGTGCGAGGTCGGTGAGGGCCATTGCCCCGCCGATGACAACGCCCGATTGAATCACTTTGCGACGAGACAGGTCCATGGTGAAGTAACGATTCAAAGTCGGCGAAGTGACGGCTATATGAGTCTCAGGTCACATCGGGTCGCCGAACGGGCTGCAGGTGTGGCACGCGAGGATGATGGGACACAGATTTCAGGCACCAAGGAGGACCATGCTGAGTGCGACCACGGACGGCGATGTCGTCATCCTCGAGCTGCAGCGCGAGGAGCGACGCAACGCGCTGAACCTCGAGCTGTGCCGTGAGATCCATGCGGCCGTCGACCGGGCTGTCGACGACGGCGCCAGGGTCATCGTCATCACGGGACAGGGCTCGGCGTTCTGCGCCGGTGCTGATCTCGGTGGTGTTTACGGCGACGAATTCCTCGAGGCGCTCTACGGGATGCTGTTGCGCCTGACCCAGGTGCCGGTCCCGCTCATTGCCGCGGTGAACGGACCCGCGATTGGTGCTGGCACGCAGCTCGCGATGGCGTGCGACCTCAGGGTCGCCGACGCGACCTCGAAGTTCGCCGTCCCGACGGCGCGCAACGGAATGGCGGTCGATGCGTGGACGATCCGTACGTTGGCGGCGCTGGCCGGCGGAGGAACGGCGCGGCGGCTGATGCTCGGCGCAGAGTCGCTCAACGTCGAGGCCGCCCTCGCCGTGGGACTCGCTGACCGCGCCGGCACGCTTGCCGATGCGATCGGCTGGGCGCACGAGATCGCCGAGTTCGCACCACTCGCGCTCGCCCACAACAAGTTCGTCCTGAACAGTTCGTCGGCCGATGACGCGGCGATCGAAGCGAGCTTCGCGGCGGTCTGGGCCAGCGAGGACGTACGAGAGTCGGCCGCCGCACGCGATGAGAAGCGCCCGCCGAAGTTCACAGGCCGCTGATGACCAGCCTCGTGTTTCGCGCGCTCGACCAGCACGTGGTTGCCGGACTCGCTGACGACACCGCCGTCGAGGATGAGCGCGGCCCGCTGTCGTACGCCGAGCTCACCCACGAGTCGGCCTGCGTCGCCGGCGCCATCAGCCACCTCGGGGTCGAGCGCGGTACTGAAGTTTTGATCGGCATCTCGGGAGGGCGCATCCTGGCGATCGCGGTGCTCGCGTGTGCACGGCTCGGCGCCGTACCGGGTGCTGGTGGTGTCTACCGATTTGAAGGCGAGACCTTCCACACACCCGAGACCGAGGTTCCGTGGGATCTGCTGATGCGGGCAGGTCGCTCCGAACCGGCACCAGCCCCCGACAGCGACCCTGAAGGCTATGAAGACCTGATGCGAGAGGCGTACCCGAACCTGTTCAGCGCATTGCTCGCTGGCGGAACGGCTACCTAGTACCCCAGGCGTAGGTCTGCTTCTCGAGCTGCAGGTAGACGAATGTCTCGGTCATCACGACCTGCTCCAAGGCGCTGATCTGGCCCGACACGATGTCGAGGAGCTCGTCATCGCTCTCGGCAACGAGCTCGGCGAGAATGTCGAACCGGCCGGTCGTGATCACGATGTAGTCGAGCTGATCCATCTGGGCGAGCTCGGCGGCCACCAAGCGTACGTCGCCGGACACCTTGATGCCGATCATGGCCTGGCGCGCGAACCCCATCTGCAGAGGGTCGGTGACGGCGACGATCTGCATCACGCCGCTGTCGATCAGCTTCTGCACGCGATGGCGTGCTGCGGCCTCGGACAGGCCAACTTCCTTGGCAATCGCCGAGTAGGAGAGTCGGCCGTCGCCCTGGAGCAGCTCGATGATCTTGCGAGCCTTGTCGTCGAGCGAGATGGCGCGGTCCGTCATGCCGGTCATTGTGCCGCATCCGCTGGGCACTTTCGACGGAATCGGGAGTTCAGCGCAGGGCGAATGCAGGATTCCGCCGGTTCGAGCCACTGCGTGAAATACTCGACCCGTGGAGACCTCGGACCTCGTGCTGTTGCGCAAGGCGCGTGACCAGATGGATCGCGAGTACGCGCGCCCGCTCGATGTGACGGCGCTGGCACGCACAGCCCTGATGTCGCCGGGCCACTTCTCGCGCAGCTTCCGCGATGCGTTCGGCGAGACGCCGTACGGCTATCTGATGACTCGACGTATCGAGCGCGCGATGGCGTTGCTGCGTCGCGGTGACCTCTCCGTCACCGAGGTCTGTTTCGAGGTCGGCTGTTCGTCGCTCGGCTCGTTCAGCGCCAAGTTCTCCGAGCTGGTCGGCGAGAGCCCGAGCGCCTATCGCGCCCGCCCCCACGACCAGAACTCCACGCTGCCATGCATCGAGAAGATCTACACCAGACCGATCAGGCAGCATTGATCAGGATCGGAGAAGCGCCGACAGCTGGCTGACGCATAGCGTGAGCGTCATGGATATCAAGATCTCAACCAGCTACCTCAACGTCGACGATCCCGATGCGGCGCTCGTGTTCTACCGCGATGTGCTCGGATACGACGTTCGCAACGATGTCGGCCTGGGCGAAATGCGCTGGATCACCGTCGGTCCGGCTTCGCAGCCGGATGTCTCCGTCGTGCTCGGCCCGGCGGCACCCGAAGCGCCACCGGCCGAGCGCAAGCTGCTCGCCGACATGATGGCCAAGGGGATGATCGGCCTCATGCAGGTCACGACGGACGACCTGGACGCGACGTTCGAGAAGCTCCAGGCTTCAGGTGCCGATGTCGTGCAGGAACCCATTGACCAGCCGTGGGGCGTGCGCGACTGTGCCGTACGGGACCCCGCAGGCAACATGCTCCGCTTCAACCAGGTCTGAGACGTGTGCACGCCCGCGATGCAGGCGGCGCGATCAGAGCAGGCTTTGTGCCTCGGTGAGCACGCTTCGGAGGATCTGTTCGATCTCGTCGAAGTGGGACTGGTCGGCGATCAGAGGCGGCGACAACTGGATGACCGGGTCGCCTCGGTCGTCGGCCCGGCAGTAGAGACCGCCATCGAACAACGCCTTTGAAAGGAAGCCACGGAGGAGCATCTCCGACTCAGCGTCGTCGAAGCTCTCCTTGGTGGCTTTGTCCTTGACGAGCTCGATGCCGTAGAAGAAGCCGTCGCCGCGTACGTCACCAACGATGTCGAGGTCGAGGAGCTTCTCCAGCGTGCCGCGGAACGCACCCTCGGAGTCGCGTACGTGCTCGTTGATCTTCTCGCGCTCGAAGATGTCGAGGTTGGCCATCGCCACCGCAGTCGAGACCGGATGACCACCGAAGGTGTAGCCGTGGAGGAAACTCGTGTTGCCCTCCAGGAACGGCTCCATGATCCGGTCGGAAGCGATCATCGCGCCGAGCGGTGAGTAGCCGGACGTCAGACCCTTGGCGCAGGTGATCATGTCGGGGACGTAGCCATATCGGTTGGCGCCGAACATGTCGCCGAGGCGACCGAACGCGCAGATGACCTCGTCCGACACGAGCAGCACGTCGTGGCGATCGCAGATCTCACGTACGCGCTGGAAGTAGCCGGGTGGGGGAGGGAAGCAGCCACCGGCGTTCTGGACCGGCTCGAGGAACACGGCGCACACTGTGTCGGGACCCTCGGCGATGATCGCGTTCTCGATCTCGTCGGCAGCCCAGCGACCGAACGCCTCGTGCTGGTCGCCCGCGCCGGAGGCGCCTTCTAGAGAGACGTCGGGAGCGCGGTAGAAGTTGGTGTTGGCGACGTGCACCGTGGTCGGGACCAGCGGCTCGTACGGCTCCTTCAGCCCTGGGATGCCGGTAATCGACAGCGCTCCCTGGGTCGTGCCGTGATAGGCGATCTGGCGGCTGATGACCTTGGTCTTGTTGGGCTTGCCGGTCAGCTTGAAGTACTGCTTGGCGGCCTTCCATGCCGTCTCGACCGCCTCGCCGCCGCCCGTCGTGAAGAACACCCGGTTGAGGTCGGCAGGCGCGTAGCCTGCGATCCGTTCGGCCAGCTCGATGGCATTGGGGTGCGCGAACGTCCAGATCGGGAAGAACGCCAGCTCCTTGGCCTGCTTGGCGGCCGCCTCAGCGAGCTCTTCGCGGCCATGGCCTGCCTGCACGACGAAGAGACCCGCGAGCCCGTCGAGGTAGCGCTTGCCCTGAGCGTCCCAGATGTACATGCCGTCACCCTTGGTGATGATCGGGATGTCGTGGTCGGCGTACGAGCCGTGGCGCGAGAAGTGCATCCACAGGTGGCGCTTGCCGGCCTTCTGGAGTCGGGCGAATTCCTCGTCGGAGTAGGTCATTCAGCCATGATCGCAATACCGGCGACGCAATGACAAGGGATTTCGTCGCCAATCCGCGAATTCACCGCGAATTCCGTTGCCGACACCTTGACGTATGAGGTTGGATGAAGCCATGCCAAGCGCACCCGCAATCATCAACCGCATCAGGCACCTCATGACCACTCTGGGCGCCTGACACCCGATGGATCACTACGACACCATCGTGGTCGGCGCGGGAGTCGCTGGCCTCACGGCGGCCAGACTTCTTGCGCGGTCCGGCCGACGAGTCGTCGTGCTCGAGGCCCGCGACCGGGTCGGCGGCCGGGTCTGGACCGACCGCTCGGATGGGCACGTGATGGATCGGGGCGCGTCGTGGATCCACGGCATCGATGACAGCCCGGTCGCCGCAGCAGCGGCGGCGTTCGGCATGCCCATGCACGAGTACACGGTCGGCAGCTACCAGCCAGACGGACGTCCCATCGCCTACTTCGGCCCGGGAGCGGAGCGACTTTCTGACACCGACGCGAAGCGATTCGCCGATGACGTCCACGCCGTCGACGCTGCGTTGGTGGGCCTGATCGCCTCGTCGGAACCCGATGCCTCCTATGCCGAAATGGCCGAGTCTGCTCTCGCCTCGCTGGGCTGGGAGGGCGAGCGAGCCGGTCGGGTGCGCGAGTTCCTCAGTCATCGGACTGAGGAGCAGCTCGGCGCTTGGATCGAGGACCTCGCCGCGCACGGGCTCGACAATGACGAGATCGACGGCGACGAGGTGGTCTTTCCCGACGGCTATGGCCGTCTGCCTGAGCACCTGGCCGATGGGCTCGACGTCCGCCTCAATCACGTCGTCTCGCAGGTCAGATGGTCAGCCAACGGTGTGACAGTGACCGTGGACGGCGACACGTTCTCGGCGGACTCGGCAGTCGTCACGGTGCCAGTGGGTGTGCTGCAGAGCGACGACTTCGTCATCGAGCCGTCACTGCCTGAGCCCAATGCGAGAGCGTTGGGTCGACTGGAGATGAACGCCTTCGAGAAGGTCTTCCTTCGCTTCCCGACGAAGTTCTGGGATGACGATGTCTATGCGATCCGTCAGCAGGGGCCGGAGGGCGAGTGGTGGCATTCCTGGTACGACCTCACGGCAGTGGACGGAACGCCCACGCTGCTCACCTTCGCGGCCGGACCCGCGGCCAAGGCGACACGGAGCTGGGACCATGAGCGAATCGCCGAGTCCGTTCTCGCCCAGCTGAGGCGGCTGTACGGCGACCGTGTCGAGGAGCCAACGGATGTGCACGTCACCGCCTGGCAGGACGATCCTTTTGCTCGCGGCTCGTTCGCGTACATGAAGCTGGGCGCGACCACAGACGAGCACGACGACCTCGCAACGCCTGTCGGTGGCGTCCTGCACATCGCCGGCGAGGCCACCTGGACTGACGACCCCGCCACCGTGCCGGCTGCGATGTGCTCAGGTCATCGGGCCGCGGTCAACGTCCTGGGTCGGGACATCCCGATCGAGGAAGCCTGGGCCAGCCCCGACCTCAGTCCAGCTTGATGGCCTGCAGTGTGTAGGTGTGTCGCCGCGAACGCTCGGGCAGACTGATCGACATGATCAAAGTTGAGAACCTCACCAAGACGTACGGTGGCTTCAAAGCCGTCGACAACGTCTCATTCGAAGCCCGACCGGGCTCCGTCACCGGCTTCCTCGGCCCCAATGGTGCCGGCAAGTCCACGACAATGCGCATCATTGCTGGGCTTACTCCAGCATCGACGGGTGAAGCCACGATTTCCGGCATCAAGTACCAGTCCATCCCCAACCCGGGCACGCAGATCGGTGTGCTCCTGGATGCCTCTGCCCAGCATGCTGGCCGCACCGGACGCGAGATTCTGACACTCTCCGCACTCACCATGGGCCTGCAGTCGTCGCGTGTCGACGAGATGCTCGAGCTGGTCAGCCTGACTCCCAGCGAAGCCAAGCGGCGGGTCAAGAACTACTCGCTCGGCATGCGCCAGCGACTTGGAATTGCCAACGCGTTGATCGGCGACCCCAAGATCCTGATCCTCGACGAGCCGGCCAACGGGCTCGACCCTGCCGGCATTCACTGGATGCGCAGCCTGCTGCGTGAGTATGCCAACCGCGGCGGCACAGTCCTCCTGTCGTCCCACCTGCTGCACGAGATCGAGGTCATCGCCGACGAGATCATCGTCATTGGCCAGGGACGTATCGTCGCCCAGGGCACCAAGGCAGAGCTGCTCCAGACGGCTGGAACCTTCGTCAAGGCATCCGATGTCTCAGCCCTCGCCAACGCCTTGACCAAGGCCGGGCTCACGGCTTCACCTTCGGGTGATAGGGGCCTGCGTACCGAAGCTGCCCCGGAAGAGGTCGGTCAGGCCGCAGCCGCTGCCGGAGTAGCTCTCATCGAGCTGCGACCCGCCGAGGGTGCAGGGCTGGAGGAGATGTTCCTCCAGCTGACCACAGATACCCAGCGCGACGCCGCCGCGCGCGCCGAAGGAGGTGTGGCATGAGTGCCACCGCAGTCGCAACCAAGATTGACACCAATCGGCCAGGCATCCCATTCACGCGACTGGTTGTTGTCGAGATTCGCAAGATGTTCAATACTCGCTCCGGCTTCTGGCTGATGGCGAGTGTCGGTATCGTTGCGGCGCTCGCCACCTTGTCAGTCATCGCGTTCGTGCCGGATGGCGGCATCACGTTCGGCACATTTGGCGGGGCGATCGGTTTCCCTTTGGGATTCATGTTGCCCATCATCGCGATCCTGTCGGTGACCAGCGAGTGGTCACAACGCACAGGCCTGGTCACCTTCACGCAGGTTCCGCAGCGTGGCACCGTGGTCATGGCGAAGATGACCGCTGCCGTTCTGGTCGGCCTCGTCGCCGTACCCCTGGCGTTCGCGATCGGTGCGCTTGGCAACCTCGTGGGCGCAGGACTCAACGGTCTTGATCCCGTCTGGGACCTGGGCCTCCGGGAATTCGTGCTGTTCCTCTTCGGTAATGCGCTGGGACTGCTGATTGGTTTCATGTTCGGAGCGCTGTTTCGCAACACTCCCGCTGCAATCGTGGGCTACTTCGTCTACTCGCTGGTGCTGCCGATCATCCTCGGAGTCCTTGCGGCGTTCCAGCAGTGGTTCAAGGACATCCAGCCTTGGATCGACTTCAACCAGGCTCAGTTGCCGCTGTTCGACGGCGACTCCATCAGCGGCGAGCAGTGGGCCCAGCTGGGTACGTCAGGCGTGATCTGGCTCGTGATCCCGTTGGCGATCTCGATCCGCGTCATCATGCGCTCAGAGGTCAAGTAACCGCACTCCCGGGGCGGGGGGACAGGGCAGTAGGACTACCGCCTGCCTCGTCCCGGGGCTACACACGATGGCGGCACCCTCGGGGGGCGCCGCCATCGCTTTGTCCGGGCGAATAGGCCGAAGGTCTGTGCGTGCGAGAGAATGGCGACATGCGCAAGCGTGTCGCCATTCTCGGTTCGACGGGCTCGATCGGCACGCAGGCCCTCGAGCTGATTGCCGCCAACCCCGAACGCTTCGAGGTCGTCGCCCTTGCGGCCGGCGGTGGCAACCCGGCTCTGCTCGCGCAACAGGCGATCGCGTTCCGCGTTCCACTCGTTGCCGTGGCCAAGGCGAGTGCCGCCGAGGACGTACAGCTCTCCCTTTACGCCGAGGCCCAGAAGCATGGGTATGAGCACGGCGACCACCGCGTGCCGCGCCTCCTTGCAGGTCCCGAGGCCGCAAGCGAGGTGGCACGAGTCGACTGCGACGTCGTCCTCAACGGCATGACCGGATCCGTCGGCCTGCTCCCGACGCTTGCTGCGCTCGAGGCCGGGAGGACCCTCGCGTTGGCCAACAAGGAATCGCTGATCATCGGCGGTGAGCTGGTGACCGGAGCCGCCAAGCCCGGTCAGCTCGTCCCCGTCGATTCCGAGCACTCCGCGCTTGCGCAGGCGATGCGCGGCGAACGCCGTGAAGACGTACAACGCCTGATCGTCACCGCCAGTGGCGGACCGTTCCGTGGTCGCACCCGTGCGGACCTCGCCAACGTCACGCCCGAGCAGGCCATGGCTCACCCGACCTGGGACATGGGTCCGGTCATCACGATCAACTCGGCAACGCTGGTCAACAAGGGCCTTGAGGTGATCGAGGCCAACCTGCTGTTCGACATCGGCTATGACCGCATCGACGTCGTAGTACATCCGTCGTCGATCGTGCACTCGATGGTGGAGTTCACCGATGGTTCGACGATGGTGCAAGCCTCGCCACCTGACATGAAGCTGCCGATCGCCCTCGGTCTCAACTGGCCTGATCGCGTACCCGGGTCAGCGGCAGCGTGCGACTGGACGAATCCCACGACGTGGGAGTTCTTCCCGCTCGACAACGAGGCATTCCCGGCGGTGACTCTGGCCCGCAAGGCAGGGGAGTTCGGTCGTACGGGCCCCGCGGTCTTCAACGCCGCCAACGAGGTGTGCGTCGACGCTTTCGTCGCGGGACATTTGGACTTCCTCGGCATTGTTGACACGGTGGGCGCGGTCCTCGACGAGCATCTCGGCGATCCGGACGTCGCCCGACAGGACATGACACTCGACGGCGTGCTCAGCGCCGACGCATGGGCCCGGACCCGGGCCGCCCAACTGGTGGAGCAGCGATGAACACCTTGATCTACACGCTCGGCGTGGTGGTCTTCGTGATCGGTGTCGTCCTCTCGATCGCGCTGCACGAGCTCGGCCACATGTATCCCGCCAAGAAGTTCGGGATCAAGGTCACGCAATTCTTCGTTGGCTTTGGCAACACGGTTTGGTCGACCAAGCGCGGAGAGACGGAGTACGGCTTCAAGTCGATCCCGCTCGGCGGCTACGTCAAGCTCGTCGGCATGCTTCCGCCGGCCAAGGACGCCGATCCGCACGAGGTGCGTAAGACCAACACGGGCTTGTTCACCCAGCTCGTCTCGGATGCCCGCAACGCCGAGTACGAGCACGTTGACGACAAGGATCTTGACCGGCTGTTCTATCGCAAGCCGTGGTGGCAGAAGCTGATCGTGATGGCGGGTGGCCCGACGGTCAACATCATCATCGCGATCTTCCTGTTCTGCGTCGTCTTCATGGGCTTTGGCGCACTCAAGCCCACGACCACCGTCGCCACAGTCTCTGACTGCGCGATCAGCGCGGCGGAGGAAGGCCGCGCCTGCACAGATGAGGACCCTGTGGCCCCGGCACGTCAGGCCGGCCTGGAGCCTGGCGACCGCATCGTGTCGTTCAACGGCACCAAGATCGACGAGTGGGACCAGCTCACCGAGCTGATCCGTGCCAACGGCGACGACGAGGCAACGATCGAGTACGAGCGCGGCGACACCACCAGCTCGGTCACCGTCGACACCTCCGTCACGCCGCGCCTCGACACTGACGACCCGACCAAGACCGTCAACGTCGGGTTCCTCGGAGTTGGCCCGACCGAGTCGATGCAGCGTCAGGGGCCCGTCTTTGTCGCAGAGGTGATGGGGGACTACGTCACCGAGACGGCGTCAGCGATCGTGCACCTGCCCGAGCGCATGGTGGGCGTGGTCAAGGCGGCCTTCGGTGGCGAGCGCGAGGCCGACGGCCCCATCAGCGTAGTCGGAGCGAGTCGCGTTGCAGGCGACCTGGTCACGGTTGACGATCCGTCCTGGGCTGAACGAGCTCAGCGATTGCTCGTGCTGCTCGCTGGCCTCAACCTGTTCCTTGCGATGTTCAACTTCATCCCGCTGCTGCCGCTCGATGGTGGCCATATCGCCGGGGCGCTGTGGGAGGCCATCCGCCGACCCATCGCCAAGCTGCGGGGCCGACCGGATCCTGGCTACGTCGACGTCGCCAAGATGTTGCCGGTCGCCTACGCCGTGGGTGCGCTCCTTATGCTGATGAGTGTGATCTTGATATACGCCGACATCGTCAACCCCGTGAAGCTCTCATGACCTCACTCCACGAAACTGCTCGCCCCGTGGCGTTGACGTCTCATCTCGCGTTTCCTTGGGCCCACACGTTCGCGGGGACCCCGAGATGACCGATCTCGGTCTGCCGGCGATGCCGCCTCCGGTGCTCGCCCCCCGGCGCAAGACCCGCAAGATCAAGGTTGGCTCGATCGACGTCGGCGGCGACGCTCCCGTGTCAGTCCAGTCGATGACGACGACCCTGACGTCCGACGTCAACACGACGCTTCAGCAGATCGCCGAGCTCACCGCCGCCGGCTGCGACATCGTACGAGTCGCGTGCCCGAGCCAGGACGACGCCGACGCGCTCGCTGAAATCGCCCAGCACTCCAACATCCCGGTCATCGCCGACATCCACTTCCAGCCGAAGTATGTGTTCGCCGCGATCGATGCCGGCTGCGCTGCCGTACGCGTCAATCCCGGCAACATCCGCAAGTTCGACGACCAGGTCGGCGCGATCGCCAAGGCTGCGAAGGATGCCGGGGTCTCGATTCGCATCGGCGTCAACGCTGGTTCGCTCGACAAACGCATCTTCGAGAAGTACGGAAAGGCAACCCCCGAGGCGCTGGTCGAGTCGGCCGTCTGGGAGGCGTCACTGTTCGAGGAGCACGACTTCCACGACTTCAAGATCTCGGTCAAGCACAACGACCCGGTCGTGATGGTTCAGGCGTACGAAATGCTTTCCGAGCGCGGCGACTGGCCGCTCCACCTTGGCGTGACCTAGGCTGGACCGGCGTTCCAGGGAACGATCAAGAGCTCCGTCGCCTTCGGCTCGCTACTCAGCAAGGGCATCGGTGACACGATCCGCGTCTCCCTCTCGGCTCCACCGGTCGAAGAGGTCAAGGTCGGCATCCAGATCCTGCAGTCGCTCAACCTGCGCGAGCGGAAGCTTGAGATCGTGTCGTGCCCGTCCTGCGGCCGCG
>JBBSJW010000049.1:0-21949 GCA_038256885.1 Propionibacteriales bacterium
AGAACCGTCATGACTAACCGGCTGCGCGGGCCAGGAAGGGTGCCGCCGCTCCGTACAGCTTGTACAGGGCATACGAGCCGGTATGTGCGGTGCTGCAGCGACTGTCGAACAGCTGGACGGCGCGCGAGTCAGACATGCCCGTACCGAATCCGTACGGAGTCGAGCCCTGGACCGCCCCGGTCGCGTAGGACTGGATCCGCTGGACCATGCCCACCTGGAGATCGTCGCTGGCGTTGCGCCACCAGCCGCAGGTGAAGGAACTCAGCGGAGTCTTGCTGATCGCCGCAGGAAGCGGAGTCGCGGGCAACTCGCGGTCCGCAGTCGCCTTCGGTTTATCCAACGACAGCAGCGAGCTCAGTTGGGACAGCGGTACGCCGAAATTGCTGCACAGACGTGGCGCGAGACCGCTGGCGCAGATGGATGCGAGCAGTGCTCCCTGCGCAGGGGCCTTGGCTTCGGAGCCCACCAGAGGTAGCGAAGAGCCGGTGGGACGTGGTGGAGTCTCCGCCCAGTTGCAGGTTGCCGGATGACTGGCATTGCTGTCGCCAAGCTGCATGCCGACCAGGCAGCCGACAAGCTCGAGCTCGTTGATGACATTGCCGATCCCGATGCTGAGGGCGGGCATGGTGCCGTTGGCACAGCCAGGAAGGAGTATCGGCGAGCTCGTGACGCGAGCGCCGTTGGGACCCTTGTTGCCGTACCAGCAGTTGCCGGTGTTGCCCGGGAAGCTGTCCCACCAGAAGTCGACACCGTTGGGCTTGACTGCACCCTGGGGGCTGACCCCCATGGTGTTGCCTTCGAAGTGGTTGCCGTGGGAGGTCGAGACCTTGAGGGGGTCGCAACCTGGGACTGGAGTGTTGGAGCCGATGGGCTCTGGCCCGCACACGGTGGCGTCCGGAACGGCGAACAACATCACGCCGCGTCGCCAGTTGTCGAAGAAGTGGTTGTCGCGAACGATGTTGTCATTGCCTCCGGCGAGCCACAAACCTGTGCCGACTGGTGCGGGGATGAACGGTTCGACGTCTGAGTCAGCCGCAAACGAGTTGAAGTTGTTGTCGTAGAACTTGTTCTTCTCCACCACGTTGCCGTGCTGGGGGAAGTTGGGGTGTCCCGGCGCGGTGAAGACGTCGGTCGTGTAGCCCAGCGAGTTGTCGTAGAAGTTGTTCTGGGTCACCAACGTGCCACTGCTGTTGGTACCTGAGAATCCGCCGACGTTGTGGTGGCTGTCGCACAGACGGAAGGTCTGGCTGTAGCGGTAGGTCGGATAGAACTTCTTGTAACGATCGGTGGTGGTGTCCGCTCCGGAGCCAGGGTACAAACCCGAGTCGCCGTGACCGGCGGCTTCGCAGTTCTGCACCATGCCGTGGTCGCTCGTGAACGTCAGTACGCCGTAGCCGCCGGCGTAGTAGGCCTTGAACCGATCGAGCTGGTAGCCGTCGGTCTCGAGAACGTATATGTCGTGCTCGCGAGCATGGCGAATTGTCATGTTCCGAAGAACGAATCCATCAGCGCGGTCGACAAAAATGCCGACGTCCTTCTTGTGACCGACGCCGGATGGGCCACCATTGCCTGCTTCGGCGCTCCCGGCCTCGAGGATGACGTCGTCGGCGCTGACGCCAGAGCCTTCGAGCTGGACGTTGCAGCGGATGCACTTGCCCAGGGCTGGAATGCCGTGCCGGTCCGATAGAGGCGGTGCGGGCACCGGGCCGGTGTCAGGTCCGCGCCCGATGACGGCGACGAGGTTGGCATCGTTGGGGCACTTGATCTGGTAGTCGTGCGAGAGAGCGCCGGGGTCGCCGCTGTCGGCCGGAGTGTTCAGATGTGCGCATGTCTTGTCGTATGTGGGTTTGGCCCGAGCAGTCGGCTCGAGGTAGAGGCCGGGCATGACGACAACGCGATCGTTGTTGCGCGAAGCCATGATGGCGGGCTGAATCTCCGTGTACTTGCAAGCCTTGAAGAGCTTGCGGTTGATGTCCAGCAGAGCTGTGCCCTGCGCGGTGCTGAAGGACCTGCGGTCCGTCGGCCGGATGTTGTAGCCACTGCGCTTTGCCTTGGTGATCGCCTGGGACACTCGGGTCATCGAGTCCTTCTGACAGACGACGCGGGTCGTACCGGGCGGCTTGGTGTCCAGTGCAGACGCCAACGAGCGCCCCGTGGGAATCTTGCCACCGGCGCACGGCGCTACAGAGCAGTCCGGCTGGGGATCTGGAAAGTACGACGGTCGCTCCACGTGAGCAGACGAGATGGCAGGAGTGAGCAGAGTGCCGATCATCGCGATTGCCAAGGCGAGGAAAAGTCGACGTACAACTACAGGCATGGGATCCATCTCTCGTTCAGTCCGCGGGGAGCGCGTGGACACTATCCGTAGTGTGACTCAGAGTTACCGTACGGGGACGGAATAATTCAAAAATTCTCAGGCACCTGGCCGCGAGGGCGCGCGTCGGACCTCTAGGGCTGTCTGATTCGTTGCTGTCGCCGCACATAGAACGTGTATCCGGCGAGCACGACGGCGATCGCCGTGGTCAGGATCGAGATGCCCTTGGCGGTGTTCGCCTTCGACGCGAACCCGGTCACGGCGGCGTACGTGTAGGTCGCGTCGTCGACTCGGCGATCCTTCGGCGTGCACGTGATCAGCTGGCCCTTGCTGCCCTCACTGAGCATCCCGATGAGGTGCCACTGGTCGCTGCCGTCGTCGACCGTCAGAGACAGCTTGGCTTCGGGGATCGGAGTGACCTTCTTGCCGGGTCCTGTTGCGCGACACGTCACGTCGCGATCTGCCTGGACGATGTCGGTGTAGACGGCAATGCTCTTGCCCTTCCCGTCGACGCGCTCGCCGATCGGAGTCACCGACGCCTCGCGTACGGGATCCCACGCGCCCGCAGCCACGACGATCGAGATGACGGCGCCGCCCAGGGCGATGAAGAAGGCCGTGAGGTACCACAGCGGGCTCGTCGGTTTCACGCAGTCACTTTCGCACAGTCGGCAAAGCCACTAGGGGACCTAGGTCCCAATGCGTGTGGCCACTCGCCCGTGTCGGTCGACGCGAGATCTGGAGATGCTGGAGACATGAGCATTGAAACGCTGGGCGCCTGCAGGACAGTCATCGTCGCCGCCGCCAGTCGGCACGGCGGAACCTGCGAGATAGCCGATCGCATCGCAGCGACTCTCGACAGGGAGCTCTCGTTCGCCTGGGATGTCGTGAGGTCTGATCTCAGCGATCTCCGCGAGCTCGATGATGCAGATGCCGTCGTGCTTGGCAGCGCTGTCTACTTCGGTCATTGGATGCATTCGGCTGGCAGGGCGCTCGACTACGTGAAGGATGCGCCGCTGTTCGACCTGTGGTTGTTCAGCACCGGGCCGGTCTCTGACGTCGAGAGCGCACAGGAGCAGATCGCCTCAGCTGACCAGATGGTTGAGCGAGGCCAAGCCATCGAGCACAAGGTCTTCGGTGGACGGCTGGACACCTCTAAGCTCAACTGGGCCGAGCGGGCAGTTGTCAAAGCCGCGCACGCGCTGCCCGGCGATCATCGCGACTGGGACCAGGTGGACGAGTGGTCACGCGACATCGCGCGCCAGCTTGGTCTGGTGCCGATACGGGTCGGCTAGCTACATCTGGCCCGTGTCGAGGTAGCGCTCGTGCCAGCTCAGTGACTCGCCCAGCAGGTGCGGTGTGTGTCGCGCCTGCGGGTGAGCCGCCCACGCGCGTTCGGTGTAGTCGAGCAACGCATCGCGAAACTGCGGGTGGGCGCAGTTCGCGATGACACGTTGCGCACGGTCACGGGGCGACATACCCCGAAGGTCGGCAAGTCCGTGCTCGGTGACGATGATGTTGACGTCGTGCTCGGTGTGGTCGACGTGGCTGACCATCGGCACGATCGCCGAGATGGCACCACCCTTGGCCGTGGACGGCGACAGGAAGAAGTTCAGGAACGCATTGCGGGCGAAGTCTCCGCTCCCGCCGATGCCGTTCATGATGGCGCTGCCCATGATGTGGGTCGAGTTCACGTTGCCATAGATGTCGGCTTCAATCATTCCGTTCATGGCGATCACGCCGAGTCGGCGTACGAGCTCGGGGTGGTTGGAAATCTCCTCGCTGCGGAGCAGGATCCGCCCCTTGTAGGCGTCGATGTCGGACATGAACCGCTCGACGCCGCGGTCAGAAAGGCCGAACGATGTCGATGACGCCGCCCGCAAGGTGCCGCTGTCCAGCAGATCGAGCATTCCGTCCTGGATGACCTCGGTGAATGCGACCAGGTCGGTGAACTCGCTGCCCTCGAGACCAGCCAGCACGGCGTTCGCGACGTTGCCGACCCCAGATTGCAAGGGCAGCAGCGATGACGGCATGCGACCAGCCTTGACCTCGTGCCGTAGGAACTCCAGAACGTGCTCGGCAATCGCGGCCGAGATCTCGTCGGGTGGATCAAATGGTGCGTTGCGGTCGGGATGGTCCGTCTCAATGACAGCAACGACCTTCGTGGGATCGACTCGAAGGTACGGCTCGCCGATCCGTTGCATCGGTTCAGTCAGCTCGATGGGGCGGCGGTGAGGAGGCAGAGCCGCTCCGTAGTAGATGTCGTGGAAGCCCTCGAGCTCACGTGGCTGCCAGTGGTTGACCTCCAGGATGACGCGGTCAGCGTGGTCGAGCCAGGTCTTGTTGTTGCCGACCGACGTGCTGGGTACGAGCCTTCCGTCCGGGAGGATTGCGGTCACTTCGACGACGGCAACGTCGAGGTTGCCGTAGAAGCCGAACCACATGTGCTGGGCCGAGTGGCTCAGGTGAGCATCCACGTAGTCGACTTCGCCGGCATTGATGAGAGTGCGCATCGTCGGATCGCTGTTGTACGGCAGCCGCGTGGACACGGCTCGGGCCTCAGCCAGGATGCCGTCAGCATCAGGAGCGGTGGAGGCGCCGGTCCAGAGTCCGATCAGGAATTCATCCCCACGACGGTGAGCCTCGTTGATCCGGTCAGCCATCGCGCGAGGCATGACCTTGGGGTAGCCCGCGCCGGTGAATCCGCTGAATCCGACATTGTCCGCCGGGTGAATCAATTGGGCGGCGTCTTCGGCCGTCGCGATCTTGGTCCGCAGGATCGGGCACGTGATTCGAGACATTGAGTGGCCAGCCTACGGTCGGTGCCGCGGCCTTCCCAGTGCCAAAAGTCCTGTGAACCAGCGAGAGCCCCCGCCGTTGTCGGCAGGGGCCCTCGTGCTGGGTGTGTCAGAAGCTGGCGATGTCCAGCTCCATGATCGAGTCGTCGATGTTCTCGGCGATCGCACGCTCGGCGGCGAGGAGCGGCAGGACATTGCGAGCGAAGAAGCTCGCAGCCGCGACCTTGCCCTCGTAGAAGCTCTTGTCGGCGGCGGAAATGTCGCCACCGAGCTTCTCGAGCGCAACCTCGGCGCCGCGCAGCAGCAACCAAGCGACAACGAGGTCTCCGAGCACGTACACCAGGCGGGTGGTGTTGAGGCCGACCTTGTAGATCTTCTTGATGTCGCCGTTCTCGTCAGCCGGGTTGGACGCCATCAGGTCGGCGAACGCTGCACCGACGATCGCCTGCGCGTCCTCGAGGGCCTTGCCGAGCAGCTCGCGCTCAACCTTGAGTCGACCGTTGCCGGCCTCGCTCTCGACGAACTGCTGCACCTCGTTGGACAGGAAGCCGAGCGCCTGGCCCTTGTTCTTCACGATCTTGCGGAAGAACAGGTCCATGCCCTGGATCGCGGTGGTGCCTTCGTAGAGGGTGTCGATCTTGGCGTCGCGTACGTACTGCTCGATCGGGTAGTCCTGCAGGAAGCCCGAACCACCGAACGTCTGCAGCGACTCCGTGCCCAGAAGGACCCAGGAGCGCTCCGAGCCGTAGCCCTTGACGATCGGAAGCAGCAGATCGTTGATCGCCTCGTCGAGCGAAGCGTCCTCACCCGTCGACTCCTTGATCAGGATGTTGTCCTGGAAGGTTGCGGTGTAGATCATCAGCGAGCGCAGGCCCTCGGCGAACGCCTTCTGCGTGAGCAGCGAGCGACGTACGTCCGGATGGTTGGTGATGACCACACGCGGCGCGTTCTTGTCCGAGGACTGCGTCAGGTCTGCACCCTGCACGCGCTCCTTGGCGTAGTCGAGCGCGTTGAGGTAGCCGGTCGACAGCGTGGCGATGGCCTTCGAGCCGACCATCATGCGAGCGTTTTCGATGACGCGGAACATCTGGTTGATACCGTCGTGGACCTCGCCGAGCAGCCAGCCCTGGGCGGGTGCTCCATCGCCAAAGGTGACTTCGCAGGTCGTGGAGACCTTGATGCCCATCTTCTTCTCGACGTTGGTGACGTAGGCGCCGTTGCGCTCACCGGTCAGCTCGCCGGTCTCGTGGTCGAAGTGGAACTTCGGTACGAGGAACAGGCTCAGACCCTTGGTGCCGGGTCCACCGACGCCCTCGACGCCCACGGGACGGGCGAGGACCAGATGCATGATGTTCTCGGACATGTCGTGCTCGGCCGAGGTGATGAAGCGCTTGACGCCCTCGATGTTCCAGGAGCCGTCTTCGTTCATCGTCGCCTTGGTGCGGCCGGCGCCGACGTCGGATCCGGCGTCAGGCTCGGTGAGGACCATGGTGGCGCCCCATTGCTTGTCGACCATGAACTGGGCGATCTTCTTGTCGCGCTCGATGCCGTTCTCGAAGACGATGCGGGCGAAGGCGGGACCACAGGCGAACATCCAGATGGCCGGGTTGGCGCCGAGCACGTACTCAGCGGTCGACCACACGAGGGAAGCGGGGGAACGCTGTCCGCCGAGCTCCTCGGGAAGGGCCAGGCGCCACCACTCAGCGTCCATCCAGGCCTTGTAGGACTTCTTGAAGGAGTCGGGCATGACGACGGTCTTGGCGGCCGGGTCGTAGACCGGAGGGTTGCGGTCGGAGTCGTCGAACGAGGCGGCGAGGTCTTCGCGAGAGATGCGCTCAATCTCGCTGATGATGCTCTTGGCCGTGTCGACATCCACCTCGTCGAACGGGGCGGTGCCGAGGATCTCCTGGCGATTGAAGAGTTCGAACAGGTTGAACTCGGTGTCGCGCAGATTGCTCTTGTAGTGGCTCATTGACGCCATTCCTTGTCAGGGCCGCGCTGGGCGCAGGCGGTACGTGCTCAGGCTGTTGCTTACATAGAAGTGCTACTGGTTAGTAACTTAAGTATCCGCCCGAGGTGGGTCAAAGACAAGCGCAGTCCCCGCGGGGGCCATGTTGGGAGTGTCACATCGCCTGCGTCGCCAGCCATTCCGGGAAGTTCATGTTCCAGCGGCGGTCCCAGCCGAGACACAACCAGCTCAGTGTCGATCATGGCGCCGGTCTCGTCAGCCAGGTGCTGCATCGCTGCTCTGATCCCCGGTCGAGAGTCGATCAAGGTCATGTCGAGGTCGAAGCCGATCGTGGTCACGCGTTCAGTCTGTCAACATGTCCCTCATGCAACTGGGGATGACATTGCCGATCATGGAACCTGATCTCGGACCGGACACTCTCGAGGAATGGTCCCGCACCGTCGACGAAGGCCCGTTCTCATCGCTGTGCTTCGGCGAGCGAATGGCGTTCGACAATCCCGAGACGCTGACTCTTCTGGGTGCCGTGGCCGCGTGGACCGAACGAGTCCGGCTGGTGACGACGGTGATCGTCCCGCAGCTGCACGAGCCGGTCATGCTGGCAAAGGCTCTCGCGACCGGCGACGTTCTCAGCAAGGGGCGACTCACTGCTGGCTTTGGTGTCGGAGGCCGCGACGAGGACTATCGAGCGGTCAGCGCTCCGATGTCGAGCAAGACCATGGCGGGTATGGCCGACCGGGTCGCCGTCATGAAGCGAGTCTGGGCGGGGGAGAAGGTCACGCAGGCAAAGCGACCAGTAGGCCCTCGTCCCGTTCAGCAGGGAGGCCCAGAGATCCTGGTCGGCACGACGGGGCCGAAGACGATTCAGAGCGCGTCGGTATGGGCAGACGGGCTCGCCGGGTTCGAGCTCGATCTGGATCTTGCCCGCACCGAGACGCTGTTCGATATCGCGCGTACGACGTGGAGCGATTCAGGTCGGCCAGCGCCGCGGCTCACCACATCGTTCTGGTTCGCACTCGACGATGGTGATGGCAGCGCCCGAGCTCAGATGCACCGTCACCTCAGGCACTACATGAACTGGTTGCCGGTCGAACTCGTCAACGCCTTGGCGCCAGCGGCGGGCTTCGCCGGGACCGTGGCCGAGCTGCTCGACGTACTGAAGCGGTTCGAGGACATCGGCACAGATGAGGTGCAGCTGGTTCCGACCGGCTCCGACATCTCCGCAGTGCACCGGATCGCCGCAGCCATCTCCTGACATGCGAAAGCCGGCCACCCTCCTGGGTGGCCGGCTTCGTAGGTTTTGCGCGCTCTGGTGTTCAGCGGAGCTGGGTCGGGATGCGACCGAAACCGTCATGGTTGACGGTGCGTGCGGTGGCGCCAACTCCGATCACGGCGATGACGATTGCGCTGATAGCGGTGATGATCATTGCTGGCCTCCTTCAAAGGCTTGGTGGACTTCGTACTCTCAGTATGAACGTTCAAACCGTCAAGCACAATCTAACAAAACTACACCTAATATGTAGTCTGGCTACATGGACGTGAAAAGGTTGGAGCTCCTGCGTGAATTGGCCGAGAGGGGCACGGTCGGTGCCGTTGCCGACGTGACAGGAGTCACCCCGTCGGCGGTGTCGCAACAGCTGAAAGTGCTGGAGAAGGAGGCAGGAGTGCCCCTCCTCGAGCCGTCCGGCCGAGGGGTGGCACTGACCGCCGCTGGGCGAGCACTCGCGCAGACAGCTACTGACATCGCGGTCGCCATCGCCAAGGCAGAGTCTGAGTGGCGAGAGTTCATGGAACAGCCGGCCGGCGACGTCACCCTCACGACGTTCGCCAGCGGCGGCGAGATGCTTCTGCCTGGTTTGCTGACCCGTCTTGCCGACGAGCCGCACATCAACCTGATCTGTACTGACCAGGACGTGACGAAGTTCGACTTCGCCGATCTGACGCCGGACTACGACATCGTCATTGCCGACTCGCCCACGACGTCAGCGAGCTGGCACGAGCGCGGACTGCAGGTCATCCCGCTGATGAGCGAGCCGCTCGACGTGGCGTTGCCGGAGGATCACCGCCTGGCGAGCAAGGCGAGCCTGTCGCCCAAGGACGTCGTGGGCGAGACGTGGATCGGCGTTCCTCACGACTTCCCCTTCGACCGCGTGCTCAGCCAGGTGGTCGCCTCGACCGGCGAACCTGTACGCATCAGCCAGCGGCTCGCGGACAACGGCATCGTCGAGTCGATGGTGGCTGCCGGTCACGGCATTGCGATCCTGCCGAGGTTCACGACGCGAGAGCACGGGAATGGTCTGGTCACGCGGCCGCTCGTCGGCATACGCGCCAAGCGCGAGATTTCCGCACTGCTGCGACCGGACCGCTTCGAGCGACCGTCCGTCCGGTTCGTCGTCCAGGCGTTGCGCGACGAGGCGCGGGCCGTCTCCGAAGCCCACCAAGCCATCTGAACGGCACTGTGGGCACGCCCCCAGATGAGAGGCGTGCCCACAGTGGTGTTGCAACTCCCAACCGGGAGACGGTTACCGTCAGCTGGAGGTGGTGTTGACGGTGATCTTTGCGATGCCGACCAGCAGGTCCTTCGTCACGGCGTCGGTCTTGAAGACGTCGTTCAGCAGGCCAGCAGCAACCGGCGAGATGAAGACCTTGGTGCCTTCGAGGATGGCGGTGTCGCCTTCGCTCTGCAGGGGCTTCAGCGTGGTGCCGTTGAGCGTCAGGACGTACGCGTTCGGTGCGGCCAGCTTGCCGTTGACCGACACGTCACCGTAGACGCGTGACACGCCCGGGTCGACGTTCAGGTTCGTGATCTCGACCAGCGTGTCGCCGGCCTGGAGCGAGAAGCCCGAGCCTTCGTGCTGGACCTGACCGATGACGTACGGCGAAACCGTGCCGGGCTTGAAGTAGGTCACGTTGCCGCCGGTGATCGGGAAGACCAGCGAACCGTCCGTGAGCTCGGCAGTGCCGACGACGCCGGGCGTGAGCTTCAGCGAGGTCAGAGCGTCGACGAAGCCCTGGTCGAGGAGGACTGCGGTGTCCTCGCCGGTCAGGCCGTCAATGGAGGCGAGCGCCTTGGGTGCCGACGCGCTTGAGGAGCCGCCGTCACTGTCGGACGACGAGCAGGCCGCGAGCGGAAATGCCGCGACGGTGGCCAGCGCGATGCCGGCGATGAACTTGCGGTTCTTGGTGCGCATGATGTGTTCTCAATTCGTTTTGGGATGACGTTGTGTTGACACCGGTGTTTCGCCACGAGTGAGAACTCGGATTGGTCTAGGGATTGCGATTCCGCTGTTATTCGCTGCGGTTTCAGCGAAAGAAAATAACTGTCCACGAGTAGCCGCGCAGGCCGAACAGGCTAGTGCCATGCTCAAGGCATGGCTGAGACTGACGTTCCTGACGTTGCCGTAATTGGCGGCTCAGGGTTCTACACGTTCCTCGACGATCCGCGCGAGGTGGAGGTCGACACTCCATACGGCACGCCGTCGGCGCCGATCGCGATCGGCGAGGTCGGCGACCGTACGGTCGCGTTCTTGCCGCGCCACGGCAAGAACCACCGGTTCCCTGCGCACCAGGTCAACTACCGGGCCAACATGTGGGCGCTGAGAAGCCTCGGCGTACGTCAGGTGCTGGCGCCGTGCGCCGTCGGCGGGCTCCAGGTCGAGTACGGCCCCGGCACATTCGTCGTCCCCGACCAGCTGGTCGACCGGACGACCGCACGCAGCCAGACGTACTTCGACGAGAACGCCTGTCATGTGTCGTTCGCCGACCCGTACTGCGGCCGGCTCCGCGGCCACCTGCTCGAAGGACTCGAGGGCCACGATCCAGTCGACGGCGGAACGCTCGTGGTGATCGAGGGCCCGCGCTTCTCGACGCGCGCCGAGTCGCGTTGGTATGCCGCGCAGGGTTGGGCCGTGATCGGGCTGACCAGTCACCCCGAGGCGATCCTCGCCCGCGAGATGACGCTTTGCTACTCAACCGTCTGCCTGGTCACCGATCACGACGCCGGGGTCGACGAGGCTTCCGCGGTGAGCATGGATGCGGTGTTTGAAGTGTTCTCGGCCCACACCGAGACGCTCAAGTCGGTGCTGACTGGCGTGATCGGCGGCCTCGGTACCGAGCGCGACTGCTCGTGCGCAGCAGCCGTCGACGGCATGAACCTTCCGATCGCCCTGCCGTGAAGATCCTGCTCACCGGTTCGGCCGGATTCATCGGTACGCACATCGCCGAACTGGCCCGGCTTGCCGGGCACGAGGTCGTGAAGGTCGACGACTTCCTCTCGATGGCTCACGGCGACGATCCGGTCGTGCCAGAGGGCACCAACCGGCGAGACATCAGGCACGAGCCACTCGACGACCTCCTCTACGGCGTCGACGTGGTGTGCCACCAGGCCGCGATGGTTGGCAACGGCGTCGATGCGCAGGACTTGCCGGGGTACGCCGAGCACAACGACGCAGGAACGGCGACGCTGCTCGCAGCGATGGCACGTACGCAGGTCGCCAACCTCGTGCTTGCTTCGTCGATGGTGGTCTACGGGGACGGCCGCTACACCTGCCCTGTCGACGGCGACGTGCCACCGGCGGTGCGTCAGTCTGGCGATCTCGAGGCGGGACGCTTCGATCCGCGGTGCCCGGTGTGTGGCGGCGACATCAGGTGGCGTGAGATCTCTGAGGACGCGCCATTCCTCCCGCGTACGAGCTATGCCGCGTCGAAGGTCGCCCAGGAGCACTACGCCTCTGCGTGGTGCACGCTCGAGGATTCCCGCGCGATCGCGCTCCGCTACCACAACGTCTACGGACCAGGCATGCCTGCCGACACGCCGTACGCGGGAGTCGCCGCGATCTTCAGGTCAGCGATTGCTCGTGGCGAGGCGCCGAAGGTCTTCGAGGACGGCGAGCAGACGCGCGACTTCGTCCACGTCTCCGACGTCGCTCGCGCCAACATTTTGGCGATCGAGCAGGTGGCCAGCCACGAGACCGGACTCTCCGCGTACAACGTCGCATCCGGCAACCCGTTCACGATCGGGCAGATGGCGGCGACCCTGGCTGGAGCGGCAGGAGGGCCGGCTCCGGAGCTGACGGGCGACTACCGGCGCTTTGACGTCCGCCATGTCGTCGCGTCGCCGAAGGCCGCTGCGATCGGACTCGGCTTCGTGGCAGGCATCAGACCTGAGGACGGGCTGGCCCGGCTGGCGACCGATCCGCTCCGCGAACGTTGATCTCAGGCGGCGCTGGCCGCCGGAAGTCGGATCTCGAATCGGCAGCCGTCGGCGTGGTTGTGCACGCCGATCGAGCCAGCCTGGGCGTCTAGCAAGCCACGGGCGATCGCGAGGCCCATGCCGGCGCCTTGCGGCTCGCTCGAGCGTCCAGTCTCGCGGGCGGCAGTGCCGCGATAGCCCATGTCGAACACGTTCGCGAGATCGATCTCGGGGATGCCACCGCAGGCGTCTGCGACCCGCAGCCAGACCTCGGAGCCGTCAGCCCCGACCGAGACTATGACCTGCCCCGACGTGGGGGTGTGGCGGATGGCGTTGCCGAGCAGGTTGCGCAGTGCGCGCATGAGCTCGGGTGCGGCACCGACCGCAAGGGTGCCCTCGGGCCGGCCATCAACGGACACAGTGACGCCGTGGCGCTCCGCCGACGGCCGGGCCGCCTCGACGGCAGAGCGTACGACGTCGTCGACCGCGATCGGGCCGACATCGAGCCGGAGCACCCCGGCGTTGATCTGCGACATCTCGAAGAGATCGTCGATCATCGAGGCCAGCCGGAAGGTCTCGCCACGGATCAGCTGCGCGTACTGCTTCACATCCTCGGGCGTCGAGACGACGCCGTCCTCGAGTGCCTCGGTCATCGCCTGCACGCCGGCGATCGGGGTTCGGAGGTCGTGGCTGAGCCAGGCCAGAAGCTCGCGGCGGGAACGCTCGGCGCTGCGCTCGCGTTCGAGGGCTTCACGTTCCCACACGATCTTGCGGGCCAAGGATCGGCCGAGGACGATCGCACTCGGCACACTGACCGCTGTGACGACCAGCCAGACCAACGCGGTCCGGCGCAGCTCGGCCGTGAACATGAACTGGCTGGTGCCGACAACGCCGACGATGATCGCGATCAGCGGTACAAGGGTGAGCAGGACGATCGACGTGGCCAGCGCCCGCGCACGCAACTGCCGAAGGATGACGGCGCCGATGGCGACGACACCGAGCGACGTGATCAGGCCGATGACGACAGCGTGCATGTCAGCAGTGTTCATGAGGTGGGGTCCCATCGGTAGCCGAGTCCGTAGACAGTGACGAGGCGTTGCGGGTCTGCGGGTACTTCCTCGATCTTGTGCCGAAGTCGTTTGACGTGGACCGTGACGGTCGACTGGTCGCCGAACTCCCAGCCCCAGACCTGCTTGAGGAGGTCGTCCCGGCTGAACACCTCGCCCGGGTGGCGGAGGAAGAACTGAAGCAGGTCGAACTCGCGCGTGGTGAGTGCCAGTGGGTCGCGCCCCTGTCGAGCCTCACGAGAGACCGGGTTGAGGGCGACGTCGCCATCGGTGAGCACGCCGTCGATGGTCGCAGGCGTTGGCTGGCTTCGCCGAAGCACCGATCCGATGCGCAGGGTCAGCTCTTTGGCGCTGAAGGGCTTGGCGACGTAGTCGTCGGCGCCGCTGGTGAGTCCGGCGATGCGGTCGTCCGTCTCGCTCAGGGCGGTCAGCATGATGATCGGCACGTGGGAACGGTCGACAGTCCGCAACTCCTCGCACACTTCGAGGCCGTTCATGCCGGGCAGCATGACGTCCAGGACGATCAAGTCCGGCTTCAGCTCCCGCGCGGCCGCCAGTCCGCCGGGGCCGTCGTCGGCGACCGTGACCTGGTAGTCCTCCTGCTCGAGGTAACGCCGCACTACATCGCGTACGGCGAGCTCGTCCTCGACGACGAGGACATGTGGGCGATCGGCGTTCATGCTCACCACCTCGCCAGGAGCAGCAGCTGGGCGGCTAGTCCCAGGCCGACCTGTGACATGAGAAGCCCGCGATGCCACCGCTCGGGCAGCAGGGCGGGCAGCGCCACGACCCAGATCGTGAACGGGAGGAAGATGCGCTCGGTCTCGGCCTTGCTCATGCCTGACAGTGTCGCCACGAGAATCGTCAACATCGCCGCCGCGGCGAGCTGCGCGAGCACGTTGGTCCGCAGTGCTCGCCAGGCGGTGGGGAACGCGGCCCAGACGGCGAGTCCGATCGTGTAGGTCCACGCTGCGAGGTTGGCCCACACCCAGTAGGAGTAGTGCCGGTCGGAGGCGATGCCGTCGTAGTAGCGCTCCCGGAGGACGGGGTAGGCGTCCCACCACGCGAATCCCCCGATCGTGAACAGCGCGGCGACCACTCCAGCAGCTCCGAGCGTCCAAGGCAGCGGCCGCCAGCTCTTCGCGATGATCAGCACGGCAACAGCGAGAATGCCCAGCAGCACGAGCCCGTACGACAGGTAGACGCACAGCCCCAGCAGGAGGCCGGATCCGATCGCAGCGATGATCGAGGACTTCTTGGCTGCGATCGCGAGCAAGGCAAGTCCCCAGGCGGCGACGGCCGTGTAGACCGCGTCACCGTTGACACCCATCCACACGGCGCTCGGCGCCAGGGCGATCCACGGCATCGCTGATCGCGCGAGCGACTCCGTGCCGAGCGTCTTGAGCGTGAGCATCACGGCGACGATCGCGGTGCTGGCAACTGTCACGCAGACGACGCCGATCCAGAACGGATCCGTGATGCCGAGCCGGTCAATGCCGACGAAGTACAGCAGTGCTCCGGGCGGGTGGCCGGCAACGTGCACGTGCCAGTTGTCGACAGAGTCCATTGGGATGCGGCTGATGAACGTATCGAGCATCGTGTTGATCGACGTCACGCGTTGGGCGTCGTACACGTACTCCTGCTTGCGCTCGAACGTGCTGGCCAGGCCGTCGGTGCCCTGCGTCATGGCGAGCGCCATGATCCACAGCCAGAGTGAGCTGAACGCGACCAGCAGGAGCGACGGCCAGCGCAGACGTGCAGCGACCGCGGGCAGCGTAAGCGCGAGCGCGATACCGAGGGCGATCACCAGGAGTGCAACCAACGGGAACTTCGGATCCCAGGTGGCATGTAGGGGGGCGAACTCGACGTCGATGTCCTCGTACCACCACCGCGGGATGACGTAGGCAGCCACGACGAGCAGCAGCCCGCCGGCAGCCGAGACTACGGCGTTCCGTGCGGAGATCACAGGCCGGGACACGCTGGTCAGCCTAGGTGCGAAGTTCATCGGGCGGGAGACGAGCGGCACGCGATGTCACGGGTACGTCATCCCGCACCGATGGCGACCAAGCCGTCTGGCCCTTAGCGTCGAACCATGAGTATGGCCACCTGTGACGTCGTGATCCCGTGCAGGGATGAAGCCGCCGCGCTACCAATCGTGCTCGCCGCAATCCCCGAGGACTGGCGCATCATCGTCGTCGACAACGGATCGACCGACGGCACCGCAGATGTTGCGCGATCCCTGGGCGCCACTGTCATCAGTGAAGCTCGTCCGGGCTATGGCGCCGCTGTCCATGCCGGGATGGTGGCCGCCGATGCTGAGTACGTCGCCGTGATCGACGGCGACGCTTCGATGCGCCTGATCGATCTGGTGCCGATGCTCGACCTCGTACGCAACGACGGCGTGACCATGGCCGTCGGTCGGCGACAGCCCGTCGCTCGCGGAGTGTGGCCCTGGCATGCCCGTGCCGGCACCAAGCTGCTCGCGTCGATGATTCGGCGACGCAGCGACTTCCCGATTCACGATCTCGCGCCCATGCGGGTGTGCCGCCGCGAGGACCTCCTGGCACTTGGAGTCGAGGACCGCCGATTCGGCTATCCGCTCGAGCTGATGTTGCGCGCCGCCGATGCCGGTTGGACGGTCGCCGAGATCGACGTGGCATACGACCGACGGGCTGCTGGCACGAAGTCCAAGGTCTCCGGCTCGGTCAGCGGTACGGCTCGAGTGATCCGTGACTTTGCAGGAGTCCTGCGATGACGAGCCCCACGCTGCTCATCGTCGCGAAGGCACCCGTGCCGGGGCTGGCCAAGACGCGCATAGCCAAGACGATCGGCGATGACGCCGCTGCCGAACTTGCCGCCGCTGCACTTCTCGACACGCTCGACGCTGCAGCGGCGGTGGGATGGCCGATCGTCGTCGCGATGACCGGCGACCTCACGCAGGCAGCCAAGAACCGCGAGATCGCCGCCGCTCTCCTCGATCCGACAGTCATTGAGCAACGAGGCGAGGGCCTTGCCCGGCGGCTCGCCAACGCCCACGTGGACGCCGACCACGGACACGGCGTCGTGCAGGTTGGCATGGACACGCCTCAGGTCACCGTCGGCGACCTGCTCGAGGCTGGGCAATTCGTCAAGGCCGGCCACCGCACGATCGGCCTTGCCGACGATGGCGGTTGGTGGCTCCTTGGCCTGCCCACCGGGGCCGATGCTCAGGTGCTGGTCGACGTACCGATGTCGCACGCTGATACTGGCGCGCTGACGGAGCAGGCCCTGGGTGGGGATATCGAGCACGTCGCGGTTCGCCGTGACATGGACACCTGGGAGGACGCCGTGGCGATCGCGGCGGATCTCCCCATCTCGCGGCTCGCCGCCGCCGTCGGAGCGATGTCATGACCAGCACCTTCGATGCTGTCAGCGCCTTTGACGCCGTGTTCGCTGGCCGCTCAGGCCACTTCGTCGACACGGTAGGCCGCGCCGAGGAGCTCGGGATCGGCCAGTGGAGCTCGGCACCGGACTGGGTGGACCGCGAGCTGTTCATCGACCCGTGCGACAGGGCGACGATCGACGTTGGTTGTGGCCCGGGACGACTTGTCGCGGAGATCTCGGCGCGTAGGGTGCCGGCAATGGGCATTGACGTCTCGACCGAAGCTGTTAGACAGACCCGGATCCGTGGCGCCCTCGCGCTCCGCCGCGATGTGTTCGGAACGGTGCCGGGTGAGGGACGTTGGTCGTACGCGTTGCTCGCCGATGGCAACCTCGGAATCGGTGGAGATCCCGTACGCCTTCTGACCCGTCTCAATCATGTGCTGGCACCGGGTGGCAAAGTCATCGCCGAGGTTGCCGACCACGGCGTCGGCCTGGTTCGTGACTGCCGACGGCTAAGGGTCGACGGGCGGCTGTCCTCGTACTTCGAATGGGCCGTCGTCGGCCTCGATGCCATCGACGACATCGCTGCGCAGGCCGGTATGACCGTGGTCAGTTCGGACAGCGTCGGCGGGCGTCATGCAGTCACTTTGGTACGTGCTGCGGCATGAGGCTACCCACCGTCGCTGACATCGAGAAGCGGCTCCCGAGCCCGGATGACTTCACCAGCCGGGCACGCGGCACTGAGCTCACCGCACGAGTCGGCACAGCACTGGGCATCGCTTTTGGCATTTGCTTCCTGACCGGTGTCTGGAGCCACTATCAGTACGCCTCGCCCGGGTGGTTGCCGATTGGTCCCAACCCGACCCAGCTCTACCGCGTGACTCAGGGGCTTCACATCATCACCGGCGTGGCGGCCATACCTCTGCTGCTGGTCAAGCTGTGGTCGGTCTATCCGCGGTTGTTCATCCTTCCTCCCAAGAAGGTGAGCAAGGCCCTAGTCGTCGATCTGCTCGAGAAGGCATCAATCGGCGTTCTGGTCTCGGCGAGCGTCTTCCAGCTCACCACAGGGGCCCTCAACATCGCGCAGTGGTATCCGTGGGAGTTCAGCTTCCGGCGCACGCATGAGGCCGTCGCCTGGATTCTCATCGGTGCACTGCTCGTGCACATCGCGGTCAAGCTGCCGATCATCCGCGAAGCCCTAGGATCACCGCTCGAACCGCCATACGACCCGTACGACCCCAGCGCAGACGACGAGCACGCGCCGACCCGACGCTCCGTCCTGCTTGGTGCCGGCGCTGCCTCAGGTCTGGCTGTCCTCCTGACTGCGGGTCAGACCGTGCCGTTCCTTCGCAAGATCTCGGTCTTCGGCGTGCGTGATGGCGAAGGGCCCCAGGGCCTGCCGATCAACCGCACGGCAAAGGCCGCCGGCGCGACGAAGGCTGCATCCGATCCAGCCTTCGCGCTCGAAGTCATCGTCAACGGATCCACCCGCTCATTCACTCGCGACGAGCTGTCAGCGCTCCCGCAACGTACGCATCGCTTGCCGATCGCATGCGTCGAGGGCTGGAGCAAGAACGCACTGTGGACTGGTGTATCCATCCGCGATCTCGTCCAGCTTGCCGGAGGAGATCCCGACTCGACGGTCAAGGTCAGGTCGATGCAGACGATCGGTGCGTTCCGTACGTCGGAGCTACCTGCCGACTTCGTACGCGACCACCGGACCCTGCTGGCACTCGAGCTCAACGGCGAGACGCTGTCGCTGGACCACGGCTACCCGTGTCGCATCATTGCGCCCAACCGTCCAGGTGTTCTGCAGACCAAGTGGGTTCGTCAGCTGGAGGTCAGAGCATGAGGGGGATCCGCGCTGCACTGCTTGCCATTGGGGTTGCGGGTGGCCTGTGGGGTGTGTGGCTGATGCGCGAGTTCACCTCGACACAGCTGATCTCGGTCGCCACATTCCTGATCGGCGGCGTGATCCTGCACGATGCGATCATCGCGCCGGTGACGGTGGGCCTCGGCGTCGTCGCCTCCCGGATCCTGCCCGGCCACTTCCGCGCGGCTGTCGGCGTCGGGTTCCTGCTCTGGGGGACGCTCACGCTCGCGTTCTTCAACGTGTTGTCGGGCCAAGGCGGCAAGCCCGACAACTCGACGGTGCTCAACCGACCGTACGCGCTGAGTTGGTTCGTCATGACCGGCGTGCTCGCTGCTGTGGTTGTCCTCGCGGCGATCAGGCGCCGCCGATCGGCTACAGCTCCAGCGTCATGAAGACGCTCCATGGGTCCTCGGCGTAGTCGCCGAAGGGGCCGCACACCTCGAAGCCTCGGCGGGCATACAACCGGTGGGCCGGTTGGAAGGGTTCGTTGCTGCCGGTCTCGAGGCTGACGCGTGAATAGCCGCGTCGCTTGGCCTCGGCAAGCAGGTGCTCGAGCACGAGGGCGCCGACACCTTGGCTCTTCACCTCATCGATCGTGCGCATCGACTTGACCTCACCGTGCGTGGCGTCGATTTCCTTGAGCGCGCCACATCCGACCACGTGATCGTCTGACCACACCGACCAGAACGTGACGTCGGGCTCGCGAAGCCGGTCGACCGGCATGGCGTGCACGCTGCACGCGGGTGAGTGGAGTGCAAGGTCAGCGAGATGGGCTTCCAGGAGGGCCCGAATGTCGGCACCGGTCAGGTCGTCCTCGCGGATCATGTATGCCATCACGCCTGCTTCACGTCCGAGCCATCGAGGCGAGGGTCGATGACGATCTTGGCGTGGGTCTCCGGATCGGCGAGAGCTGTGAAGGCGTTGGCGACGCCATCCAGTCCGACGCGTCCGGTCAACATGGCAGACGGGTCGATCTTGCCCTCGCCGAGCGCGTGCAGCGTGTCCCTGAACTCCAGCGGTGTGTAGCCGATGACGAAGCGGAGGTCGATCTCCTTGTTGATCGCCATGGATGGGCGGATCTGGTCGCCGCCCATGCAGACGCCGACCACGACGATGCGCGAGAACATGGGAGCTCCGGCCATGATGCTGTCGATCATCCCGGGATTGCCGACGCACTCGAAGATGACCGGTGCCTTGGGATTGGTCGCGCCGATCTTGTCGGCGGCACGCCAGGCGTGCCACCAGCCGACAGGCAGCTTGGACATCTGGTCGATCGCATCCATGGCGGCGCCAAGGGTGTCTGGCACGGTTGTGAGGTGCTTGTGGTCCTTGGCGGTTGCGAACGGCGAGCCCTCGGTCGGGTCGACGACGCTGGTCGCGCCAACCTTGGTCGCAAGTGCTCGGCGTCCGGGCGACGGGTCGCTGGCGATGATCGTACGCACGCCGCGTGACTTCAGGATCGTGATCACCGCGAGACCGACTGGACCGCAGCCCACCACGACGGCGACGTCCTTCTTGGACACTTCTCCGCGAGCGACCGCGTGCCAGCCGACTGCCATCGGCTCGGTCAGCACCGCGACATCGGGAGACAGGCCGTTGGGAACCTTGAGTGTGAGGTTCTCCTGGGTGAGGAGGTGCTCGGCGTACGCGCCAGGTGCCTTCGCAGACAGCCCGAGAGTGTCGACGCTGCCGGGGTTGCGCAGCAGCGGAAGTGAGACGACCGGCGTACCGACGGCCAGCTTCTTGCGACTGCCGGGTCCGTGCTCGGCGATCACGCCGTAGAGCTCATGGCCGAACACGATGTCCTGGTCGGACCGCATGAAGTCGTCGTAGCCGGACTCGACCATCACCTTGCCGAGCTCGTCGCCGTGGACGCGAGCGTGGAGGTCGGATCCGCAGATGCCGCAGCGTTGAACCTCGACGAGTAGCTGCCCCTTGGCGGGGACTGGGGTGTCGATGTCGGCAACCGAGAGGTTGCCCTGATGACAGATGACAGCGCGCATGTCGACCATTCAAGCGGAGTCGAGACGCTCCTACGGCTGCATGGGTTAGTTTTCTCTCGTGCTTCTCTCAGACCGCGACATCCTGGCCGAGATCGACGCTGGGCGCATTGCGCTCGACCCCTTCGACCCGGGGATGATCCAACCGTCGAGCATTGACGTGCGTCTCGACAAGTTCTTCCGCGTCTTCGACAACCACAAGTACCCGCACATCGATCCAGCCGTCGACCAGAGCGACCTGACGCGCGAGGTCGAGGTCGGCACCGACGAGGCGTTCATCCTGCATCCCGGCGAGTTCGTTCTCGGCTCCACGTACGAGCTGGTCACGCTGCCCGATGACATCGCCGCTCGGCTCGAGGGCAAGTCGTCACTCGGCCGTCTCGGCCTGATGACCCACTCGACGGCGGGCTTCATCGACCCCGGCTTCTCAGGTCACGTGACCCTTGAGCTCGCGAACGTGGCGACGCTGCCGATCAAGCTCTACCCCGGCATGAAGATCGGTCAGGTCTGCTACTTCCGGCTGACGTCGCCAGCGGAGAACCCGTACGGCTCGGCGAAGTACGGTTCGCGCTACCAAGGCCAGCGCGGCCCGACGGCCTCGCGCTCGCACGCGAACTTCCACCGCACCGAGATCTAGTGCTTCCGCTCGACATATCGCCTGCTGTTGAAGCCGCTCTCGATGCTGGGCAGCCGGTCGTCGCGCTTGAATCGACGATCATCTCGCACGGACTGCCGCGTCCGGACAACCTCGAGGCGGCGCGTGCGTTCGAGGCGATCCTCACGGACATGGGTGTCGTGCCCGCGACGATCGCCGTGCTCGACGGTCGACTCAAGGCCGGCCTGACCGATGAGGAGCTCGTACGCATCGCTTCCGAGGACATTCCCAAGCTCAGCGTGCGCGATCTGCCGATTGCCCTGGCCCGGAAGGGAAGCGGAGCGACAACTGTCGCCGCGACCTCGTACATCGCGAATCTTGCTGGCATTCGTGTCTTCGCAACCGGCGGTCTTGGCGGAGTGCACCGCGGCGCGTCCGAGACGTTCGACGAGTCAGCCGACCTGTCGGTGCTCTCGGAGGTTCCGATCACCGTCGTCTCCGCGGGTGTGAAGTCGATCCTCGACATTCCCGCGACGCTCGAGCGGCTCGAGTCCCTGAGCGTGATCGTGCTCGGATATGGCACGGACAAGTTCCCGAGCTTCTGGCTCACCGATTCCGGCGAGCAGCTCGACTGGTCGGTGGCCGATGCCGCCGGTGTGGCTGAGGTGATGGCGTCGCGTGATGCGCTGGGCCAGAACGCCGCAATCCTCGTCGCCAACCCGCTGCCGGAGTCCGAGCAGCTCGACCCGGACGTGCACGACAAGGCGCTCACCGAGGCGCTGCGC